>CAIWNX010000171.1 GCA_903914175.1 uncultured beta proteobacterium | reverse complement strand
CGGGTCCTGGGCAGATCGTGCTGATCAACGGCATCGAAGACATTGGCATTGGTGTGACCGTGACCGATCCCCTCACGCCTCAAGCACTCCCCATGCTCAAGGTCGATGAGCCCACCCTCACCATGAACTTTTGCGTCAACACCAGCCCGCTGGCTGGGCGTGAAGGCAAGTACGTCACCAGCCGCCAGATCTGGGACCGCTTGCAAAAGGAGTTGCAGCACAACGTGGCGCTGCGCGTCAAGGAAACCGGCGAAGAAGGCATTTTTGAAGTCATGGGTCGCGGCGAACTGCACCTGACCATCCTGCTGGAAAACATGCGCCGCGAAGGTTACGAACTGGCGGTCTCCAAGCCGCGCGTGGTGTTCAAGGTCGTCAACGGCGAAAAATACGAGCCGATTGAAATGGTGACGGTTGACATCGAGGAGCAGCATCAGGGTGGCGTGATGCAGGCTTTGGGCGAGCGCCGGGGTGACCTGTTCAACATGGAATCCGACGGCCGCGGGCGCGCGCGTCTGGAGTACCGTATTCCGGCACGTGGCCTGATCGGTTTCACCAACGAGTTCCTGAACTTGACACGCGGAACCGGTTTGATCTCCAACATCTTTGATAGCTACGAGCCATTCAAGGGTGAAATTGGCGGGCGCAAGAATGGCGTGCTGATTTCCATGGACGCAGGTGAAATATTTACCTACGCGCTGGGCAAGCTCGATGACCGGGGGCGCATGTTTGTCAAGGCCAATGATCCGGTTTATGAAGGCATGATCGTGGGCATCCACAGCCGCGAAAATGACCTGGTTGTGAACGCCACGCGCACCAAACAGTTGACCAATTTCCGCGTCAGCGGCAAGGAAGACGCGATCAAGATCACGCCACCGATTGAATGCACGCTGGAATACGGCGTGGAGTTCATCGAGGAAGACGAACTGGTTGAAATTACACCGAAGTCGATTCGCCTGCGCAAGCGCCACTTGACCGAGAACGAGCGCAAGCGCGCCAACCGCGGACCAGTGTAAGCAAATACCGGATTGAAGCTCACTCATAACCGCGCGGTTCTCCTGATGGTGGCGGTGACCCTGATGTGGTCCATCGCCGGGGTGGTGACGCGCCATCTGGAACACGCCCGCAGCTTTGAGGTGACGTTCTGGCGCAGTTTCTTCACCGTGCTGGTGCTGCTGGTGATGCTGCCCCTGTTTCAGGGCGGCGGCGTCTTTGCTCGCATGCGCAAGAGCGGCTGGACGCAGTGGGTCTCGGGTGTCTGCTGGTGTGGCATGTTCACCTTCTTTATGCTGGCACTGACGCTCACCAGCACCGCCACCGTGCTGGTCACCATGTCGATCGGTCCCTTGCTGACAGCGCTGGGCGCGCGCATTTTCATCGGCCACCGTATCCCGCTGCGAACCTGGTTGGCCATTGTCGGGGCCGGCGCTGGCATTGCCTATATGTTCGGCAGCCAGATGGGGCAGGGTGGCAGTTTTGCTGGCACCTTGGTTGCCCTGGGGGTGCCGGTGTCGGGCGCCGCCAACTGGACGCTGACGCAGCATGCCCATGCCCAGGGGCACGATGTTGATCTGATTCCGGCGGTCCTGATCGGTGCCGTCATGTCGTGCCTGCTGACCTTGCCGCTGGCTTTTCCATTTCAGGCATCGGGGCACGACCTGATCTTGCTGGCGGGCCTGGGTCTGGTGCAACTGGCGATTCCCTCTGCGCTGGCCGTGCTTTGCGCGCGGGTGCTCAAGGCTCCTGAAGTTTCCCTGCTGGGTTTGCTGGAGGTGATTTTCGGTATCCTGCTGGCCTGGTTAGGCGCCAACGAGGTGCCGAGTTTGCAGGTGCTGATTGGCGGCGCGCTGGTGATTGGCGCGCTGGTGAGCAACGAGTTGATCGCTTGGAGAAGCAGAGAATGAAGACCGAATCCTTGCCGATGCCGCACGCGGAAGTCGAAGTGCTGGCCGAGGTTCGCGGCCATGTTGGTTTCATCACATTGAACCGGCCGCAGGCGCTCAACGCCTTGTCGCTGGCCATGATTCGCGCCTTGACCGCTTGTTTGCTGGCCTGGCGTGGCAACGATCAGGTCCGGGCCGTGGCCATTCGTGGCGTCAGCAAGAGCGGTCCATTCGCTGCTTTTTGCGCAGGCGGTGACATTCGCTTTTTCTATCAGGCTGCGCTGGCAGGCAACCCGGAACTGGAAGATTTTTTCACCGAGGAATATGGCCTCAATCACCTGATCCATAGCTATCCCAAGCCTTTCATCGCGTTCATGGACGGCATTGTCATGGGTGGTGGGATGGGTATCGCGCAGGGCGCAAAGACACGGATCGTCACGCAGCGCACAAAGATGGCCATGCCGGAGACCAATATCGGCCTGTTTCCCGATGTCGGGGGCGGCTACTTCCTGAGTCGTTGTCCCGGCCATGGCGGCGAATGGCTGGCTCTGACCGGGGACGTGATCGGGGCCGCGCAGGCGCTGGCGTTCGGCCTGGCCGATGTCTGTTTTGATCCGAACCAACTGGCATCGGCCTGGGAAACCCTGGCTGAGTTGGACATGGACGCGGCGCAGGCGCTCGAGACCTGGATTGCCGGGTATTGCATCCCCGCCGGGGTGATGGCAGGCGAGTTGACAGCGCAGATTGACCGCTATTTTTCGCTGCCGTCAGTTCCTGCCATCCTGGCGGCACTGGAGGCGGCAGGCGATGCATGGGCGCAGCACACGGCAGCCACGTTGCGCAAGCGCTCGCCCTTGATGCTGCATGTGGTGCTGGCACAGATTCGTCGTGCCAGAGGCCTGTCGCTGGGCGATGATTTGCGCATGGAGCGTGACATGGTGCGGCACTGCTTCAATACCTGGCATCTGGGTCGCATGGGTGTCAACAGCGAGACGGTGGAGGGCATCCGGGCCCTGGCGGTCGACAAGGACCAGCAACCCAAGTGGCAACCGGCCGCGGTTGATGGCGTGACGGACGCCATGGTGGAGCCGTTCTTCGAGAGTCCGTGGCCGGCCTGGGCGCACCCCTTGCGCAATTTGACCTGACCTATTCAGTTTCCAAATTATTCCTGTCTAGGCGCGCAGCGGCGGACAGTGCTTCAGCACGGCAAGGCGAAGCAACAACGACAGGGATGATTTGGAAATGGAATTACCGGTTGCGGCCTTTCATGGCCCGCTCCACCTCACGCTTGCCTTCACGGTCTTTGATGGTGTCACGCTTGTCGTGCTCGGCCTTGCCTTTGGCCAGCGCAATGTCGCATTTGATCTTGCCGGTTTTCCAGTGCAGATTGAGCGGCACCAGGGTGTAGCCCTTCTGCTCAACCTTGCCGATCAGGCGCTTGATCTCTTCCTTGTGCATCAGAAGCTTCTTGGTGCGCGTCTTGTCCGGACTGATGTGGGTCGAGGCCGTGCCCAGCGGGTTGATCTGCAGGCCGATGAGGAACAGTTCGCCATTGCGAATCACCACATAGCCATCGGTCAACTGCACCTTGCCCTCGCGCAGCGACTTGACTTCCCAACCTTCAAGCACCAAGCCGGCCTCAAAACGCTCTTCAAAGAAGTAGTTGTAGGCCGCCTTCTTGTTGTCGGCAATGCGGGAAGCGGTTTCGGGTTTCTTGGCCATGGGGTCAAATGTGGGGATGTAAGTGATGCGTACAAGGCTTGTCTACAATCCCGCGCAAGCCCCATTCTATGAAAACCGTAACGAAGTCCGTCCTGATCTGGTACAGCCCCGAGGAAATGTACGCGTTGGTGACGGACGTCGAGCGTTATCCCCAGTTCCTTCCCTGGTGCGATCAGGCCCGCGTGGTCAGTACGGATGAGAGCGGCATGACGGCCGAAATTGGCATCGCTTTCAGTGGCGTGCGCCACACCTGGACGACGCGCAACGAACACCTGCCAGGCCGCCAGGTGCGCATCAATCTGGTCAATGGTCCGTTTTCGCGGCTCGACGGCGAGTGGAATTTCAAGCCCCTGGGCGATGAGCGCGCCTGCCGCGTTGAGCTCATCCTGCACTACGGTTTTGACAACAGCACGTTGAGCAAACTGGTGGGCCCGGTGTTCGACAAGATTGCCGGCAGCATGGTCGACGCCTTTGTCAAGCGTGCGGGACAGGTTTATGGCGGTTGAAGCGCTGATTCAGGTATTGCTTGTTTACTCGCCAGCACCGCGGGATGTGCGTGAAGTTCATCTCCAACTGGCGTTGGGCTGCACGGTTGGGCAGGCGATTCAGGCCAGCGGCCTGCTGCAAAGCTTCGCTTGCATTGATTTGGACAAAGCTGTCTTGGGCATCTGGGGGCGTAAGGTGAGCCTGAAACAGACCCTGCGCGAGAATGACCGCCTCGAAATCTACCGGCCACTCCGAGTCGACCCAAAAATTGCGCGGCGTGAGCGCTTTGTGCGCCAGGGCGCCCGTACCGCTGGGTTATTTGTCCGCAAGAGGGCCGGCGCCAAGGCCGGCTATTGAGCTCGCACCACTGAGCGGCGGCTAATTGCAGTCGGATTCGATGATCGCGTTAATCCGCTTGAGTTCTGCAGCCCTGCTGGCAGCATCCATGACTTCACGCTCACCTTTATCGTTGATCTGGGCAATGCGTTGGCCGGATTCGTAGCTGGTCTTGGCCTGCCTGGCGCGATTGCAGTTCTCGGCCTTGGCCGCAAGAAATTTATCCTGTTCAACCTTGCGCCTGGCCACTTCGGCCTCGTCGACCTTTTTTTTCCTCTCCACCAGCTCTTTGTCAACGCCGCTTAATTTCGGGGCGCTGGCTTCGGCTTGCGGAGCCGGGGCCGAGGCGGGGGTCCGCGGGGCCGGGCGCTTTTGAATGTCTTTTTCCAGGACCTCAGGCGGCGGTGCGCGGTCGCTGAATACCTTGCGCCCGTCCTTGTCGAGCCATTGCCACTGGGCTGCGGCATTCATTGATGCACAGCAGACTGCGGCGAGCAGGAAAGCTTGAATTTGGTTCATGCGTGAGTTTAGCGTGCGCTGCGTTTTTCGTTCAAGCGCGCTGCACCTTTGGCCTGCCGGTGTGTCGGTTTTTCATCATTCGGGAATGACTTGGGCAAGCCGGCGTGGGTACAATTGGCGATTTGGAGCCCAAGAACATGCGCCTCATTGGCAAAGCGCTCACCTTCGACGATGTCCTGTTGGTGCCAGCGTACTCCCAGGTCCTGCCCAAGGACACATCCCTCGCGACCCGTTTTTCCCGCAATATTGCATTGAACCTGCCCCTGGTTTCAGCTGCCATGGACACGGTTACCGAAGCGCGGTTGGCGATTGCCATTGCGCAGGAGGGCGGTATCGGCATCGTTCACAAGAATCTTTCACCGCAGGAGCAGGCGGCCCAAGTGGCCAAGGTCAAGCGTTACGAATCCGGCGTGTTACGCGATCCGGTCGTCATCACGCCCCAGCACACCGTGCGCCAGGTGATGGATTTGTCGGAGCAACTTGGCGTCTCCGGATTCCCGGTTCTTGACAGCGGCAAAGTCGTGGGCATTGTCACTGGGCGCGACCTGCGTTTCGAGACCCGCTATGACCTGCCCGTCAGCCACATCATGACGCAGCGCGACAAACTGGTCACGGTGCCCGATGGCACCACGCTGGCGCAGGCCAAGGTACTGCTTAACCAGTACAAAATCGAGCGTCTGCTGGTGGTCAACGATGCCTTTGAACTCAAGGGCCTGATCACTGTCAAGGACATCACCAAGCAGACCAGTTTTCCAAACGCCGCGCGAGACGCCCAGGGCAAGTTGCGCGTCGGTGCTGCGGTTGGCGTCGGTGAAGGGACCGAGGAGCGCGTTGAGGCGCTGGTGCGTGCCGGTGTTGACGCCATCGTGGTGGACACAGCGCACGGCCACAGCCACGGCGTGATCGAGCGCGTACGCTGGGTCAAACGCAATTACCCGCAGATTGACGTGATTGGCGGCAACATCGCCACCGGGGCGGCGGCACTGGCGCTGGCCGAAGCCGGCGCCGATGCGGTCAAGGTTGGCATTGGGCCGGGCTCAATTTGCACCACGCGCATCGTCGCTGGCGTGGGTGTGCCGCAGATCATGGCGATTGACAATGTGGCCACGGCGCTCAGGGGCAGCGGCATTCCGCTGATTGCCGATGGTGGCATTCGCTACAGCGGCGATATTTCCAAGGCCCTGGCGGCGGGTGCCAACAGCGTGATGATGGGCAGCATGTTTGCCGGTACCGAAGAAGCACCGGGCGAAGTGATCCTGTTTCAGGGCCGTAGTTACAAGAGTTACCGCGGCATGGGCAGCATTGGTGCCATGCAGCAGGGCAGTGCGGACCGCTATTTCCAGGAATCCACCACCGGTAACCCCAACGCCGACAAACTGGTGCCAGAGGGCATTGAAGGGCGCGTGCCCTACAAGGGCTCCATGGTGGCCATCGTGTATCAGATGGCCGGTGGCGTGCGCGCCAGCATGGGCTACTGTGGCTGCCCGACGATCGATGAGCTTCAGGCCCGGGCCGAGTTTGTCGAGATCACGACGGCAGGTATTCGCGAAAGCCATGTGCACGACGTGCAGATCACTAAAGAAGCGCCTAACTACCGGGCGGAATGATGACCTCACGCTTGTCGCTTCGCGTACGGCGCTGCCCCCCGAGGGGGCTGTTTCGCCTTGGGGCGGCCCGGCGGCGACACTGGCTCACCCCCAGGCTTCGCGCACTGCGTGTCGCTACGCCACCCCCCTTGCAGGGGGCAACACCTGTGGCCCGGCTTAGCCGGTTCCACGGTGTTCCTGATATCAGGCACAAGGTACTCGAAAATCCCTTCTAACAATGCAGCACCAAAAAATTCTCATTCTTGACTTCGGTTCCCAGGTTACCCAACTGATTGCGCGGCGCGTCCGCGAGGCGCATGTGTTTTGCGAGGTTCATCCATGTGACGTGAGCGAGGATTGGCTGCGCGCCTATGCCCGCGACGGCATGCTCAAGGGCATCATCCTGTCCGGCAGCCACGCCAGCACCTACGAAGAACACGAGCTGCGTGCCCCGAAACTGGTGTACGAACTCGGCATCCCGGTGCTGGGCATTTGTTACGGCATGTTTACGATGGCGGTGCAACTCGGAGGACTGGTCGCACCCAGCACGTTGCGCGAGTTCGGTCATGCCGATGTACGTGCGCATGGGCATACCCAGTTGCTCGACGGTATCCAGGACTATGCAACGCCGATGGGCCACGGCATGCTGCAAGTCTGGATGAGTCACGGCGACAAGGTCACTGAATTGCCACACGGCTTCAAGTTGATGGCCAGCACTGACAGCTGTCCGATTGCCGGAATGGCCGATGAAGAGCGGCGTTTCTACGGTGTCCAGTTTCATCCGGAAGTGACCCATACCAAGCGCGGTGCTGCGATTTTGGAGCGCTTTGTGCTCGACATCTGCGGCACCCGTGCGGACTGGATCATGGGCGACTACATCAGCGAGGCGGTCGAAAAAATTCGCGCCCAGGTCGGCCAGGAAGAGGTCATTCTCGGCCTCTCGGGTGGTGTTGACTCATCCGTCGCTGCAGCACTGATCCATCGCGCCATCGGCGATCAGCTGACCTGCGTTTTTGTCGACCATGGCCTGCTGCGCCTGCACGAGGGCGACATGGTGATGGAGATGTTTGTCGGGAAGCTGCATGCCAAGGTGATCCGGGTCGACGCAGCAGATCAATTCCTGGGACAACTGGCCGGGGTCAGTGATCCGGAGGCCAAGCGCAAGATCATTGGCCGCGAATTTGTCGAGGTATTCAAGAGTGAGGCGGGCAAGCTCAAGAGCGATCAGTCGCGCCATGTGGCTTGGCTGGCACAGGGCACCATCTATCCCGACGTCATCGAGTCCGGTGGCGCTGGCAACAAGAAAGCGGTGGTCATCAAGAGCCACCACAACGTGGGTGGCCTACCTGAGCAATTGGGACTCAAACTGCTAGAGCCTCTGCGCGAGTTGTTCAAGGACGAGGTGCGCGAACTCGGCGTGGCCCTGGGCCTGCCGCACACCATGGTGTACCGCCATCCGTTTCCGGGTCCGGGACTGGGGGTGCGGATTCTGGGTGAAGTGAAGAAGGAATACGCCGACTTGTTGCGTCGCGCCGACGCCATCTTCATCGAGGAGTTGCACAATTTCATCGACGAGGAAAGCGGCAAGAGTTGGTACGACCTGACGAGCCAGGCCTTTACGGTATTCCTGCCGGTCAAGAGCGTGGGCGTAATGGGTGATGGACGCACCTACGACTATGTCGTGGCCCTGCGCGCAGTGCAGACCAGCGACTTCATGACCGCTGACTGGGCTGAGTTGCCCTACGCCCTGCTCAAGAAAGTGTCGAGCCGCATCATCAATGAAGTGCGCGGCATCAACCGCGTCACTTATGATGTCAGCAGCAAGCCACCGGCGACGATCGAGTGGGAATAAGCAATAACCTGATCGCTTTTGTTTGCCTACCCTGAAGGAGTTTTCATGATCGGATACACCTGTATTGGCACCAATGATCTGGCGCGCGCCACCGTTTTCTACGACGAACTTTTTGCCATACTGGGCGCCCGGCATTTTTTCGAGATGGATCGTGGCATCGGGTGGGGCACGACGCCAGGTAAGCCCATGTTCTGTGTCATGCGACCGTTTGATGGGAAGGTGGCAACGGCCGGCAATGGCGACATGGTTGCCTTGCTCGCCAAAGACGCGGCCCAAGTCCAGGCGCTGCACGCCAAGGCGCTGGCACTGGGCGGCGCGGACGAAGGCGCACCCGGTTTGCGTGACGACAATTTTTATGGCGCCTATTTCCGCGATCTCGATGGCAACAAGCTTGCCGCCTATTGCATGCTGGCCGTGTCGGCGTGACGCCATGTACCTGCCCGCACAATTCAAGTCAGAGGATCGCAGCCAGGCGCGGATGCTCATGCGTGAGCATCCGTTTGCCAGCCTGATCAGCCTGGACGAAGCGGGTTCGCCCTTTGTCACCCACCTTCCCCTGCATTTGGAGGAACGGGGCGAGACACTGGTGTTACTGGGTCACTGCGCCAGGGGTAACGGGCATTGGCAATACCTGCGGGACCGACCGCAAGCCGTGGTGACCTTCATGGGTCCAAATGCCTATCTGTCGCCCAAGGTTTATCCGGATCTGGCGCGGGTGCCAACCTGGAACTATCTGGCGGTGCACTGCAAGGTTGAGGCTGTGCTGATTGACGAACCCGATGCGAAAGACCGCTTGCTCAAGAAACTGATTGGCGACCATGAGCCTCCATTTGCACAGCAGTGGCGGGGGTTGGGCGCCGACTTTGCGCAGAAGATGCTTGCCGGGATTGTTGGTTTTGAACTTCGCGTGACGGATTTGCAAACCAAAATCAAGATCAACCAGCACCGGCCCGAGTCACATGCCAAGATGAAGTCGCTCTATGAGGTTGGCAATGACAACGAACGCGCGCTGGCCCTCTGGATGGAGCGGCTGGGCATCGGTGGCGGGGCATGAAAGGATTGTTCGGCTTGGCCGGCCTGTTGCTGGCCCTGGTCGTCACGGGCCTGCTGATCCGGCAACAACTCTCAGCCGTGAAGCAGAGCGCACCCTTGCAGCCGCCGGCTCTGGTGTCAGGCCCGGATGGGACTACCAATGCCGCGGCGCCGGTTTCCAAGGACCTGCCACAACAATACAAGCAGGCGCTGGAGGCCGTCATCCAGGCGCCACGCACCGTGCCCGACGACAAGCAGTGACAAACATGCCACCCCTGGCAGATGGTGATTTCATGCAAGTCGCACTGGCGCAAGCGCGCGCCGCAGCCGCGCTTGCCGAGGTGCCAGTCGGCGCCGTCGTGGTGCGAAACGGGCAGGTGATCGCCACGGGCGCAAATGCGCCGATCGGTGCGCATGATCCGAGTGCCCATGCGGAAATCGTTGCCCTGCGTGCCGCCGCTCAATTGCTTGGCAATTACCGGCTAAATGATTGCGAATTGTTTGTCACGCTGGAGCCCTGCGCCATGTGCGCCGGCGCCATTTTGCAGGCGCGGCTCAAACGCGTTGTGTTTGGTGCGCATGACCCCAAAGCCGGCGCTGCCGGCTCGGTGCTGGACTTGTTTGCCAATCGCCAACTCAATCACCAAACGCAAGTGCAGGGCGGGCTTCTGCAGGATGAATGTGCGGTTCTGCTGCAGGATTTTTTTCTGCGCCGGCGCGAGCAGACGTATGAAAACGCCAGTCCGCTGCGCGAGGATGCCCTGCGTACGCCGGGTGGGCGATTTGCTGCGTTGGCTGACTACCCCTGGGTGGCGCATTACGTCAGCGATTTGCCCAGTCTGGAAGGACTGCGCCTGCACTACCTTGATGAGGGTCCGCGCGACGCGCAGCAGTGCTACCTTTGTTTGCACGATGCTACGGCATGGAGCTACGTCTTTCGCGAACAGATCGCAACCTGGCTCGCCGCCGGTCACCGTGTGGTGGCAGCCGACTTGATCGGCTTTGGCATGAGCGACAAGCCGAAAAAGGATGGGTGGCACGATGTTGATCGACATTGCCGCGTTCTGAGCGAACTGGCGCAGCGAATTGGTTTGCAGCGCTGCGTTTTATTGCAGCAAAATTCGCAGGAACTGCTGGGGCCGGTACTGGCCGCGAGCGATGCCCTGCGTTACATCGGCATCCAGACAGCCGGCATCAGCGTTGACTCAGGCGCTGATGCGTATACAGCGCCGTTTCCGGATCGCGGTCATCAGGCTGGACCGCGCGCCTTCACCCGGATGGCCTTGCACAAGACACGAGACATTGAGAGCGGTTCACCATGAAGAAACACATCTACATTTATTCCCCGTCCGGCGCCGTGCGTGACAAGGCGGCGTTCAAACGCGGCGTGGCGCGTCTGCAGGCACTCGGGCATGAGGTTGAAATTGACACGGCAGCGCTGGCCAGTTATTTGCGTTTTGCCGGCGACGATGAGACGCGCCTGGCCGCGATTCACCGCGCCGCCGCCAGTGGCGCCGACGTCGCGCTGATTTCGCGCGGTGGCTACGGGCTGAGTCGGATTCTCGCTGGCATTGAATACAAGAAGGTGGCTAAAGCCATTGAGCAGGGTATGCGGTTTATCGGCTTCAGTGATTTCACCGCATTTCAAAGTGCGGTCCTGGCGCGCACCGGGGCCATTACCTGGGCCGGGCCGGCCCTTTGTGAGGGCTTCGGTGTAGGCGGCAAGCCCGACTCAGCTGACGGTCATGGCAGCGGTGAGAAACGACAGCCCGACGAAATCATGGAGGCCTGTTTCGACGATCTGCTGCGCGGCCAGGGGGAGGGCGCTGGGTGGCGGCAACACAAGGTGTCCGGCGCTGTCACCGCGACGGTTTCAGATGCTAGCGTGGCGCTCAGGAACGCAGTGCTCTGGGGTGGCAATCTCTCGCTGCTGACATCCCTGCTGGGTACGCCGTACTTCCCACAAATCAAGCGCGGCATTCTTTTTCTGGAAGACGTGGGCGAGCCGCCTTATCGCGTCGAGCGCATGCTGACACAACTGCTGCACGCAGGTGTTCTGGACTCTCAAAAGGCGGTCGTCCTGGGACAGTTCACTGAATTCAAGTTGGTGCCACACGACCGGGGCTACAAATTGGCGACCGTGGTCGAATGGCTGCGCCAGCAAATCAAGGCGCCGATCATCACCAATTTGCCGTTTGGCCACGTGGCCACGAAGGTGCTTTTGCCGGTTGGCGCCAAGGTAGATCTGCTGCTGGAGGGGCGCGACGCAATGTTGTTGTGGGGGCACCTCTGAAGATTTTCGAATTGCCCTAAACTGTCGCCAATTCACAAAATGGAAACCTACCTCGTATGAGTGTGCACCGGACTGTTGTTTTCACCGATTTATTCGGAAGCACCAGCGTGTTCGAAGCACTGGGCAATGCCAAGGCGACCCAGGCGGTAACGCAGGTTACGGCCTGGATCGCCAAGGTCATTCAGGCGCACGGCGGGCGGGTCGTCAAAATGCTGGGCGACGGCGTACTGGCGCTGTTCAATGACAATCCATCGGCCATCAATGCCGTGGTGGAACTGCAGCGCAGGCACCAAAAGCGCATGACCCAGATTGCGCCGGCCAATCGGATGCCGATTCGTGTCGGCGTTGCCAGTGGCGATGTGGAAATCGTCGCCGGCGACTGCTACGGCGACGCCGTTAATGTTGCGTCGCGTCTGAGCGACCTGGCAGGTCCGCATCAGATATGGACCAATGGAACGGCGCTGGACGGTGCCCATGAAGCCGAGGGCGTGCGTTTTCGGGTGCTGGGACCGATCAGCATCCGGGGGCGTGCTGAGCCGTGCACGGTTTACCAGGTTGATTGGGAGGATGACGCGCCCTCAGCCTTGTTGACCATGCAATCCGACATGGTTCCGCTGTTTGATCCGGCGCAGGTCGACACCTTGGGCGGGCAGATCGATTTGCTGTGGATGAACGAGAGAGCGACGTTCCGATCATTCGAGTTGCCGATCCATATCGGCCGCTTGCGCCGTGCCGAGTTCATGGTGGACGATCCCCGCGTTTCGCGTAGCCACGCTCGTATTGACTGGCGCAACGGAAGCATGATGCTGGTTGACCTGAGTTCCTACGGCTGCTGGGTGCGGTTTTCAGGCGGTGGTTCGGACCTGGCGCTCAGACGTGAGGAATGTGTCTTGCACGGCAATGGTCATATTGCGCTGGGTTCGTCCTTTGCTGACCTGAGTACCCCAATCGTCACGTTTTCTGTTACTTGATTGAGAAGAGGGACAAGTAGGGTTTTGATATGCCGACATTGTTATTAACATAATATACATCGTATGAAGTACGATTAGGGGCTATTGGGCCAGAAAAGCCCTCAGGCCACAGCCCGGCCGCGCCAATCCTGCTGGACTACCGTGATCAGTCCGACTTCGTGATGCCTAGGGCCGCCGCAATAAGCTCCTGCGCGTCCTTTCGGTGCGCGTGGCGCGCGAAATCCAGGGCGCTCAAACCCTGCGCATTGAGGAGCGCTGGATCGGCGCCAGCCTCCAGCAACAACTTCACGGCCTGTGGTGTGCCGTAACGGGCTGCCATCATGAGTGGCGTCGTGGCGTTGGGTGACTCAGCGTCGATGTAGGCATGCGACTCAAGCAACAGGGTGATCACGTCGACGTGCCCATTGGTGGCCGCGTAATGCAGTGGCGTCCAACCCGGCTTATTGACGTCGGCACCGCGGGTAATCAACTTTTGACACCAGTCGGTCAAGCCATTCAATGCCGCCAGCATGAGTGGACTTTCATCGCTTGGGGTGCGTGTCTCGGCTTGGGTGCCGGGCCACTCCAGCAGCACGGCGGCCACCTTGAATGCGGATTGCTTAACCGCTAGAAACAAACCGGATTCACCCCGTGGATTGGACGTGTTGGCATCAAAGCCCCGTAACAGCAGTCCTTGAACAACTTTCGCATCGTCTTGCTGAACGGCCGAGAAATAATCGTCATATGAACCGGCGAAAGACGGATAATATCCAATAAAAACATATAGATAAATGGATATTCGAAGAATTCGCCTGAAGTCCAAAAACAGCTTGAGACTCACTTCAGGACCCCTTTGAACAGGGTCTCAAAGTTGTGGCTGCTGACCTGGGCGATCTGCTCCAGCGGAAGCTTTCGCAGCAGTGCCAACTGTGCCGCCACGTGCGGTACATAGGACGGGTTGTTGGTCTTGCCTCGATAGGGAACCGGTGCCAGATAGGGGCTGTCGGTCTCAATCAGCAGGCGGTCCAGTGGCACAAAAGCGGCTACATCGCGCAGGTCTTGCGCATTCTTGAAGGTCAGGATGCCGGAAAAAGAGATGTAAAAACCCAAGTCCAGCGCCGCCCGCGCCACTGCGGCAGTTTCGGTAAAGCAGTGAAAGACGCCACCGGCACTGCCGGCAGAGCCGTCTTCGCCCTGCTCGCGCAAAATAGCCAGGGTGTCCTCGGACGCGGATCGGGTATGAACCACCAGTGGCAAACCCAACTGCCGCGCCGCCTGAATGTGGGTGCGAAAACGATCGCGCTGCCAGCCCATGTCGGCGATGCTGCGCCCGGCCAGTCGGTAATAGTCAAGCCCGGTTTCACCAACTCCGACCACGCGCGGCATGCGTCCCCGGCTTAGCAAAGCCTCCAGGCTCGGTTCCTTGACCCCTTCATTGTCCGGATGGACCCCGACAGTAGCCCAGAAGTTGTCGTACCTCGTGGACAGTTCATGAACCGCAGGAAATTCCTCCAGTGAGGTACAGATGCACAAGGCACGCTCCACCTGAGCACGGGTCATTGCTTCGCGGATCGCCGGAATTTGCGCGGCCAGTTCCGGAAAAGTCAAATGGCAGTGGGAATCAGTGAACATGTTTAGCGCAGCGCGCGCTGGGCTTGACTGACCAGCGCTTCAAGCATCAAGCCGGGATTAAAAGGGTGCTCCACGGTGCGTGTCGCCGCCGCTAAAGCATGGGCCCAGGCTGTCAAGTTGGCGATGGAGCCGCCGGTGGGTAGATCAGCGGGCTCAAAAAAGCGCGTTGCGGCACCGCTTTTAAGCGCCAGCACGTCGTGACAGATCTTGTGCAGCGCGTTCACTGCCTGCGCAGGCGACCAGTCCTTCAATGCGCTCACATCGCCACGCGCCATGGCCTTGGGCAGTTTGACCCAGGCCTGCACGCCTGGTTCCCATTGTGAAAATTGCAGCGCATCTTCGGGGCGGCCCCCGGCGGCACGCAACATGGTGCGCCCGGATTCCCTGGCAACGCCACACTGCTCCAGCCAAGCCAGTGCTGCATCCTGCGCGGGCCAGATCATGTTGTGGCTCAGGCAGCGACTGCGGATTGTTGGCAGCAACTGGTCAGCCGCCTCGCTGGCGAGCACAAACCGGGCGTCACCGGGCGGCTCTTCGAGCGTCTTGAGCAGGGCGTTGGCCGTGACATGGTTCATGCGCTCGGCCGGGTATACAAGTATCGCCTTGCCGCGTCCGCGGGCGCTGGTGCGCTGGGCAAATTCCACCGCATCACGCATTGCATCGACCCTTATCTCCTTGCTGGGCTTGCGCTTCTTGTCGTCGATTTCGCCCTGTGCCTTTTCGCTTAGCGGCCAGCCGAGTTCCAGCATCACGGTCTCGGGCATCAGTACGCACAGGTCGGCATGGGTGCGCACGTCGATGGCGTGGCAACTGCCGCATTGACCACAGGCACCGGCTTCTGAAGGTCGCTCACAGAGCCAGGCACGAACCAGTGACAACGCCAATTTGGACTGTCCAAGTCCAGACGGCCCCGCCAGCAGCCAGGCGTGGCCACGCTGGGCCAGCAGGGATCGGGTTTGCGCGGCGATCCATGGTGCCGCCACCTCACTCATGCCAGCAAACCCCTGGTTTGAAGGACCGCCAGAACGTCCAACCAGACCGCCTCGCGTGTCTGATTGGCGTCAATTCGGGCAAAACGCGCAGGGCCTTCCAGCATCCGCTGCCGGTAACCGTCCGTTACCCGGCGGAAGAATTCAACCGGCTGGGCCTCGAACTTGTCGGGTACACGGGTGCCGGCCAAACGCTGCGCCGCGATTTCTGCGGGCAGGTCGAACCAGACCGTGACATCGGGTTGTCGGACGCGTTCCCCGTCTTCGAGGGAAACAGTCTGCACCATCCGCTCCAAAACCGCGAGCAAGCCGGTGTCGAAACCCCTGCCGCCGCCCTGGTAGGCAAAGGTGGCATCGGTAAAGCGGTCGCACAGAACGACATGGCCCTTTGCCAGCGCCGGTTCGATGACCTGGCGCAGATGATCACGACGCGCAGCGAATACCAGCAAGGCTTCGGTCATGGCGTCCATCGGGTCGTTGAGCACCATCGCGCGAAGTTTTTCCGCCAACGTGGTGCCGCCCGGCTCTCTTGTCAGCGTTACCACCCTGCCCTGGTCGCGAAAAGCTTTCGCCAATCCGTCGATGTGGGTCGATTTGCCGGCACCGTCGATGCCTTCAAAACTGATGAAATAACCCTGCAAGAGACCTCCTGTTGCCATCTGTCGTCACTTTCCGCGCTGGTATTTGTTGACCGCCTGATTGTGCGCTTCCAGGCTGACGCTGAACTCGCTGCTGCCGTCGCCGCGCGCGACGAAATACAGCGCCGCTGTAGTAGCCGGGTGCACCGCAGCCAGAAGCGAAGCTTTGCCCGGCATGGCAATCGGCGTGGGTGGCAGCCCGGCTCGGGTATAGGTATTCCAGGGGGTGTCCTTCTGCAGATCCTTGCGCCGCAGGTTGCCGTCAAAGGCGTCGCCCATGCCAAAGATCACGGTTGGATCGGTTTGCAGCAACATGCCCAGGCGCAGCCGGTTGATGAAGACACCGGCAATCGTGGCACGGTCATTGGCGCTCCCGGTTTCCATCTCAACGATGCTGGCCAGAATCAGGGCCTGGTCCGGCGTGCGCAAAGGCGTGTCGGTGCGGCGCTGGCCCCAGGCTGCCGCCAGTTGCTTGTCCATGGCGCGCATGGCACGCTTGAGCAGCGCCAGATCGCTGCTGCCTTTGGCATAGGTGTAGGTATCCGGGAAGAATCGGCCCTCGGTTGCCAACCCGGGCTTGCCCAGTACCTTCATGATCAGGTAATCGGGCAGGTCTTTGGAGTCCGGCTTGAGTTGTTCCGCTTTCAGCAGCGCTGCGCGAACCTGCTGGAAGTTCCAGCCTTCCACCAGCGTCACAGCGAGCAGCGCTTCTTCGCCGCGAACGAGTTTTCGCAGCAGGCTGCGCGGACTGCTTGCTGGCTCGATTTCATAACTGCCGGCCTTGATCTGGCGCGACTCGCCGGAAAGCCGAAACCACCAGTACAGCAGGAAAGGATTGACCTCAACCCCGGCATCCCGGACCGCCTGCGCAACCGAGCGCACCGAAGTGCCCGGCTCAATCGACAGGTCAACGGTGTCGGCTTCCAGCGCCAGATCCTGGTTGAGCCACCAGCCGGCGCTACCAGCCAACAAGGCGCAGAGCACAAAAATGAAGAAAAAGAATCGGCGCACAGCCCCACAGCCTTTGATGAAATCGAGGGGGGATGATAATTCAGTCCATGCATACCAAACTCAACGGCGTCGCACGACTCGGACATCTGGGCGTCATCCGGGTCGAAGGAGCCGATGCCGCCAGCTTTCTTCACAACCAACTGACGCAGGACTTTTCCCTTCTGGGGCTGTCTGAAGCCAGACTGGCGGCTTACTGCTCGGCGCAAGGCCGGATGCAGGCCAGTTTTGTTGCTTTCAAACGCAGCCACACCGAGATTTTGCTGATCTGCAGCCTGGACCTGTTGTCGGCGACAGTTCAACGTTTGTCGCGGTTTGTCCTGCGTGCCAAGGCCAAGCTGAGCGACGCCAGCGCCGATTACCAATTGTTTGGCCTGGCCGGAGATGCGCTGGATTCACTGGCAAGCGACAAGCAGGCTGTCTGGACCAAACTTGATATTGATGGCGCTTGCCTTGTTCTCCTTTACCCCGCCGACGGTGTGCGTCGAGCCCTGTGGGTCGCGCCAGTAGCGCAAGTCGCGCCGGCGCTTGCCAGTCTCAGCGCCGAGGATTGGGCCTTGGGCGAGGTCCACAGCGGCATCGCCTTGATCAATGCGGCAACGGCCGACGCCTTTGTGCCACAGATGCTCAATTACGAATCGGTTGGTGGCGTGAACTTCAAGAAGGGTTGTTACCCGGGCCAGGAAGTGGTGGCGCGCAGCCAGTTTCGCGGAACCCTTAAGCGACGTGCTTTTGCTGCTCACTCCAGCACGGCCATGAAGGCGGGCGATGGGGTCTTTCAGGACCAGGACCCGGAGCAGCCCTGCGGCACTGTGGCGCAGGCCGCTGCTGCAGTAGACGGTGGATTTGATGCCATTGTTTCCATGCAGGTTGCGGCTGCCGAAACCGGTGGCTTGCATCTGGGCTCGGTCGCTGGCCCGGCACTGACGGTGCAAGCTGCGCCCTACCCTTTGTTGGCCGACATTTGACCGATCTTCACAGTGCGTGTGCCATCTCGATGTGCACAATGCCTGCTTCTTCAAACGGTTCACCACGCCGCGTAAAACCGAGCCGCGCATAAAAACCTTCAGCCGTGCGCTGCGCATGCAATAGCACTTCGTGGTCGCCCCGGTCGCGCGCTGCCTGCATCAAAGCCTGCAGAACGTCACGCCCCAGGTTTGAACCCCGCAGCACCCGACTCACGGCCATGCGGCCAATTTTTCCGACGCCGGGCGCGTGCTGCAATAGGCGACCGGTCGCTACCGGCACACCGAGCCAGTTGCGCGCCAGCGCGTGCACAGCCGTGTCGTCGGCCGCGTCCCATTCGAGCTCCGCCGGAATGCCTTGTTCATCAACAAAGACAGCGGTACGCAGTGCGCGCGCTTCTGTGCCGAGGGCGTGCCAGTTACCAATTTCCATCCGTGCCATAGGCTGCCAGGCTTCGTAACCGAGCATGATTTGACGAAAGGCGTCGGGCAGCGGCTTGGAGGTTTGTGTGGCGGGGTCGGCAAAGACGTAAATCAGTTCACAACTGATCAAATGTTGCTCGCCGCGGAAGATGGCGCCCGTAAACGTGAATGACGAGTTGCCAATGCGGCTGCATTTGACCGCTACGTCGATCTGATCATCCAGACCGGCTGACCCATGGTATTCAATGGTGGCCTTTTTGACGTAGAGGTCACCGCCGAGCGCCAGCATGGTGCTCTCGTACGGCAAGGCCAGCGCGCGCCAGTAGTCAGCAATCGCCGTGTCGAAGTACATCAGGTAATGCACATTGAACACGATCTTCTGCACGTCAACTTCAACCCAGCGCACGCGCAGCCGGTGAAAGAAGCGAAAATCCTCACGTTTGTTGTCAATCATGGTGCTCACAGTCCTGCTTCAGATGCGTTCGTTCATCGTACCTCGGAATAAGCAGTGGCACCAACATTGCTAGTATCCGTCCAGGGCATGCCGTGCCCCTCTACAAGATAAACCATGTCCATCCACGCCGCGCTGAACCACGTCACCCACTACAAATACGACCGACTGGTCAATCTTGGCCCACAGGTGATCCGCTTGCGACCAGCGCCGCATTGCCGCAGCAAGATCATTTCCTACTCGCTCAAAATTGAACCCACCGAGCATTTTGTCAACTGGCAGCAGGATCCGTTTGCCAACTACCAGAGCCGGCTGGTCTTTGAGAAGAAGACGCGCGAGTTCAAGGTCACAGTAGATCTGGTTGTAGAGATGGCGGTCTATAACCCGTTTGACTTTTTCCTTGAGCCATCCGCCGAGAAATATCCGTTTAACTATGAGGCTCTGCTAAAGCAGGAACTGGCACCTTATCTGGCGACGGAGCATCTGACCAAACGCATCAAGGCGTATCTGGCGCGAATTGATCGCCGCAAGCGCCGCTCGATTGACTTTCTGGTTGATGTCAACACCATGGTTCACAAGGACATCAACTACCTTATCCGCATGGAACCTGGCGTGCAAACGCCTGACGAGACACTCAAGCTTGAGTCAGGTTCCTGTCGCGATTCGGCCTGGTTGCTGGTGCAGTTGCTGCGCCATTGTGGTCTGGCGGCAAGGTTTGTTTCGGGTTACCTGATTCAGTTGAAACCGGATGTGAAATCGCTCGATGGCCCGAGCGGCACCGAGGTTGACTTCACCGATTTGCACGCCTGGTGCGAGGTCTATCTGCCGGGCGCAGGCTGGGTTGGGCTCGATGCCACCTCAGGCTTGCTGGCGGGTGAGGGTCATATCCCTCTGGCCTGCACGCCGCAGCCATCGGGTGCCGCACCCATTGAGGGCCGAATGGAGAAGTGCGAGGTCGAATTCGCCCATCACATGGCGGTCACCCGTATCTACGAATCGCCCCGTGTCACCAAACCTTACAGCGAGGAGCAATGGGCTGACGTGATGAGCTTGGGTGCGGCAGTGGACAAGGAACTGCTGGCCGGTGATGTGCGATTGACCATGGGCGGGGAACCGACTTTTGTGGCGGTTGATGACCGCGATGCACCGGAATGGAACACGGAAGCACTTGGACCAACGAAACGCGGATTCGCCACCGAATTGGTGTGTAAACTGCGCGCCGAATACGGTGAGGGCGGCTTTCTGCACTTTGGTCAGGGCAAGTGGTACCCAGGCGAGCAGTTGCCACGCTGGGCCCTGAATATTTACTGGCGCGCTGATGGCCAACCGGTGTGGCGCGACCCGAATCTTTTTACCGATGAGCGCGTGCCGACGCATTACAGCAGCGAGGTTGCTCGGCGTTTTACGCAAACGCTGGCGGCCAAACTTGGCGTCACCGACAAGTTCATGCAGAGCGCCTACGAGGACGTCTGGTACTACCTGTGGCGCGAGCGTCGCCTGCCGATCAATGTCGACCCATTCAATTCGAAGCTCGACGACGAGATGGAGCGCGCGCGTCTGCGCCGAGTCTTCGAACAGAAACTCGATGCCGTGGTCGGTTATGTGTTGCCTGTCAAAGCCGTCGAGACGCAAGATGGCACCGGCAGCAACTGGACGACCGGATCCTGGTTTCTGCGCGATGAGCGCATGTACCTGATGCCGGGTGATTCGCCCATGGGATTGCGCTTGCCGCTGGACTCGCTGCCATGGGTCAGTGAAAGCGACTATCCCTATATGCTGGAGCAGGACCCTTGCGCGCCGCGGCCGGAATTGCCTTCGCACGCCACATTGGCGACTCGCTATTCCAGCAGCCTGCCCAGCAGTGGTGGGGCCAGCGTTACGCCTTATCTATCGGGCACAGGACCGAGTACCGAGGCTGCACGCAAGTTTCAAAACGCACCGGCGTCAACTGCTGGTTCAACCGCCGCCTCCACTGCGGGCAGCGCGCAAAGCCGTTTGCAAACCGAGCCCGCCGAGTTTGCCCGTGTACCCAAGCAAAAGGAATCCGCGCACTGGATCACGCGTACCGCGCTGTGCGTGGAGGTGCGTGACCCGCGCCGTGCCAGTGGCCCCAAAGCCGAGGCGGTGGGGGAAAAATCGGGCGTGCTCTACGTCTTTATGCCGCCGCTGGAGCGTTTGGATGACTACCTCGATCTGCTCAGCGCCATTGAGGCGACAGCGCAGGAGTTGGGCGTGCAGATCGTGCTGGAAGGCTATCAACCACCGCGTGACCCGCGGCTGAAACTGCTGCAAGTGACGCCCGATCCGGGTGTCATTGAGGTCAACATCCATCCCGTGACGAACTGGGGCGACCTGGTCAAGAACACCGAGTTCCTCTACAACGTGGCGTTCGAGTCGCGCCTGTCGGCCGAGAAGTTCATGAAGGATGGACGGCACACCGGCACCGGTGGCGGCAACCACTTTGTGATGGGCGGCGCTACGCCAGCCGACAGCCCGTTCCTGCGCAAGCCCGAGTTGCTCGCAAGTTTGCTGCTGTTCTGGCACAACCACCCGAGCTTGAGTTACCTGTTCAGTGGCATGTTTGTTGGGCCTACCAGTCAGGCGCCGCGCGTTGACGAGGCGCGCAACGATCAGCTCTATGAGCTGGAAATTGCCATCGAGCAGATCTACAAGAACCGCGAGTTGCATGGCCAGAGCATGCCGCCCTGGCTGGTCGATCGCACCCTGCGCAACATCCTGATCGACGCCACCGGCAACACGCACCGAAGCGAGTTTTCGATCGACAAGATGTACTCGCCCGACTCCGCCACCGGGCGCCTGGGACTGCTTGAACTGCGTGCCTTCGAGATGCCCCCGCACCCACGCATGAGTGTGGTGCAGCAGTTATTGCTGCGGGCTCTGGTGGCGCGTTTCTGGGCGAAGCCTTACAAGGCACCTGCCACGCGCTGGGGCACCGAGTTGCATGATCGCTTTCTGTTGCCAAGCTTCATCAAGATGGATTTTGATGATGTGATGACCGAGATGCGCAGCGCGGGTTATGCGTTTGATTCGAGTTGGTTTGCGCCCCATTTCGAGTTCCGTTTCCCGATCGTGGGTTCGGTTCAGTCCGCCAGCATCGAACTCACCTTGCGCAATGCGCTGGAGCCCTGGCATGTGATGGGCGAAGAAGGCGCTCCGGGCGGCACGGCACGCTACGTGGACTCATCGCTGGAGCGCATCGAGGTCCATGTGACAGGTTTGAACCAAAGCCGTTACGTGGTCACCTGCAATGGCCGCGCCCTGCCCCTTCAATCAACCGGCACCATCGGTGAGTATGCCGCTGGCGTGCGCTACAAGGCGTGGAATCCACCCTCGGCCTTGCATCCGGGCATTGGCATCCACACGCCGCTGACCTTCGACATTGTTGATACCTGGATGAAACGTTCACTCGGTGGCTGCCAGTACTACGTGGCCCATCCAGGCGGCTTGAACCCGGATACCTTCCCGGTCAACGCCTACGAAGCGGAAAGCCGGCGCATGTCGCGCTTTGCCGCCATGGGGCACACCCCTGGCAAACTGATTGTTCCGCCGGCTACCATCGATGTGGCGGCCAGTCGCGAGTTTCCATTCACGCTGGATTTGCGCCGCAGCTAGTTGAAATCGGGCAGGTCACCTGAAAAAGACAAAGGGGTTAGCAGACATCAATCTGCTAACCCCCGTCAATTCGTGGTCGTGTGAAAGCTCTCGAAAGATGGCCTGTAACCCGCATGGATACTAGGTTTCACTTTTGTCAAAGTGATTTTGTACCCCCATCTGTACCCCCGGTTTGCCTTTGATACCCCATGAAAAGATCATTTTGAATGGGCATCCGGAACGGCTGTACTTGCGTTGATCTCCCCCTAAATGTCAACATTTGGAGATTGCTAGTCCACGGAAAATAGTCTACATTGAATCAATCAGCAATCAAGCTAACAGACTCCATCCGGTCGCCCTATGGAATCGTGACCAATGAACCCCCGACTTCTATCAAAGGAATCAATGCCATGGCGCTTTTGAATTGCAAAGAGTGCGGGAAAGCTCTCAGCGATAAGGCTCGCGTCTGCCCCCACTGCGGCGCTCCGTTTGAGTCCGACAAAGTGAGCGTGTGGATTTGGATTGCACTTTCAATTTTTGCCTTAGTCGTTGCCGCCGTTTGGTGGTCAGGACCAATGTCAAAAGAGGAATCCGACTCGCGCGACGCAATTGCAAAATGCTGGAAGATGTACGAAAAACAGTCCCTGACGCCTAGTGAAAAAGTGGGAGTCGCAAGGGTTTGTGAAGAACTAGAAAAAAAGCTCGCCCTAAGACTCCCATACCTGCGGCGGTAGGCATTCATGTGGTCAACTTGTGCACTTGCACGTGCATCGTGCACACCCCCCTCTGACTTACTGGTCGCTGGGCATCAATTCGTCTAGTCTGGCCCATTGAGTAGACTTGCGTATTTACCTGTCGCTCTCTGTGGCGCTCTGGTTTTTGGCGTCAGTGCAAGTTCGCTCAATAGATTCGCCACCTGT
>CAIWNX010000170.1 GCA_903914175.1 uncultured beta proteobacterium | reverse complement strand
GGAGCATCGGATACGAGTGTCAGCAAGCCCGCCCCTGCCAAAGGTGCCAGTACAGCCACCATGCTGTTGAGCGATGAGACGGCCCCCAGGGTTCGTCCCTGGATGCTGGCATGGGCCGCGCCCGACACGATGCTTTGCAATGTGGAACTGGTAGCGGCCGATGGCATGTTCAGCACGATGATGACAAATACCATCCAACTCTGTGGCACCAACCCGAAAGCGCAGAAGGCCACGGTCGAGGTTGCCAAACCGATCACGGCCAGCCTTTGAGGAGAAATGCGCTTCAACACGTGTTTGAGCAAGACGCCCTGCATCAGCACGTTGACAGCGCCAACAGCCATGAGTGACAAGCCGGTTTCATGTGGCCCCCAGCCAAACTTGAAGGTCGTAAAAAGAACCCAGGTCGAATGCAGCATGAACTGCGCCAGGTTGCTTAGAGCGATAACGGCAACCAGTGGGCCGACGCCACGCAGGTCGAACAGTCCGCGCAATGCCGACACAGGGTTCGCCTTGCGCCAGTCAAATGGTGTGCGCCGTTGCTTCGGCAGGCTTTCGGGCAACACAAAATAGCCATAAATCCAGTTGATGACAGCCATTGTCCCGGAAGCAACAAACGGCAACCGCAGGTCAATATCGCCCAAAACTCCGCCCAAAGCCGGACCGAGGATGAAACCCACGCCCATCATGGCACCCAGCAGGCCAAAGCGCCTGGCGCGGTCTTCGGGTGGTGTGATATCAGCGACGTAGGCATTGGCCACGGCAATATTGGCCTGCATCGCACCGCCAATGAGCCGCACCCAGACCAACATCCACAGACTGGTGGCCGCGGCCGTCATGAAGAAGTTGAAGGCAAGTCCCGAAAACCCGATCAGTAAAACGGGGCGGCGACCAAAGCGGTCGGACAGTGCTCCGAGGATCGGCGAGCCAAAAAAGTTGGCTATTCCGAAAGAAAACGAAACCGCGCCAAACCAGAACGCCTGGTCGCTTTTGGATTGGGTAAACAGCCCCACCAGATGCGGCAGCACCGGGATCATCAGGCCGATCGCCATCATGTCGATCAACACCGCAATCATGATGAAACGCATTGCGGCCGGCCGCGCTACGGGCGCCGCGGGTGGGGTAGGCTGTTCAATCAACTGATGTCTTGTCGCTCGCTTGCTTTTGGAGATGCGTCCGGTGGAAGTGCAGATAGTCGATGTGGATGCTGCCGTCGATGGGGTCAGGGTACATCACGTCGTCAAACTGATGGCCCCACAATATTTCTTCGTGGGTATAGCTCTTTCGCACTTGAACCTCCTGGGCAATGCTCTCGTCAAAACCTACGATGCGAACCAAAAAGATCAGTTCCTTCGCGGCCATGTCCTGCGCCGAAAGTCCATACAGTGGACTGCCCGGGTTGATGGTGTGCATGATGGACCAGGTTAGCAGGAACATCGGCTGGTCGCTGCGCGCCAGTTCCAGATCGTAAACGCGACGTATCTTCTGGCCTTCCAACGACACTTCTTGAATCAGCACATGCATCTTGGCCGTGGCATTGGCAATCAAGTTGAGGCGCGCATTGGCGGAGCGCAACATGAGTGTGGGCTGGCCGTTGAAGTTGCTGATGACAAGGTTGTTGGAAAACAAGATCCGCGACCTGGGTTTTGAAAATCTGGCAAAAATAAGACCCGTCAACACGGCGACACTGGCCATGCCAATAAACACCTCAGCGGTCGCTATGCCATGACTGTAAAGGCTTTGCGGATGCATGTCGCCGTAGCCCACGGTCGCCAAAGTCTCGACGCTAAAGAAGAAGTAACCCAAAAAGTTTTGCGGCGCGAGATTGGCAATGCCGCCGGGCTCGAGCATGTAGAGCAATGCAAACAGGATATTGAGCGCGATGAATCCAAGCGCAGCTGACGCAAAAAATCTCTGCCACGGCGCTGTCAAGCACAAGTGATAGAGATCTTGAAAAAGATCGCTCTCGTAACTGTGCGCTGTAATCTTTCGCCCCTCAAGTTTGTGGGTGCGCGTTTTAGGCCTGTTGTGCTTGCCGGATTTGCTCATGAATGCGAAACCTATTGAGTGGCCGGGTCTATCACGGTGCGGGTAGCTTACAAGTCTGGCGCATAGCGTCTCTCCATGTCCTCCCTCGGCTCCAGTGGAAATTCGATGCCAGTCTGTTCGCTGATCATTTGACCGGCAGTTCAGATAACCCATCGAAGCTCTGGACGTTTGAATCTTTATGCAATCCCATCGCTACACAATCATTCCAGCGACCCAGTTCACACCAATACATCCCAAAACGTACAGAACGCTGGAGATCATGAGCACAGCACCGCGAACCATATTGGTGACACTCATTTCGCGCGAGCCATGGCGTGAGCGATCTTTGTCCATGTTATCAACAAACGGCTCCTCTGCGCCTGGGAACCTTCCCCACATGAGCGTCCCACATACGAACACGGCAATCGCAAGCATGGTGCCGATATCAAGCAATTGCGCTGTATTGGTCTTGCCAATGTAAGAAGCAGCAGCAAGAGTTCCGGCTGCCTGAAGTATCAAAGAGATGACAATGAGTCTGAAGACTTTTCGATAGGGAATGTGCAGTTCTTCTTCACGAATCTGATGATTGCGACTTTCGATTTCAGGACGGTTTTGCATATCTCAACTCCCCCGAGTGACTCGCCTCTCATGTGTGCAAGTTTTAGCTTGAGATGTTCACACTCGGAATCCAACTGCGTTTTCGGCGATCAAGACGCTCCCCGGTGCCCTCACCGTCGAAATTGGTCGCTGCACGGATCAACGAGGCCCGGTCGATGCCCTCGAACGTGTTTGCGTTGACGACGGCGTACAACTGATCGTCGATCGCGCAGGTCACGAAAGGCGCTACTCCGCAGCGGGCACAGACGTAGAAGTCTGCGGTGCCTGTGCCAAATCTGTATTTCGAGACAAGAGACGCGTCAGCAATCTTGGCGATCAGTTCAGAATCACGATGAGAGGTCCAGGATACGCCATGTTTGGTGCAGAAGTCGCAACCGCACGCCCTCACCGGTATCTCGCCTCCATCGCCCGGCCAGTGAAATACGTAGCTGATGTTGCTACAGTGGCATTTGCCTTCGATTCGCATGACTGCTCTCCCTACAGGTCTCGAAAGAAGCCCACTTTGCGCCTCCGGCGATTCGTCGTCATCAATGTTTTCCCTAGTGTGATGAACGGGCGCTGACTGATCGCAGAAGTCCTGACGCTGGCTTGCCTGCAAGCGGGCATTCGTGGCCGTCAACAACGCTGCGATCCGGTTCGACAACTTTCTCCAGACGTGCCGGTCACCACGAACGGCTTCTAGCTGGATCAGCACAGCAATTACCCTACTATTAATATGGCATTCACCCTTGTTGCGCGCAGTTTTGCACTGTGAGAATATCGTCTAAAGCCCGGCTTTGGTATTTCAGGGCCAGGGCCCTGTCTCTCAAGCGCTCGCATGACCGCATTGATTCATGCATTTCTGGAATTCGGGGGGTGCCCGGACGCCCTCAACAAAGTGAGACGCCATGCCTGACTCCTCAAACAGTCAACACACCCATGAAGCAGAGCCGCCTGCGGCTCTTGATCCGCACTTGCCGATTGGGGTGGCGTCTATCGACAACGAACACCATCGCCTGTTTGAATTACTAAGCCGCCTGAAGGCAATGCCGGGCGCAGCGCCGAATTCGAACGAATTCACCGCAGTCCTGTGCCGACTGGGAATCGAGCTTCCTGCCCACTTTCGCACCGAAGAAGCGTTCATCAGGTCTTGTGGCATGCCCATTGCCCAAGTGCAGGAACATTTGGAGGCGCACATAGAAATTATTTGTCAGTTCGCCGAGCTCAACCTTGAACTGATGTACCACAACCCCCTGCGTGCCGATGTACTACAGATGATCGGTGACTGGGTCACCAACCATATCAGGCTGCATGACTTGCTACTCAAGGACTACCTGCCAACGCCTCCTTGAATTCAGTACCGCCGGGGCCATCAATCGGCCTCAAACTGCTGTGCGCTGTGTGAGCGTGATCGCGAAATCAGGGCAGATGTAGAGGCAGTTCAAACAGCCAACGCATCTTTCAGCCCGGGTCGCCACGGCGCTCTGGTAGCCGCTGGCATTGAACTCTTCCGAGCGTTCGAAGACATCGAGCCGGCACACTTCCTGGCAGTAGCCGCAGTCCTTGCACACGACCGGATTGACTTCCACATCGAATGCAACCCGATCACACGACAGGCAGCGCATGGCTTCGTGTCGCGCGGTCTGCTTGTCGTAGGCTTGCTCCACCAGCGCAAAGCCGTCCTGCCGCTGCGCCAGCGGCAGGGTCTGCCAGACATTTCTCGGTGTTCCATGCGGCATGGCCGGCGCAACTTCAGACGCCACTGCGCTGGCCGTGGGCCGGTCAATGATGCCACTGCCGCCAAGGAAACGATCCATGGCGCTGGCAGCGGTTCTGCCCTGCGCGATGGCGTCGATGATCGACGCCGGGCCCAGCACGGCGTCGCCTGCCGCAAAGATGCCATGGACCGAAGTTGCCAGTGTCTGTGCGTCCACGCGCGCCGTCCGATTCGTCTCCTGCACGACCGACGAGGCGGGCAGTTCCACCTGCTGGCCGATGGCCGCGATCACGGTGTCGGCGCTGATCGTGTATTCACTGCCGGCAACGGGCAGCGGCCGGGGTCGGCCACTTTCGTCGGCAACGCCCAGCGCCATGCGAACACACGTGACGCCGCCCTGGTTGACACGCACCGGTGCGCAAAGGTACTCAATGCGCACGCCTTCGGCGATGGCGTCGGCAATTTCCTCCTCAGCGGCGGGCATTTCCGGGCGGCTGCGGCGATAGAGCTGGGTCACTTGCGCGCCCAGGCGCCGGCTGGCACGCGCGGCATCGATTGCCGTGTTGCCGCCGCCGATCACGACCACGCGCGCACCGGGTTTCGGTGCGGCCCCGGTGTTGACCTGCTTGAGGAACGTCAGGCCATCGACGACATGCGCTGCATCCTCGCCGGGTACGCCCAGCTTCACCGAACGCCAGGCTCCCGAGGCGATCAGCACGGTGCCAAATCCATCCTGCAACAGGGCTTCGGCCGAGGCCACGCGCGTGCCGGTTTGGATCTTCACGCCGCTGCGCTCTATCACCCGGATGTCGGCATCGATGACCGACTCTGGCAGGCGATAAGCCGGAATGCCGAAACGCAACATGCCACCGCTGCGCTCCAGCGCCTCAAACACCGTCACCTCGTGCCCTTGCAACGCAAGGTAAAAGGCGGCCGTGAGACCGCAGGGCCCGGCGCCAATGACGGCCGCCTTGCGGCCCGTGACTGCCAACCGCGCAAGCGGGACTGCGTCGTGCTGCCCCTGCTCGGCCACCACGCGTTTGAGCATGCGAATCGCCACCGGTGCGTCAAGCTGCTGGCGCGCGCACTTTGACTCGCAGGGATGAAGGCAGGCGTAACCACAGACCAGCGGAAACGGAATGCGCTCGCGCACCACCGCCAGTGCCTCAAGAAAACGGCCGTCCCGGATATGGCGCACGTAGCGCGGCACGTCAACTCCCGCTGGACAGGCCGCCTGGCAAGGCGCCGTCTTGGCCTGCTGCAGTCCACTCACTTTGGCGCTCCCGCTGCTGCGGCATCGGAGCGTGCCGGGGCGCCCAGATCAAAGCCCAGCGCCAGCATCTTCAGGTTGAGTTCGCCGGCGGCGCCAGCGAAGCGCTGGCGGAGCTGTTGTTCCAAACTCGTCCTCTTGACCAGGTTCATGTGTGCCGCCAGCGCGCCCAGGGCCAGGATGTTGACGCTGCCGACATTGCCAAGATCGCTCGCGATCTGCGTAAACGGATGGCCATGAAAATTCGGCCCGTGCCGCGCCGTGGCCAGCGTGCTGTCGTAATAAACGGGCACGCCCTTGCCGGCCCAGGCCTCAAATTTTTTTATCGCCTCCTCGGTCAGCGCCAGCACGCAGTCCGGGCGGCGAACCTGCTGGAAGATGATCTCGGCGTCGTCGATGATCACCTCGGCCAGCGACAGGCCGCCGCGGCTGGCGATGCCGTACGACTGCGTCTGCACCACCGACTTGCCCTCGCGCATGGCCGCTTCGGCGAGCAGGATGGCCGAGAGCACCAGCCCCTGGCCGCCCGAGCCCGCCAGTATCACTTCGCGATGCATGGCGCCTGGCCTCATGGTTTGACGCTCGCATCGGCGATGGCCCGCGCCTGGACCAAGGCATAGCGCTCGTTGAAGCCGGGCTCGGTGCGATCCACCAGCGTGCCCGTGGCAAAGCGATTCCCACGCTGCGACTCGGGCAGGCTGCGCCAGTGCGCCACCGGCATCGCCTGATCGCGCAACGCGTGCAACATGGCGCTGGTCTCTTTCATTTCATTGCGGCGCCCGTATTGCGTCGGGCATGGGCTCATGGCCTCGACCAGCGAAAAACCTTTCTTCGTCAGCGCCTGCTTGATGAGTTCCTTGAGCTCCCAACCGTGGTAAGTGGTGGTTCGCGCAACGTAGTTGGCGCCGGCCGCCTGCGCCAGCGCACAGATGTCGAAATCGCGCTCAGGATTTCCATAGCGGGTGGTGCTCGTCACGCTGGCACCCGGGCTTGTGGCCGAGGCCTGGCCGCCGGTCATGCCGTAGTTCAGGTTATTGAGGACGATTGCCGTCAGGTCGATGTTGCGCCGGGCCGCGTGGATGAAGTGGTTGCCGCCGATCGTCACACCGTCGCCATCCCCCATGATCACAACCACCTTGAGACGCGGGTTGAACGCCTTGATTCCGGTCGCGTAGGCCAGGGCGCGGCCATGCGTGGTGTGCAGCGCATTGGTCACCAGGTAATCGTCAAGTTTTCCGGTGCAGCCGATGCCGGTGACGACCACCGTTTCTGTTTTGGAAAATCCAAGTTCCTCGAACGCTCGCAGCAGCGCGCCAAGCATGGTCCCGATACCGCAGCCCGCACACCACATGTGCGGCAATACGCCGTCTTTGAGGTAGCTGATTCCGGTGGCGTGTGACATGCTCAGTCCTGCATTTCCCTTTGCGCCGTAACGGAGCGGCTGATGACGTCCAGGATGTCCTGCGGCGTGATGATGGTGCCGTTGAACCGGTTGACACTGCGGATGTCCATCGCTGCGCCCAAGACTTTTCGCACTTCGCCGGCCAGTTGGCCGCTGTAGTTCATCTCAGGCACGACCACCATCCGCACATTTCTGGCAAGAGCCGCGACCTCTTTGTCGGCGAAAGGCCAGATCGTTTGCAACTGCAGCACGCCCGCCTTGATACCCTGCTCGCGCGCCTGCAGCGCGCAAGCGCGTCCGGCACGGGTGGTGGCGCCGAACGTGACCAGCAACACATCCATATCGTCTGTGTCAAAACACTGGGTCAGGACGATCTCGTCGCGATGGCGCTCGAGCTTCTCGTGCAGTTGCCGAACCCGCCACGCCGCGTTGGCCGGGTCGTTGTTGCTGTAACCGTCCTTGCCGTGCATGGAACTGGTGATGTGAAACACATAGTCGCTGCCATAAGCGGCCAGCGGGGCAATGCCGTCGGCATCGGCGGCGAACGGAAGATAACTGGCGGGCGGGCCGGTCGGCGCCTTGCGCTCGATGACCTCAAGCTCACCGGCTTGCGGCAGCACGACGCCCTCACGCATGTGGCCGACGATCTCATCGGGCATCAGGACAACCGGCACGCGAAAGCGCTCCGCCAAATTGAACGCCTTCACTGTCAGGCTAAAGCATTCACTGACCGTGGCCGGGCACAGTGCAATCAGGGTCTGGTCGCCATGGCGGCCCCAGCGAACCTGCATCATGTCCGACTGGGCCGGCTTCGTCGCCAACCCGGTGCTGGGGCCGGCCCGCTGCACATTGACGATCACGCAGGGCACCTCACCCATGATGGCCAGCCCCAGGTTCTCCTGCATCAGCGAGAAGCCCGGCCCGCTGGTGGCCGTCAGCGCCTTGGCACCGGCGAGCGATGCACCGACGACGGCTGCGATCGAAGCGATCTCGTCCTCCATCTGGATGAACACGCCGCCGAGCTGCGGCAGCCTGACGGAACACTCTTCAGCGATTTCGGACGAGGGCGTGATGGGGTAGCCGGCGTAGAACCTGGCGCCTGCATAGAGCGCGCCTTCGGCAATTGCCTGATTGCCCTGCATCAATTGAGGTTCTGTCGCCATGCTCAGCTCGACTGCGGTCGGTTGCGCATGGATGTTTGTTCGGCCACGACGATGGTTTCCAGGTTGCCGTGTATTTTGGGTCTCGCCCGGGATTTTGTCAAAACTACTTCAGTGTCACCCCTTCCGTCGTCGCCGCTGCGGCAACCCATTCAGGTCCAGACAGGCGCAAACCTCACAGGTTCTTCGGTTCGATTTGGATCGGATCGCCAGGGCTGATCGACCATGCGCCCTGCACAGAAACGATATCTTCCACCTCATCGCCAAACTGTGAGCCCACATAGGCTCGCATGAACCACGTCAGAGGAAAGTGAATCATCATGTTGGCGCCTGGCCATTCAGGGCCAAACCATTCGTTCAGCATGTCTTCGATCACAAACCACTCATTGGCCACAATCGGTCCGGCATGCGACCAATTGGTCGCCGGGTGGAAGGTATCGGGATGCCAGCTGTCACTTTCCGGATCATGTTGTGATCCCGCTTGCGGCGGCTCAGCCATGAGTTTGAGACCCGCTGACTTCGCCACCCAAAAGTCAAGCAGGGCTCCTTCAAGTCTTTTTACATTCACATCAACGCCTCAGTTACGTTTGACCGAAAAGATGTTCGGCCGGCGCACGCCGACCGGCACGCTATTTCGCATGCATCACCTTGATATCGGCTACCTTGCCTGGCCCATGGCACACCAAACAAGTCTCGGCCGAAGCCAGCGCAGTAGCGCGTGTCGCATAGATTGAGCCTCCGCTCAAACGCATATGCGCCACGGCTTGCTGGCTGTCATGGCAAGCAAAGCACACCGCAGTCGTTGGTGAGTGCACGAGTGTACTGGCGGCGGCGGCAATTGTCGCGCCGGTGCCCGCATTGAAGCTGAAACCCGCGCCATAGTCGGTCACGTTGTCCGCTGTCACGTACGGCGAAATTGAGAACGCAGCGAGCGAACCGGCAACCGTACCATTGAATTTCCCGGTGGCAACCGTCCGATAAAGGCGCGCATCGGCCGCTGCCGCCGATGCAGTGGCGCTGAAGTCATAGGTGCCGGGCAAGTGGCAGGTCTCGCATTTGCTCAGGACGCCAGGATAGCCAACGTCGGCAAACGATTCACTGGTGGATGAGGCATGCCAGGTGAAGGGTACGTCGCGTTTGTCAGCCGCGTGGATCGCATGGACGAAGGAGGTTGAGTCCGCCGACCAGCCGCTGCTCGCCCGGTTCGGGTTGTGACACCACGAACAAGTCGTACCGTCGTTGCGCTGACCGGCGTGGAACGACTCGGTTGTGAACGCGCCGAGTTCCTCATGGCAGGAATTACACCGCTTGTCGTCCACAATGGCTCGGCGCGCGCTGTAACCGGTTGCCACCTTTTGCAGATCGGGCGCGATGACGATCAGGCCGCCGGTCTTGTTCGGCATGCCCGCCGTCAACCCCGTATTGGTTGCGGCCGCCACGGCGAATCGGTTTTGCCGGGTCGGGTCGAACAGCGATTTATCTACCAGATTGATCTGCGTCAGCGGCATGGTGGTCTGCAGCCCGTAGGTATAGCCAATGCCACCTGTCAGCATGACGGCGTTATCCGGAACGGTGACGCCGGTCAGCGTGGCGGTGTAGTAGCCGTTTGCATCCGGGCCGGTCAGCGTGCCCTTGGCCGTGCCGGTGGCACTGCCATTCCAGATGCTTCTGAGATAGCCAGAAGCCGAGGCGTTGAAGTCAGCCGGCGCCGTGATGCCGTCCTGTGGAACTGCAAAAACAAAGTAGGCGCTGGGCGAGCCCATGAAGTTATCCCACATCTCGGTTTTGCCGGTAGCGCTAAAGGTATTGAACGGCACGGCAATGCCATTCTGGAGCATTCTGAATACGATGACCGGCTGCTTGCTGGCATTGCGTGAGGCGCTGAGAATGTCATAGCTCACCTTGATCGCGCCCACAGGCAAATTGCTTGTCTTCGAAGCAATCCAGGCGGCGTTGGTATTGTTGTTGGTCCCACCCGCGACAAGAATGTTGGCCGGATTGGGCGGCGTGATCGGCAGGTGATAGACCGACTCGATAGAAACTGCATCGTGGCACAAAGCGCACTTTTGGTCGTCCGTCTGAATGCCGCCGATGTGACCGCTCGCGCTCGGGCTGGCGCCATCAATCTTGGCCTGATTCGCAGCGGCGTTGGTCACCCCTTTGCCGGTCGCAAAGTCGATGCCGTCATGGCAGGCGCCACAGGCCAGGCGACTCGGAACATTCTTGAAGTTTGCGGCCTGTGGCGCCAGCTTGGGTGCCGTGTTGTCATGGCACTTGCTGCAGTTGCGGATGTCTTGCGGGAACTTGGTTTCATTGAGCAAGACGTTGGCGAAGTTGTACCCCTGCTTGACCAGAAGATTGCCCTTGTGGATCCGATGGATCAACACCGGAAAATCACCGATGGTGACGCCGTCGGCAACGTAGGTAAGACCGGCTGGAAAGACGTTGTTGGTCGAAGTGACGCGTGCCTGACCGAACTTGCGCTGGTCGGTGTGGCACACGACGCAGAAACGCGGGTCGTAACGACTACCGCCATGAAAGGCCGCGCTCTCGGTGCCTGGAATGCCACCGAGCTTGCCGTGACACTCGTTGCAGCTGATCTGATCGACGATCAGGCGCTGCCCCGGGTCTGACACTGCCAGTGCTTTGCCGGATGCGGGAATGAAGTCGAATATTGCATTGTTCGGTTTACTCAAAGTCACTGCCGGCACAGCCTGCACCTCGTCTGCGGTATTGGTTCCGGTGCCCGGCACATTGCCTGAGATCGACAAGGCCAGGCGGTGAATGGCGTTCGGATCGAAACTCAGGTCACCCAGATCGGAGGCGACATTGAGCCCCGTGAGTTTGAAAGCGGCCACTTGCGTCTTGACCTGGGTGATGTCACGGTAGAACGTGTATTTGTACGAGCCATCGCCGTTGTCTACCAGCGTGCCTTGGCTGTCGGTCGAGGGTCGCGTCGCAGTCGCTGCCGTGCTTGCGGTGGGCACAGTCGTCACGACATAACTGACCCATCGGCTCGGGCCACCACTGACGCCAGCCACCAATGCGCTCGGAGCTGGCACCAGTTTTGCCAGAGAAAAAGCAAGATTCTGGTAGCGGGAAACGCTCGCGCTTGCAGCTTTCGTTGCCAATCCCAAACCGACGATGGGCGTGCCATTGGCATCGGCCACCTTGAAGCTCACCACCGGCGCACCGGCAATGGCGACACCGGTAATCGTGGCATTGAAAGCGGTTGCCGCATATTGATCGGGCGTCAGACTGGAGAGCTTGACCACGGCCACCGCGTTGGTACCGGGCACACCCGCAGGTCCGGTCGGACCCGTGGCGCCAACCGGGCCGACGGCACCATCGGTGCCACCGCAGCCAGAGAGCATGTAAATCATCTGGGCCACGACCCCGATACGCACTAAGTTGAAGCTCATATTTTTCTCCTTGGTTATGTTCTCAAAACGGTTTCGAGTCGAATTTTTTGCTTCAGCCCGCGCGTCGGGCATCAAGACTCCAGGCACCGGCACCAAAAGCGGCCAACATGCAAAGACCGCCGGCAATCGCCATGTTCTTGAAAAACATGATGTGCTGAAGGCCGGCCTGATCGACGGGAACAGCCCAGAATTTGTGGAAGAAAAATCCTGTGGCCACGGTGAAGACAGCCAGGCCCAGCGCCACGCGTCGCGTCTGGAATCCAGCCAGCAATGCCAGGGAGCCGCCCACCTCCAGCACGATGGCCTGAACAGCACCCAGTTCCGGCCAGGGCAGGCCGGCAGCCTGGATGTAGCGGGCAGTGCCTGAGAACCCGGCAAACTTGTTGATGCCTTCTGGCAGGAACAGCAGCGCCATCAAGATGCGCGCCGCCAGTGCCAATGGACTTTGGAAATGGGTCAACATGTCAAGCTCACGAACTGGCTGCGCCTATCCGGCATGACTGCGCTCATAGTTCGCAATCGCCTTCTTGAGATCCGAGTATTCCTCGCAGGGGAAGAAACACAGCTTGTCCAGCGCAGCCAGATGCTCCCTGGCCTTCGCCGGGTTGTCCACCATCAGGTAGGCCTCGCCGATGTACTCATGGGCGCCCCGGTGTTTTGGATCGATGCGCAAGGCCTGCTCATAGTGCAGGAACACCGTCTTCATATCCGGGTTGCTGCCTTTGCGCAGCGAATAGGCGTAGAGATTGTGGTAGTCGGCGTTTTGTGCGTTGTTGTCCAGCGCCGTCTTGAGGACGGTCTGTGCCGCAGGCCAGTCCTTCCTGGTAATCGCCGCATTGGCAAGTTGCACAACCGGATCGACTTTCGTACTGTCACCGGCTTCACTCCCGCCGCCACCACCACCGCCAGCAGCCTGCGCGGCAACTGCGGTCGACAGCAAGGCCATCGAAAGAACGAATGTGGAAAACTTCATGATGCACCTCGTGATATGCGGTTGTTGATCGAATTCACACGCATGAAACCGTGAGGACGTGCTGGTGGAAAAATGAGGTTGTGCTGGTCACGGTGACGCTGGCACCGGCCTTGAGCGAGGCCAGTTGTGCCGGGCTGAACGTCACGCTGTGCCCGTGGTCGGCATTGCCGGTGATGTCGTAGCTCATGGCCGTTGGCGAGTCCAGGTCGGCCTTCTGGATGACCAGCACATGACCATGGTTGAAGTCGAACTGCGCGCCGCAGCTTGTCACAGCGGGTGTGGGGGGCGGTGTTGCTGCAGGTGGTGTTGCTGCAGGTGGTGTTGCTGCAGGTGGCGTCGCTGCAGGTGGTGTTGCTGCAGGCGGCGTCGCTGCAGGTGGTGTTGCTGCAGGCGGTGTTGCTGCAGGTGGTGTTGCTGCAGGCGGTGTTGCTGCAGGTGGCGTCGCCCCCAGCGCTGCGGCAGCGTCCGCAATGCTGGTGCCGCCACCACCGCCGCATCCCGGCAAGATCAGCAACATGACTGTGCCCAGAGCCGGTTCGAAAAAGTGTCTCCGTGAGAGCGTGGTCTTCATGCTAAGTCCTTTGATTGATGAGAGAAAAATGATTGCTGGCGATCAAAGCATCAGAGTTGTTGGTACACCAGGGTGGCCAGGGCGATCAGTTTTTCGCGGTTGACCTCGCCCGTCAGTGCATAGCCAAAACCCTGATCCGACCAGTAGAAACTGGAGGTCGGCCCGTCGGCCTGGTAGCTGAATCGCGTCTCGTCCTGCGCCACTTTTTCGGACTTCGGATCAATCGCACCCAGGTACAAAGTGATGCGCTGCCCCTGCTCGTTCTGGAACATGAACTGCGCTCTGGCGCCAATCTCGCCGGGCAGCAGGCGACCACCAACCAGTTCATAGCCTTGCGCGGAGAGCTTGGGTACCTTGAGCGGCTTGCCCAGACGCTTGGAAAGCCACTGCACCAAATGATCCTGCTCGGCAGCCGTGACTTCTACCGGGTGACGTTTCTCGGGCAGATAGACTGCATGCGCAAAACTCGCCTGGCGCACGAACTCGTGCTGCGCCACACCGTTGGCCGCGAGCGTGACGGGTTCCTGCTTGCCCGCCCATTGACCGTTCGAGGTCCAGCCAACGCCAAACGCCAGGGCGAATCCGGCAGCAATGCCGGCCTGCTGCCAGCTGCGGCTCAGATTTTTCTGCAAGGCCGTTACGCGACCAGCCGCATATTTCAACGATGCGGGAACCGGTTCATTCAAAACACTTCGGTGCAGCGCATTGAGCCCGTCGCGCTGCTTGATCCAGGCAAGCAAGGTTTCTGCAGCCTGGGGATCCTTCAAGGCCACCGCAGCAAGTGCTTGCCGCTGGGCTTCGGGTTGACACTGATCGACCAGTGCATGCATTTCATCTTGGTTCATGGCGTATGTCATTTCATTCGCCTCAGGACGGGTTCGGACTTGTGTGCCGCGCTAGCCGCCGACTTTTCCGTGGGTTCGTCCAGCAGTTCACGCATGCGGCCCCTCGCGCGCGACAGGCGCGACATGACGGTGCCAACAGGAACACCTGTTACCTTGGCAACTTCGTCATACGACATCTCTTCCATGGTGACCAGGAGCATGACCACGCGCTGCTCTTCGGGCAGTCGCAACAGGCAACGCTGCAAGTCGATGGCAAAACTGGCGGATGCGTCTGGCGCGCGCAATTCATGCGCAACATCTTCCAGGTCAACGGTTGGTGCCAGCCGCGCGCGCGTCAGGCCCTGGCGCACCTGGCTGATGAACAGGTTGTGCATCAGCGTGAAAAGCCAGGCGCGCAAATCGGATCCAGCCAACCATAGACGCCATCTGGAACAGGCGCGTTCCAGTGTGTCCTGCACCAGATCATCCGCAGTCCAGACGTCACCCGTCAGTGCGCGCGCATACCGGCGCAAACCCGGGATATGGACGACGATGGTCTGCTGATTCATGCCCGTCCCGATGAGGCCTGACTTGATGGCTCAGGACTTGGCGACTTGCCACACCTTGTTGACGCCATCGCCCGTGGTTTCGCCGGGCTTGCTGTCCTTGACCCAATAGTACAAAGGCTTGCCTTTGATCGCCCACTGCTTCTGGCCATCGTCGCGGGTGACGATGCTGAACTCACCAGCTGGCTGGTCAGTCGCGCTGGCCATCAGGGGCGGCCAGTTGGCCGCGCAGGGCCCGTTGCACGCCGACTTGTCACTGCCCGCAACATCCTTGTCGAAGGTGTAAAGCGTCATGCCATTGGGTCCCGTCAAAATGCCGTCCGCAACCTTGACAGGAGCCTCCGCCAGCGCGGCAGACGCACCCAGCATGAGGGTCGAATAAAACAAGCTCAGCGCTGAATTGCGCACGAAGGATGAGAGTGAATTTTTCATGTTGACTCCAGGTTGATTCGCACCAAGTGGTGTGTACAGAGATAAACGCCGGGTGCCGATGATTTATTCCAGCGATTAACAATTTGTCTTGCAAAGCACCATTGAGGACACCGTGGCACTGGCACTCTATCGGCCCGGCACGCGAAAGGCGTCAGGCGTTTTGTGTATTTGGTTAGCGGGTAACTGCTGATAGCGATGCATGCAGATGTCGCGCGGCCTTGATGCGCCGTGCAGTCTGCATTTGCATTTTTGAAAATGACCCTATTCAAAAGTCATCCAATTTCATGCCGACAAACTTTCTTGAATGCCTTGGTGCCCAATGCTTTTCGATGCGTGGATTTTTCGCGCGTCTCGCTTATTACATGAAACAGGAGCATCCAAATGAAACGCAATCTTCAACTATTGGCATCGGTTGCCATCGCTGTCTTTGGTGTCGTATCAGCGCAGGCCCAGGCACCGCTGACCGACAAGAACGTATCCATGAAAATGGCACAGATGATCATCGAGGGCGCGGTGGCGGACTGCACCAAGACCGGCTACGCAGTAACCGTGGTGGTGGTTGACAATGCCGGCATCGTGCGCGCATCCCTGCGCGGTGACGGCACCAGTCCGCACACCATGGAGTTTGCCCGCAAGAAGGCCTATACGGCGCGCACGCGCAACCAGACTTCGCTCGAGTTCAAGGCCGCAACGGACATGCCGGCCAATGCCTATTTGCTGCAGATTCCAGACGTGGTGGCGGTGGGTGGCGGCGTTCCGATCAGGGCCGGCGGCATCCCCATCGGCGCTGTCGGTGTATCGGGCGCACCCGGCGGTGACAAGGATGAAGTCTGCGCCCTGGCCGGTATTGCCAGGGTGGCGGAACAACTGAAGTAGTGGCGCTCAGTAGCGGTGACTGATACCCACCGACAGCGACCAGGGTGCAGTCAACTGCCCTGACCCCGGCGCCGCCGGATCGGTATTCACAGACTGCCTCAGTGCGACTTGCAGCAGACCATACAGTTGCGTGCCTGGCGCCAACTCATAACTCAGACCCGGACTCAGGTGCAGGGAATACCCGCCTGAGGCCGGATTGGCATTGCTGCCGCTGTCACGCTCGCGGTGCTGTGCGTTGAACTGCAGCATGCCGGTCAGGGTCGGCGTGAGCGTGTAATGCAGACCCAGATCGAGGGTAATTTCGGCACCGGGTCGGAAGTCGTCACGCACGGCGATGGCGCGCTGCAGTTGCCCGCTCACGAACCAGCCCCAGTCGCTGCCCGGGTGACTGTAGTAGCCATAGGCACCCACGATGAGATCGGTGCTTCCGCTGCCCGGTTGCGAGGCGCGGTCCAGTGGATGCGGATTGCCCGGACTGGCCGGGTCCCCGGTTGGATCGGCCGGCGTCATCACCTGGTCGATGGCGCCGGTTGGCAACTTCAGCCCCAGGCGCAGACCGCCTGCGCCGAAGTGTGTGTCCTCCAAATCAAACCGGTATCGACCGACCACCCGGACATCGCCCAGCGACGTGAATTTCGCCTGCTGTGTGAATGCCGGGACGACGGATGAGTCAAACGTGTGCGAATGATCACGCAGCAACAGCGGCGCACCCAGCGCGATACGCCAGCGCGGACTGAGGCTGTATTCGAGGTCGAGATTGAGCACCTGATTGGTCGTGCCCAAGTCCTCGATCTCCTCGTCGCTGCCGCTCGGTGATTGCGGCGGGATTCTCGATGTACCGGCTCGAAGTCGGTCGGCCCGGGCATAGGAATAGCGCAGATCAATGCGCAGTCCGTCGGCACCCGAATAGCCCTGCGTATCCCAATTCGTATTGGCAGAGCAAAAGGCCGAGCCACAGGAAGCGCTGGCATCACAGGCCATGATCGCGATCACGGCGGGCAAAAGATATTTATTCATGGTGATGTGCATGCACCACCTCGCCAGAGGCATTCACCTGCCGCGCATCGGCCAGCGCAGTGACTTGAATTGTTTGGCGCTTCCTGTCACTGCCTTCGACAACAATCGAGATCGGGATGCTGTCGCCTTGCCTGATCTGTTGCTTCAGACCGGTCAGCATCACCATGTAGCCATCCGGCCTAAGCGCGATCGGTTGGCCCGCTGGCAGTTCGACAAGTGCAACCGATTGCATCTTCATGCGGTAGTTCTTCATCACCATCTGGTGAATCTCGACCTGCGTGGCAAGCGGCGACTCGGCCTTGACCAAGCGCGCGTCACTGGAGGATGTGAGCTGCATAAAGGCCGCGGTCGATTTCTGGAACGCTGTGGTCGGGCGCACCCAGGGGTCCGTCACGTCAACGGCTGCCAGCGCGGGTCCACCGAGCGCGGTACAGACAAGGGTGAGAAGCGCAATACGTTGCATCGTGATTCCTTTTGAAAGTTGGCGAACTTTAATTTCGGACACGCCGCAACGCAGCGGGGTAAAACCCGATTTTTTGGGTGGTGCCAACCCCCATATCACTGACAGACGCTACACAAAAAGATCGGTCGCCGCCCTATTCAAAATGATGGGTACCGGCGAAGTTCACTTGATGCCGAGTTTTTCCTGCACAAACTTCCCGATCAGCAATACCGTTGGATAGATCACTTCGTGCTCCATTCTTTCGTGCGCCCGCAAGGAGTAGCCGAACTCGATGACCTCCCGGTTATCTTCCTTGTAGCCGACCGCCAGCAGCGCATGGACAGCAGCGCCAATCGATTCATGCTGGGCATTAAAGGTATCGTGCCATGCCATGAAACCGTAAACCAGCGGCAATACGTCGGCCATCTCGGGGCGCACCCGTCCAGCGGAAATATCAGGCAACAAAGAGAAGACCGGAAACACGAATTTTTCCTCGTACTCAAAATGCGGCAGACAGATGTTGGCCACCAACTTCGCAGCGTCGCCAACGAGGCCGCCCATCGTCGATGTGCGAACCAGTTCAGCACGCGCGTCGTCGTGACCCAGGCGCAATCCTTCCGGCGTCTTGAATCTGCCAGGCGGGGGAAAGTTCAAATTCATGGGGTCACCTCTTGATAGATTTGTATAGGCTGGTCTGCGGTGCAAAGCCGGCAGGGATTTAGCAAGCACTTTTTTGTCATGCATTTCCCGTGCCCGCGATAAATCGCAAAAACCTGCCGTTCGCTCGCAAAATCATTGCTTCAAAGCAGATCAGGTGGGGCTTTTTGCCTGAACGGGGGTGATATGCCCCCCCATAAACGCGAACGTCCATTGGCACATGCAGCCTTGCACGCATCGGTGGCAAGACGACAGCGGGTTTGACCCCATTCATCTGTCTTGTGACGCCAGCGCGGAATAAACACGCAGTGCGCTTCGTTTACTCCATTGCCGTCATGCCACGTTCGATTCACTGGATCACGATCAAGCGGCCAACACCGTACGTACGGAGTCGGCAGTGGCGTGTTGTGCGGCTTGTTCCACCACTGTTCAGGAGATATGCGTATGAATTGCAAACACAAACTCGGTGCTTTGGCACTGCTCGCAGGAATCAGCATGGCGCCGGCCATGGCGGCCAGCAACCTGCTGGTCTTCGACCACGGCATCGGCGTCATCCCGGTCTCCAGCGGCCCGGGGCCGGCTGGCAGCGCCGAGACGGTGAACCGCAACATCGTGCGCGGCGTGCAGCCGCCCGGCAACATCTGGGTGATCCGCGAGTTGAAGGCCAGCGTCAAGGATGACGCCCGCATCCGGGTCGACGGGCGCGGTCTGCTGCTCGGTGGTGGCAACAGCATCGGCGGCACCGCCAACCAAAGCGTGATGGCAACCCTGATCTGCGACGCCAGCGCCCCATTCACCCAGTACAACAGCAACCCCACTGGCGTGCCGCTGGATGCCAACGGCGACTTCCGCATCGACGACACACTCGTCCCGGCGCCGCCAGCCGATTGCGCCAGTCCGGTGCTCCTGATCCGCAACCTGGGTGGCGCGTGGTTCGCAGCAGGCATCGCGGCGCACGCCAACTGAGCCGCGTTGGCGCGACGCCAGTTGCCAATGAAAAAGGGCTCCATCAGGAGCCCTTTTGTTTGGTGAGTGCCAACAGTCGGTTATTGAAGTGCCAATGAGATCGCGCTGATTTGCGCCGGCGTGAGCATGATCAGCGTGCCGTTGGTCGCATTGAAGCGTGTCCGCATCGACGCAATGCCAGCGATGCCGCTGGTGATGGAACCGACCGACGCCCCCTTATGCTGTGACGTTGCCAACGGACCATGACAGCCGCTGCAGAACTGGGTATAGAGCGCTGCGCCATCGATTGCTGCTGCCGTCGTGCTGGCCGACACCGGTGCTGATGCCAGACTCTCGCCGGTGGCGTTCACGGCCGTCACGATATAGAAGAACGTGCTGCCACTGGCCAACCCGGTCTGCGTCAAGGGGCTGGTGACGCCGGTGAATTTCGTACCCGTTGCCACGCTGACACCGGACGTCGTGCCCCGGTAAAGGTTGTAGGAAGTTGCGCTCGCCGCAGCGTTCCAGGACACGGTGACCTGGCCAGCAGCGCCGACGGCGGTCAAGCCCTGCGGTGCTGCCGGTACCGTCGCCACCGGCGCACTGGTCGTTGCGCTGACCTGTGTCGATGCCGCACTCTGTCCTACGCTGTTGCCGGCTGTGACAACATAAAAATACGCGGTACTGGCGGCAAGCCCGGTGTGCACAAACGGGCTGCTGACGCCCGAGATCACGGTTCCGGTCGTTGTCAGAACACCGCTGGTCGTTGACCAATAGACGTTGTAGAAGGTCGCTCCTGCAACGGCCGGCCAGCTCAGCGTCACTTGTCCACTGCTGGCGCTGGCACTGACAACCGGCGGCGCGGCGGGCGCCGTTGCCGGCGGTGTGGCTGGCAGCGTGGTCGCCGCAACCTGCGTCGAAGCCGGGCCCTCGCCGGCGCTGTTGACGGCTGTGACGATGTAGAAGTAGTTCGTCGCATCACTCAAACCGGTCTGAACCGAGGGGCTGGTGGCGCCACTGATCTTTGTGCCATTGGCAGTCGTGACACCGCTGCTGGTTGACCAATACAGGTTGTACGAGGTGGCACCGGTCACACTGGCCCAGCTCACACTCACCTGTTTGCTGCCGCCGGTGGCACGAACGTCAAGTGCTGCAGCCGGAATGATCGCAGCCGGTGTGGTGGCCGTCGTACTCGCCACGACGCTAGCCGAGAAACTGCCCTTGAGCTGGTTGTTCAAAGCGCGCAGGCGCAACCGGTAGCTGGTGCTGGGCGCCAGCCCGGTGATGACCAGGGGACTGGTGACATTCCTGAGTCGGGTTGCATGCTCGTCGCTGTCATCGCTTTGCTGTTGCGTACCGGAATCGGTTTGATAGTAGACATCGTACGAGGTCGCACCCGGCACCGGGTCCCAGGACAGCGTCAGTTGCCCAGCGCCGCCCGTGGCGGTCACGCCGCTGGGCGCCACCGGACGCGAACCCGGTCGTGGCAGGTCGTCATCGTTATCGGTAAAGTGCCCGTTCTTCAAGTCCGCCACGGCGGCCGTGAAGATCACGGCACCGCTGCTGATGTTGGTCACCGTGATCGTGCCATTGGCCAGCGTGATGGTGACGTTGTCAAAGACACCGTCCAGGCCGGTGTGGTCGGCGCTAAAGGTACCGGTGACCGGGTTCGCGCCGTCGGTACCGAAGGCATCGAGCAAGCGCGCCAACTTTGACTGCAGCGTGGCCACCGAGGCTGGCAACGCCGCCGAGGCTTTTGCGACGGCACTGGCATCCGCTTTGTCGAAGACGACAGCCGGATCGCTGACGCCCGCGGCGCTGGCCAGCGCCGCCGTTGACAGCGGGTTGATATTGGCGGTACCCGCTTTCTCGGCCAGCGAGAACATCGTGACCAACTTGCCGTCGACGTTTCCGCTGGCCTTGAGGACGAAAGGCGCGGTCATGCCGGAAACATCGATCGCGAAAGAGCCGTCACTGGCGATGATGGTTGACTTGTCGCGACGCTGGGCCGACGAGTCCCTGAGGACCACCTGCCCGGCCAGCGGCGCGCCGGTGGCGGCAACCCCGTTAACCTGCTGTGGCGCGCCCGCGATACTGCTGGCAGCGATCTCAAGGCCGCCACCGCAGGCGCTCAGCACCGCCCCGATCACCAGCAAGCCCAGCAGCGCGCCAATGAAGCGCCCCCGTGGTTGCAGCCTTTGCGCTTTGATGGTTTGTTCTGAATTACCCGGCGCGTCGAGTCCGGGCTCTGAACTTTGCTTCCAACATTTCATTTGAATCACCTCACAGTTAGTAACGATTGACCCCCAGTTGCCAACGCCTTTGCCGGCTTGCAAGACGCAACGAAGGGGTTTTGGCCTCGGTCCCGACCAGGATGCAGATCATGTCTGTTTGTGCCGGTGCAAGTTGTGTTGCTTTGTATCTGATTGCGTCAGTTCGTGAGGGTCAACCGGAACGCCGTTTCCGCCAGTTTCTCCAATGACGCCAGACCCAAAATGCGCCCGCGCTTCACCCCGCCAGACGCAGCCGGTGCGGGTTATTCCCATCGATTTACGGGGCACTCTGCGTAGATCGGTATACAGGGTATGTCGTACTGACGCATTTACGGTGTCTGCTTAAAGTCCAAACCAGATCGGCAACACCGCTCGCGCGCTGGCACAGGGTGTCAGCGCCAGCGACAACCCAACAGGAACTTTGTGAAGACGAAATTGCACGCCATCCACCCGCGCCACCAGATCAAGGCGACCGGATTTACCCTGCTCGAACTGCTGGTGGTGATGGTCATCATCGGACTGCTGGCGGGCTATGTGGGGCCGAAGTACTTCGCTCAGGTTGGCAAGTCACAGATCAAGGCGGCGCGCGCCCAGATTGACGCACTGGAAAAATCGCTCGACCAATACCGGCTCGATACCGGCCACTATCCGGTGGCTGAACAAGGACTCGCCGCGCTCATCGCGCGACCCGCCAACGAGCCCAAATGGGACGGCCCCTATCTGGCCAAAAGTGTGCCGGTCGATCCCTGGGGCAATGCCTATGTCTACCGGATTCCGGGCGAGCACGGCGAGTTCGATCTCATGTCGCTGGGCAAGGATGGCCAGCCCGGCGGCAGCGACGAAGCAGCCGACATTGTCAACTGGTAGCGCGACGGTACACGACATGAAATACGAGCTCAAGGTCATGCGCGCCCTGGACAGCGTGGCCGCCCTGACACTGGACGCGCCAGACGAACAGGACGCCCGCAACCAGGCACGCGCCCAGGGCTACTCGGTGCTCAACATCAGCGCGCAGCGAAGCTGGCAAACACCCACGCAATGGCGTCGCAACCCGTTTTCGCTGATGCTGTTCAGCCAGGAACTGCTCGCACTCCTGAAAGCTGGCTTGCCGGTGGTTGAAGGCATCGCCACACTGGCCGAGAAGGAGACACGAGCGGAAGTCAAAACCTTGTTGCAACAAGTCGTCTCGCATCTCTACGAGGGGCGGTCCCTGTCGCACGCGCTGCAGGCGCTGCCGGCGGCCTTCCCCATGCTCTATGTGTCCACCGTGCGTGCCAGCGAGAAGACCGGCGACTTGGGTGAAGCGCTGGCGCGCTACATCGCCTACCAGGCCCAGCTTGATGTCGTGCGCAAGAAGGTCGTCAGCGCCTCCATCTACCCCATGCTGCTGATCGGCGCCGGTGGGCTGGTCACAACCTTCCTGATGGTCTATGTTGTGCCGCGCTTCAGCCGCATCTACGAAGACATTGGAACCAACCTGCCCTTGCTGTCGCGCCTGCTGCTGCGCTGGGGAAAACTGCTGCAAGCCAACGGCGCATCGGTGCTGCTCGCGCTGCTGCTGGCGGCAGCCGCTGCCCTGTACCTGCTGTCGCGGCCCGCTACACGCGGCTGGTTGATGCAGCGTCTGTGGCAGTTGCCCGCTGCCGGCGAACGCATGCGGGTCTACCAGCTGGCGCGCTTTTACCGCACGCTGGGGATGCTGCTGCGCGGTGGAACACCGATCGGCGCCGCCCTGAAGATGGTGTCTGATTTGTTGCAAACCGATCTGCGGCTGCAACTGCAGGGTGCTGCCGCAAAGATCAACGAAGGCCGCTCGATTTCCCACGCCATGCAGACGCATCGTCTGACGACACCGGTCTCCCTGCGCATGCTGCAGGTTGGCGAGCGCACCGGCGAGATGGGCGAAATGATGGAACGCATTGCCAGTTTTTATGACGAAGAAATGGCGCGCTGGGTGGAATGGTTCACACGTCTGTTTGAGCCGCTTCTGATGGCCGTGATTGGCTTGGTGATTGGCTTCATCGTGGTTCTCATGTATTTACCGATCTTCGAACTCGCTGGGAGTCTGCAATGAATATGCGCGACAGCACCGCTGAACAATTGGCAGCGCCATTGGCGCCAGTGCAAGCGCTTGACCTGATGCAGGTACGCGCGGCGCGCGCCCTGGCGAGCGCAAGCAGCCGGCGTGCCATCGAGGTGTTGCAGGAGAGCAGCGCCATGGACGCCGAAGCCTTCACCCAGGCCCTGGCCGAGCTGCTGGGTTACGACGCGTTGACGATGACGCAGTTGCACGCCCTGGAGGCGGCCTTTGATCAGCTTCCCTTTGCGCAGGCGCTGGAGCGCAACTGCGCCCTGTTCCGCGACGCCCGTGGCCACCACCTGCTTGCCATGGGAGATCCGCTCGATCGTGATCTTCATACCTGGGCCCAGGCGCGCATCGGCGTCAATTTCGTCGTCTGCGTCGTGCACCACGCCGACTTGAGTGCCTATCTCAACCGTTTTGAGGAAACCCTGCGCGCCGTCGACAGTGTGCTGCCCGATACAGCCAAGGCCGCCAAGGGTCAATCGCGAACCGAGGAACTGTCGTTCAAATCCATCCGCGAAGATACGAGCCAGATTGTCAAGCTCGTGCATTCAACCCTGTACGACGCCTTCAGGCTCGAGGCCAGCGACATCCATGTCGAGTGCAATGCCGCCGGTCTGGCAATCAAGTACCGGGTCGATGGCGTGCTGACCACAGCGGTCACGCTCGCGGGTGCCGAAGTTGCCGAGCAGGTCATGTCGCGCATCAAGGTGATGTCCGAACTCGACATTTCGGAGCGCCGCGTGCCGCAGGACGGGCGCTTCAAAATCGGCGTGCACGGCCGCGAAGTCGACTGCCGGGTTTCGGTCATGCCGAGCATCTTCGGCGAAGACGCGGTGATCCGGATTCTTGACAAGCAGACCCTGAGCGACCAGATCAAGGGGCTGCGCCTGAACTACCTTGGCTTCGATGAGCGCGACGTGGCCGATGTGCGCCGGTTTTCCAGCGAACCCTACGGCATGTTGCTGGTCACCGGACCCACCGGCAGCGGCAAGACCACCACGCTCTACGCCGCCATCAGCGAAATCAACCATGGGCAAGACAAGATCATCACGATTGAAGATCCAGTCGAGTACCAGTTACCCGGCGTGCTGCAGATCCCGGTCAACGAAAAGAAGGGGCTCACCTTTGCCCGGGGCCTGCGCTCCATCCTGCGCCACGACCCCGACAAGATCATGGTCGGCGAAATCCGCGATGCGGAGACGGCGCAGATCGCGGTGCAGTCCGCCCTCACCGGGCACCTGGTCTTCACCACCGTGCACGCCAACAATGTGTTTGACGTGATCGGCCGCTTCGTGCACATGGGTGTCGATCCCTACATGTTCGTATCCGCCCTGAACGGCGTCGTCGCGCAGCGGCTGGTGCGCGTCAACTGCACGCACTGCTCGGAACCGGAGCAGCCCGCGCCCCAACTGTTGCTCGATTCCGGGATCAGCCTGGCACAGGCCGCGGACTTTTCCTTTGCACACGGACGCGGTTGCGGCCATTGCCGTGGCACCGGTTTCAAGGGCCGACGCGCCATCGGTGAAGTGCTGCGCCTGAATGACGAGATTCGTGAACTGATCGTCGCACGTGAGCCAATCCGGCGCATCCGCGAAGCCGCTACCCGGGGTGGCACGCGCTTTCTGCGCGACGCCGCCGTCGAACTCGTGCGCAGCGGCGCCACCACCTTGCAGGAAATCAATCGTGTCACTTTTGTCGCCTGACCAATTGGGCATTGCCCTGTTTCCGCAGCGTCTGGTGCTGGTGCGCAGCAGCGGCGGACTGCGCCGGCGTCTGGTACACAAGGAGTCGCTTGCGTTCGCGCCAGCCGAAACCGGCATTCCCGCATGGCAAGCGGCCACCGATGCGCTGGCCGAAAAAGTCAGCCCAGCGGCATTGCCGCGCGCCCACGTGAAGCTGATCCTGTCGAATCACTTTGTGCATTACCTCGTCATACCCTGGCGCGATGGCCTGAGCAATCAGGAAGAGCACTGGGCCTATGCCCGTCACTGCTTCGAGCGCGTCCATGGCGGCGGCGCCGCCCAATGGAAGCTGCGGCTGTGCAGCGACACGCCGGGTGAGCCGCGTCTGGCCTGCGCCGTTGAACCCGCGCTGATCGAGGCCTTGCGTACGCACCTGGGCCCGCTGGGCCGACGCTATCGATCACTGCAGCCGCACCTGATGGCCAGCTTCAATTCCTGCCGCGCGCACATCGGCAAAGGCCCGACCTGGCTGGTGGTGGCAGAACCCGGCCTGCTGTGCCTGGCCCTGCTGCAGGACGGCTGCTGGCACAGCATCAACCGCGTCAAGGTGGGCGCCGACTGGATCAACGAACTGCCCCGCTTGCTTGAGCGCGAAGCCTGCCTGCTCGATTGCGCAACCCCCTGCCTGGACGTTGTGCTGATCGCGCCCGACGCAACACGACCCCTGGTGCTGCCGGCCGGCAAATGGCGTTTCACAACACCGTCACCGGCCCTGCTCCCCGGCATGAACTCCGGTGTTGACGCGCCGTTTTCGATCGCGTTAGCGGCCTGATGCCATGCGCGCGCTTGATCTGGACTTCCGACGCACCAAGGGCAAAGTCCTTTGGCCCGGCTTTGCGCTGCTGGCTTGCAGCCTGACTGTTGCCATCGTCAGCGCCCAGCAATACCAGCAACTGGCCGAAGCTGCGGAACAGGCCCAGGCCAGCCTGACAAAGCGCAGCGCTGCAGCACGCCGGCAAGTGGCCGCCCAGCACGTCGAAGTCGACCTCGCGCAGTTCGAGCGTGACTTGCGCCGCGCGCGCGATGCGGCAGCAGCGCTCAAGCAACCCTGGGGCGATTTGTTTGTCAGCGTCGAGGCCGCCAACATCCCCACCGTCGCCTTGCTGAGCATCGAGTCCGACAGCGACAAGCGCCAACTCAAAATCTCGGCCGAAGCGAAGGACCTGCAGTCCATGCTCGACTATGTTCGCGCCCTGTCGGAACAACCGAAACTGGTCAACACTTTTTTACTCAGCCATCACGTGCAGCAGCAGGACCCGCAGCATCCGGTCCGGTTTGTTCTGGCGTCCCGCTGGGACTCCGGCCACTTGCCCAATTCAGGTGCTGCGCCATGAAGCAAATTCAGATGATCTACTTGCGCAGCGCGGCAAGACTGGCTTGGCCAGGTGCTCTCGGTCTGGCGCTGCTGCTGTTGGTCAGCGCTTTTTATATCGCCACGCTGCGCCCTGCGGGTCTGCGCCTGCAAACCCTGCAGCAGCAACTTGCCTTGGCCCGCCAGCCGGTGCCGACCTCGATCACCGAAGCAACAGCGCCTGCCGGCCCGACCGAGCAGCTCACCTCCTTCTATGCCCTGTTGCCCGCTTCCGCCGAACTGCCGGATCTGCTGGGAAAGATATTCGCCGCCGCCAGCGCACAGGGGCTGCAAATCGATGCCGGCGAATACCGCGTGTTACAGGAAAGCGGCGATCGACTGACGCAGTTTCAAATCACGCTGCCGGTACGTGCGAGCTATCCCCAACTGCGCAAGTTTGTCGCGCTTGCCATGGCGCAGGTGAGCTCCCTGTCGCTTGACAGCATCCAGTTCGAGCGCAAGAGCGTTGGTGAGTCGGTCGTCAACGCCAAGATCAGATTGACGATTCAACTGGGGAAGAAGCCATGAAGATGCCAGGCCGGCGCAAGTGGTTGCTGCTGGGCATTGGCATGCTCGTGTTGCTGGCCTGGGCCGGGTCTTATCGCGACACCGATGAAATCAGTCTGCCGCTGGCCAAGGCGGCGTCAGCCGTCAAACCCAAAACACAGGTTCGCCGCAGTCTCGATGTCACTGCGCTGGACCTGACAGCGCGGCAAGTCGAAACCGACGCCGGCGAGACTGCCAACCTGTTTGCGGGAAAGTCCTGGTACGTGGCGCCGCCACCGCCGCCGGCAGCAAAACCCTTGCCAGCACCGCCACCGACGGCGCCGCCGCTGCCTTTCACCTATCTTGGACGCTATCAGGACGCCGCCACCCCCATCATTTACCTGGTCCGTGGCGAACGCGTACTGCTGGTGCGCGCAGGCGATGTGATCGAAGGAACTTACCGCGTGGACGGCATCGCCGGTAGTCGGCTCGGTCTGACCTACCTGCCGCTCAACATCGGGCAGACCCTGGATATTGGCAATGCGGAATGAAGCCATCGGACCCGCAAGGTACAGACACCTCCATCGTGTGACAAAGGACGAAACATGAACCGGCTTATCCCAACCACCCGGCACTTCGCCGGCAGCGCCGTGCTCGCTGTGGCGCTGCTGTGCGGCTGCGCGGCCCAACGCATCCATGGCGAGGGGATGGAACTGCTCAGCCAGGGCCGCTATGAACAGGCGCTGGGCAAACTTGAAGAGGCGATGCGCATGGATCCCGGCGACATTCAAATTCGCAAAGATTTCACACGCACCCGCGAGGAAGCCGCCTATCGCCTGGTTGCCACTGGCAACAACGAGCGCGCAGCCGCTCACTTTGACCGTGCTGAGGAAGCCTATCGCCAGGCACTGCGCATGGATTCAGGCAGTGCGCGCGCGCGCGGCGGGCTCGAGGCCGTCGCCATGGACCGGCACCACGAAGCCATCCTGTCCGATGCCATCAGCCTGTTCAAAAAAGGCGATGGCGACGGCGCCGCCGCACGCTTGCGCGAGGTCTTTCTTGAGAACCCGAACCACGGCAATGCGCTCATGCTGCAACGCCAGATCAACGAGCGCACGTCCAGCGAACTCGGCTCCGAACCTGCGCTGCGGGCCAATTTCCAAAAACCCGTGACCCTGCAATTCAGGGACGCCAATCTCAAGATGGTGCTGGAGTCGATCTCCAAAACCACCGGCATCAACATCCTGCTCGACAAGGATGTCAGACCCGACCTGAAGGCAACGATTTTTGTCAAGGCGACCTCGGTGGAAGACACCATCGATCTGATCCTGATGCAAAACCAGCTGGAGAAGAAGGTGCTGTCGGACAACACGCTTTTCATCTACCCCAACACGCCAACCAAAACCAAGGATTACCAGGACCTCAAGGTGAGGAGTTTTCATCTCGTCAATGCCGACGCCAAACAGATGCAGGCGATGATCAAGACGATCCTGAAGACCCGTGACATGTTCATTCACGAGAAAACCAATTCTCTGATCATGCGCGACACGCCCGAAGCGATCCGCCTGGCCGAGAAAATCATCGCCGATCAGGATCTCGCCGAACCCGAAGTGATGCTCGAAATCGAGGTGCTCGAAATCACACGCTCACGCCTGTCCGAACTCGGCATCCAGTACCCCGACAGCCTGAGCCTGCAGATACCGGGTGCGGCGGCGGGTGGCGGTCTCACACTGGGTGCGCTGCGCAGCGTCAGCCGCGACAGTCTGATCGTCACACCGGTGCCGGGCATTACCCTGAACGCGCATCTCGATGATTCCGATGTCAACGTACTGGCCAGTCCGCGTATCCGGGCCCGCAACAAGGAGAAGGCAAAAATTCATATCGGCGACCGCTTGCCGGTCTTCACCAACTCGGTCACGCCACTGGCGACCGGCGCCTCGGTGACAACCGGAAGTGTTCAGTACCTCGATGTCGGCCTCAAACTCGAAGTCGAACCCGACATCCATCCAGACGCCGAGGTCGGCATCAAGATCAGCCTGGAGGTGAGTTCCGCCGGCGCCGCCGTAACCAACGCGGTCTCGGGAACCAGCGCCTTTCCGATCTCAACCCGCACTGCGGCAACCGTTCTTCGCCTCAAGGACGGCGAAACCCAGGTGCTGGCCGGGCTGATCCGGGACAACGAAACCCGTTCCCGCATCATGATCCCCGGATTGGGTGAGGTACCCGGTCTGGGCCGCTTGTTTTCGACGCGTCACAACGACAACCTGAAAACGGAAATCGTGCTCTCGATCACGCCGCGCATCGTTGGCCGCACCCGCTTGCCCGAGGCCCAGTCGGTCGAGTTCTGGAGCGGTACGGAAAGCAGTCTGCGCAGTGCGCCCACTTTGCTGCGCCAAACCGGCTCCGTCACGCTGTCGGGCAGCACCGGCCAGTTGTTGCAAGCACCCGCCGGCAACACACCCCAACTGCCCTCGCGACTGACGCCGCGCTCGGCTCCGGCCGAGAGTCTGCCCCCGGGCGCAGCCGCGCCAGCGGCGCCAATTCCGGCACAGGCCACGCCGCCAACGGTCGGCTTCGCCGCCCCGCCAGCGCCCACGGTCCCGGAGGCGAGCGCGCCACCGACACCTGGCGCCGGCGAACCAATACCGTTCAAGGCGGCGCCATGATGCTGCGCAGACCTCGCCCAACGCAGGGCTTCACCCTGATTGAACTCGCCGTGACCGTCGCCATTGTTGGCTTGCTGGCCGCCACCGCCGTACCCCTGGCGGAGGTCTCCTGGCAACGCAGCCAGGAACAGGAACTTCGTTTGCAACTGCGCACTTTGCGCCGCGCCATTGACGCCTACAAACAAGCCTACGACGAGGGCCGCCTGGTCAAGACTGTGGGCGAATCGGGCTACCCGCCAACGCTCGGTGTGCTGGTCGACGGCGTGGTCGACGCCAGCAGCGCCCAGCAGGCCAAGATCTACTTCCTGCGGCGCATGCCACGCGACCCGCTGGCGCGCGATTTCGAAGGGGCGCCTGAGGAAAGCTGGGGCCTGCGCAGCTACGCCAGCGAGCCCGACAACCCGTCAGCCGGCGCTGATGTCTTTGACGTGTATTCCAAGTCCGCTGGCGTCGCGCTCAATGGCGTGCCGTACCGGCAGTGGTAGGAACCATGGTGCACGCCCGTCGAAGCCACAGCGGCTTTACCTTGATCGAACTGATGGTGGTCATGGTGATTGTGGCCATGCTCCTGGCACTGGCCGCCCCGCGCTATTTCGGCAGTCTGCAAAAGTCAAAGGAAACGGCCCTGCGCCAGACCCTGTCGGTAACCCGGGATGCGCTGGACAAGTTCTATAGCGACAAAGGCAAATATCCGGACAGCCTGGACGTTCTGGTCAGCACACGCTACTTGCGCAGCCTGCCGGTCGACCCTCTGGTTGACAGCAGCAATTGGCTGCTGGTCACGCCCGATGACCCCGCCAAAGGCGCGGTCAGCGACATTCACAGCAGCGCCGAAGGCCTGGGCCGCGATGGCACGCTGATTCGCGAGTGGTAAACCGACGCACTCCCATGCAGACACCCCAAACGCCGAGGCGACGCCGCCGTGCGCTTGCACGCCGATCCGGCCGTCACGCCGGATTCACCTACATCGGGCTGCTGATCCTGGTCGCCGCCATGGGACTGGCCTTGACCGTCGTCGCGCAGCTTTGGCACACCGTGCAATTGCGGGACAAGGAAGAAGAACTGCTGTTTGCCGGCAATGAATTCAGGCGCGCCATCGGGCTCTACATCGCCAGCACCGGGCGCTATCCGAATAGCCTGGAGGATCTGCTCAGGGACCCCAGCTTTCCCGGTGTCCGGCGCAGCCTGCGCAAACTCTACCGCGACCCCATCACTGGCAGCACGCAGTGGGGACTGGTCAAGCCAGACGCGAACAGCATCGTCGGTGTTTACAGCCGATCCGATGCGCAACCGTTGAAACAAGGTGGCTTCAGTCTTGCGGACCGCAGTTTCGAGGCCAAGGAAAAATACTCGCAGTGGGTCTTTATGGCCCAGGCCGTGGCCAAGCCTGCGGCTGGTGCGACGCCAAGCGGCGCGCAGGATACGAGCGGCAATGCAGCGCCAGATAGCAGTGCCACATTGCCGGGCGCCGGCCAAAGTGACACCACCCGATTCGGGCCGCGCGGACGCAGATAAGGACTGACACATGGATACCCACTACCGAATCGTGATCGTTGAAGATCAGCTGCTGCTCAGGGCTGGACTGCGTGCCTTGCTGCTGCAGGAGAGCGACATCGAAATTGCGGGGGAGACAGAAACCGGAGCACCAGCCGAACGGATGATCGCGGCTCTGCTGCCCGACCTGGTCCTGATGGACCCAACGGTCTCGGGCATCAGCGGCATCGCCACCATTGCGGCGATCAAGCAACGCGTTCCGAACATCAAAATTCTCATCCTCACACTGCACCGGGCCGATGAGTACATCCAGCAGAGTCTGCGGGCCGGCGCCGATGGCTATATCCTGAAGGACGCCACCGGCGATGAGTTGCGTGTGGCCATTCGCAGCGTGCTGCAAGGCAAGACCTACCTGAGTCCGGATATTTCCAATACCGTGATCAGTGGCTACCTGGGAAGCCGCCGCGTCGCCGGCATCACCTCCGCATGGGAAACGGTAACCCACCGCGAACGGCAGGTGCTCAAACTGGTGGCCGAGGGACGCCCCAACAAATCGATCGCCGGTTACCTGAGTCTGAGCGTCAAGACGGTGGAGAAACACCGCTCCAACCTGATGAAAAAACTCGACCTGCACAACGCATCGACCCTGACGGCCTATGCCATTGCCAAAGGACTGCTGAGCGGCGACACCCCTGCTTCGCGACACGCGCCAGTGAGCGCGCCAAGCAACAATTTGTAATAACGGGTAGCATGCCTGCAATTTTCCGACGCAGTTCTTTTGGAGCTTTTGCCGTGAACTTCAAAACCACCGCGCCCAGCACGCAGTCGTGGCAGCATGCTGCCGATGCGATGCCCCAACTCATTTGCCTGGTAGACCGTGACGGACGCGTGCTGCAAGCCAACCGCACGCTCACGCGCTGGCAACTCGGCGTTCCCGAACAGGCCCGTGGTCTTGATCTGCACCAGGTACTGCATCCGAATTGCAGCGATCCCGATTGCCACTTGCGCCTGTACTGGCGGCGCACGGCGCTGCGGCTGGCGCAGCACGGGCGGGCCGACTGCCAGGTCTGGGACGCGTGCCTGAAGCGCCATCTGGAGATTCGCACGATGCTGCCAGTGGCCAACGAAGACGCGCCGGACCCGCCTTTTTTTGCCGTGATCAACATTGATGATGTCAGCCATCTGAAGTCCGGCGGACACCGTGCCCGAGAGGCCGCCCGACTTTTGAACCGGCGCGTCGAGGGTGAAGTGCAGCGCCGCGTGCAAGCCATCAAGGCCCGCTCGCCGCTGCTCACGGTCTTGGACAAGACGCCGGTTTTCATTGGCATGTCCGATCACAACGGAGTTTTGTATTACCTCAACCCGACCGGGCGAAACCTGATTGGGCTGGGCGAACAGGAGGCCTTGGCCGGTTTGACGCTGGCCGAGTGCTACGCCCCCCACGAGCGCTCACGCATCGGCGAACAGGCCATGCTGACGGCGCAAAACGAGGGGGCCTGGTCTGATGACGCCATGCTCAGCAGTCGCAGCGGGCAGGAAATCCGCGTGCACCTGACGCTGCTGTCGCATCAGGACGAGCATGCGCAACTCAGCGGCTTTACCCTGATGGGACGCGACATGCGCGACTGGATGCGCAACGAAGAGGCCTTGCGCATCACGCAAGACGAATTGTGCCGCCTGGCCGCGCAGCACCTGACGATCCAGGAGAACGAGCGCCGGCGCATCGCGCTGGACCTGCACGACGGACTGGGGCAGACTTTGAGTCTGGTCAAACTCTCGATTGAGGAAGCCACACGCTCGATGAGCACCGGCAGTTCGGGTCAGGCAGCGCAGACCCTGGCCGGCCTGGGCCCGACAGTCAAATCGGCGCTGACCGAGTTGCGCCGTATTTCCATGAACCTGCGCCCCTCAACGCTTGACGATCTGGGGATACTGGCCACGCTGTCCTGGTACTTTCGCGAGTTTGAGTCGGCCTGCCCGGAACTGCACCTGCAGCGCGAAGTCAGCGTCGCTGAAGCGGATGTGCCTGATTTGCTCAAGATCACGATCTTTCGCATTGTTCAAGAGGCCACGGGCAACGCGCTCAAGCACGCCAAGGCCGACCGGTTACGGGTGCGACTGAAGAGCCAGGAAGGCGCTCTGATCTTGCTGATTGAAGACAACGGTCAGGGTTTTGACCCGGAGCTGGGCCTGAGCCAGCATGCGTTTGGCAGCGGCCTGGGGCTGCAGAGTATGCAAGAGCGCGCCGAGCTCTCCGGCGCAGACTACGCGCTCACGGCGGCACCGGGTCAGGGTACGCGCATCGAGGTGCTCTGGCCAAAGCCGGGGGGCGTCAAGCGCGGTCTGGCAACGTCGGAGGAAGCCAGCACCCCACAACAACCACGCTCGCCAACCGACCGGCGCTCAGCGCAAAATAATCGCAGCACCTGACACACGCTGCGCTTCTCAGATACCGGCGACGGCGCTGCCGTCGTCGTTACGCAAACACTGCGCCTTGAGCAGGCCCTTGGCGCCAACTGCCGGCAAGAGCAGTGACAGGTCATCAGCCTTGCCGTCCCGATTGACATCCGACACCGTGAATTCATCACCGTCATGTCCGTTGCGCAGCGGCAGCGAGGGATGATCAAACGGTGCGCGCTCGCAGGCGACCCGGGGGTCAGTCAGGCCGTTGCGCAGGAAGGCCACCAGATCAGCGCGCTCGGCATCCGTCAGCCCCAACGGCATGATGGCAGGATGGACGTTGCTGTTGCCGCCATTGGGTGCGTCGGGCGCAACGAAACCACTTGTGTCGTTGTCGTCGGGGCCGCGCCGGTTGCCGCCCCGGTTGTAGAAGGCCACCACCTGCTCCAGCGTGAATTCACCCCCGTTGTGAAAGTACGGTTGTGTCAGCGCAATATTGCGCAGCGATGGCGTTTTGAAAGCACCATCGGCCACCACGCGCGTGCCATCTGCCTGCGGCGCAATCCAGCACGCCGTGGCATCCGCGAAGACGCTGAACAGGCAGGGATCAACCCAGACCGGATCGACCACCGGCTGCTTTAGCAGCAGCGCGAACCAGTTGCGTGTGAAGGACAGTGCGTTGCCCAGCGGATCGCTGGCACCGACGCCGCGGTCTTCCGCCGTGGGTCGCACGCCGATGTTGTAAAAACCGTTGTCATAAATGGCCATCTCACCGGTCTTGAGGAACATGCTCTCGATCACGGTCGCCCCTTCGGAGCCGGCTTGCAGCCCGGTCGCCGCGCCGGTGAACTCGGGCCCCTTGTGGCAGGACACGCACTGCCCGTTGCCACGAAAAACCTTGAGTCCGCGCTGCTGCTGGTCACTCAGCGCCGTGACATCACCCGGGCTGCCGGGATAGCCAACAAATTTGTCATACGGCGTCTCGTCCGACACCAGCGTGGCCTCGTACATCATGATCGCCAGACCCCAGTAGAGGGAAAAATTGAGCTCCATCTGCGTGTAGCCATTGACAGGCGCCGGGGCGTTCCACCAGCGCGGATCAAATGCGGCGCGAATCAGGTCCGGGTAGGTCTCTTTCAGGCCGCGTCCGGTGGACTTCGCATGCGAGCCCAGCACGCTGTCCTGCGCGTGCAGGTCCTGCAAGCCCAGGGGCGTTAACGCCATCAGCTTGCGGCCCAGATCTTTGAAAGTCTTCTTGGCGCAGGACATCTCGAACTCCGAGAGCACGGGCCCGACCGCCTGCGAAGCCAGACTGGCATTGCTCAAGGCCATCGTGGTCCAGGCCGTACTGCCATCGGAGCGCAGTTCCAGCACCATGGCCGCGCTGTCACGCGGGCCGAACGGACTGACACCGTTGAATACATTGTTGGCGCGACCGTCCCAGAAGTTGCGGTAGTTAAACGCTGCATTGATGGTGGTCGGCGCGTTGCGACCCGGCACGCGCCGCGTCAGCGCGCCTTTGACCTGGAAGCTGTCCACACTGGTTCGATCGCCGCAGACTTCGACACCATTGGCGCCGAGCTTCTGGAACACCCCGCCGAACGCGCCCTGCGATGACACCACATCGTCAGAGTCGAACAGCACAGCCGAGTTGCGGTCCAGCGGGTCGGACAGTTGATGGAAGGGGAAGTCGCCGGGCTTGAGCGTGTAGTTGGGGCCACCCGAACCGGTACGCGTGGTGCGGGCCGGGCGATCGATGGTCAAGCTGGGCTCGCGCCGCTGGTCATTGGGCGAGGTGAACAGGTCGGCGGCGGCGCCGGAGCTCGTCGTCGTCGCAACTTTGGCGCTTGATAAGCCAAGCACCGTGTTCTGAAACATCTGAAAGCCCCCGCTGCGCCCGGGCGCGAGCTGGTTCTTCATGCGGTTGTCAGCCCCGGCATGAAAGTGGCAACTGGCGCAGGCATTGCCGTCACTGCCGGCCTGGATGTCCCAGAACAGCGCTTTGCCCAGCACGATGGCCGCTTGCGGATTGCGAATGAAGTTGCTTAAGCCCGGTACCGGCGGCACGCCCACCGACTTGAGCGAACGCAGCGCCGGCAAGCCATCGGGCCCGAGTTGCCGCGCCACGCCGGCCTGTTGGCCGCTGTTGCCCGTGACACTGCCGAGCAGCAGCGTGACGGCCTGGCCGCTTTGCGAAACAATGCTGGGCGCACCGGGCAGCAGCAGCGCAATGCCGCCGACACCGGCGATGCCGTCCCCGGGCGAACTGCCCATGGGCGCAAAACCATTGACCAGATTGGCCGGTAGACCGTTGCTGCTTTGCAGCGGTGCCAGCAGATCGAAATCATCGAGTGCGCCAGCGGCACCGCCACCGGTGCGGCCGCGCCCAAAACCACTGCCGCTGCCGAGCAACAGCGTCAAAGCCAAGGTGCCCGCCACGGTGCGGCGCACGCACGGTCCGCGCAGGGTGTAGAAATTCATGCTAGTTCACCTTGAAGATCGCGCTGGATTGCGTCACTGCCATCGAACCACCGTAGCTCGACGTCACCGTCACCACATCGGGCGGCACAAACGCCGAGGCGTTGTTGGGGTCGATCAAGGTGCCGCGTGTGGTGAACTGCCAGCAGCTCGCTATTCCAATCGGGCAAGCGGCCGGAAACCCGGTCGGTGCGAAAAACATCGGCAGCGGGGTGGTGGCCATTTGCACTTCAGAGAACTGGAAATTCAAGCCGCCACTGCCGTCCGGAACCAGCGCAGTGATCGTCGCCGTGGCCTGAACATAGAGTTGCAGACCCGGCGGCGGCAGGCCGTTACCCGCCAACGGCGCACTGGTGACAGCGGTGACGTTGAGCGCGCCACGGTTCTGTCGCAGGTTGGTCCAGCTCACTGAAGCCACGGTGACAAAGTCGGCTGCCTTGCTGCTGACATTGACGGTCACTGTTGCGGTAGAGGTCAGTCCGGTAGCAGGGTTGGTCGCGCCGACCGTGAAAACCATTTGCGATGCCATGTAGGGTGCCGTGAAACTGATGGCGTTGGGTTGACTCGGCGGCACCATCACGACACCCATGGGCTGGGTGCCACCGGACTGCACCCAGGTGATGGCGATCGCTTGGCCGCTCGCATCCGTGGCCGAAGCGCTGAGCAGCACAGCGGCACCCGAATTCACGTTGACGCTGGCGCCCGGATACAGCGTGATGACAGGCGGCGCCACTGGCCCCACCACCGCCACCGCACCCACGACCGGCTCGCCCGCGCAGCGCGTGGCGGCAAAAGCCGGTGTCATCATGGGCGCGCCCCAGGGTGCGGGATCGAGCTGGCGCACCACCGGTCCATTGCTGCCACCGGTGGGTGTGGCAAGCGGGCCGGACCCACAAAACAGAAACTCCAGATCCTGCAGATTGGCCGAGACCACCGCATCACCCAGGATCAGGTTTTCGGCAAAGATGAATTCAAAGTTCGGCGCGTGGTACTGCCCCGCGATCAGGCCGTTGGCCGGCAGCGGATCGGGCATGACCACGCTGCCGAGTGTGCAGGCGTAAAACGGATCGCCGCACAGCGTTCGCGAGACCACCCGCACTTCGCGTGTTGCCGGCAGGTAAGCGCCCGCGTTGGGCACAAAGCGAAAGCGCCCCAGCACCGGCGGACCACTCGGATTGGCGGTGCCGAGCAGGCGCTCGGTGCTGGCGCCAGTCAGCGGATCGATATCGATTGCGAAGATGTCAACCAGGCTGGTCGGATCGGTTGTGAAGCCTTCCACCTTGATCTTGGAAGTCGCTTCCTGCGGCAGGTTGAGCAGGGGTTGCGAGGAGGTGCCCTGAACCAGGGCTTCAATCGCGATATAGGCCGGCATGGTGCCGGGGCTGGTGTAGATGCCGGTGCGGCTGATGAGGGTGTGGGCCGAGATGTAAGTGCCTTGCGCGTCCACCTTGAGCGTGCCCTGCACGTCGATGAAGTCACCGGTTTCGAACGGCGCCTGGCGGGTCGGATCGGTCGGTGGCGGCGCACAGACACCGGTGCTGGCGCAGGGGCTGGCCAGCGTGCCGGGCGGGTGCATGACAAAGCTGCTGCAGAACTGACCGTTGGCCGGCGCCACGAAAGCCGGGAACGGCGTCGGCAGCGAGCGGCAATTCGGCGCGCGCGGGCGGTTCGCCTGCGGGCACAGCGGGTCATCGCCTTCGGTGAAGGGGTTGCTGCGCGGGATGCACATCGGGTAGCCGGTGGCGGCGTGAATGGTCGGGCTTTCCTCATCGATGGAAAAGCGCGGGTCGTAACCCGACTCGATCATGGCCGCCGCGCTGCCGGGGCCGCCGTGCGACTTGCCAAAGCGCCCGATGGGGTCATTGATGCGCACGCGCACCGTCACCGGATTGGCGGTCTTGCTGGTGGCGATCTGCAGCTCGCCATTGGCGTAGTCGATCGCCGTGATGACGCCCTGAATCAGATTGAGCGATTGTTGTGAAATAAAAATCAGACCGGCAATGTACTGACCCTTGACGACATTGCCCTGCACATGAATTTCGTACGAGGGTAACGGTCCGTTGTAGACGCTCGCTGCGGGTCGCTTCACCGTGTCATTCAAGGCCAGACCGGTCTGGGTCGCAATGCCATCGGAGCCGATCGGCAGGCCGATGTCACGTGGCGCCAGACTGAACAGTTCCTGCCAGGTCAGCGTGGCCGCCGGCATCTGCAAAATGGTGTTGCAGGGCACGATCACCGTGATGCCGTTGACCTTGACGCTGCCCCCGGCCAGGCGCGGGTCGCTGGCCTTGCAGATCGCCCCGTCACGATCGAGACTGGCCTCCTGAATGAAGCCGGTGATATCGAATTGCGGCGGAACCGGCGGTGCCGGCAACAAGGGGCCTGGAATGAACAGGCCGACGCCGCCACCTCCCAATGGATTGGCGGCCTGCGCGTTGCCGGGACCGAGCAGGACGAGGCAGAGCAGCAGGCTCAGGAGCCCAAGCAAACCGCCTCGCAAGCATCGTGCAGGGACTGCACTGGCCGTCTTCATCACGCATCCCCAAAATAGTCAAACCGTTACAGGTTGCTGCCAACATCGTCTGGATGTTCTGCAGAACGTAGTGACACAAAGCACTATGCGTGCCATTGATTGGGGGTTGCCGGGGCATATGCCCACTCGCTGGGGCAAAGCGCACATGAGTGCCGCCGTGCAAGGTTTGAATGGGGCCGATTAACCGCTTTTTCACCAGTTTTTGGTGCCCCATTGCTGGGGAACAATGACGCTGCGACAGGTCTACCCAGCAATCCGCTGAAGACAAGGACCTTCTTTCCCGCGCGGCAAGTCTTATGGGTACGACCATGGCGGGCTTTGTCCGCAGCGCAGCCAAAGAAAAGGCACAAGCCCTGCTGGAGCAGGAGTCGCGGGTGACGCTCACCAAGCGCGATTTTCTTGCCTTCAACGCAGCAATCAACGGCGTATTCAGTCCGAACCCTGCGCTGCAAGTTGCGCTGACCGCTGCGTCAAAGGTCAAGCGTGCTTGAAGAGCAGGTTCTTGATGCCAGACTGCACGATCGCGCAGGGTTTCATTGCGGGGTACCAGCGCTGGATGATTACCTGCGCAAGTACGCGGCACAACAGAATGCAAAAGGCATCAGCACCGTCTTTGTTTTGGTGGACGATGCAGCGCCGAGCAAGATCCTGGGCTTCCATACGCTCAGTGCAGCACAGGTAGGCGTTCAGCAACTCAGTAACACCGAGCGCAAAAAACTACCGCGTTACCCTGTTCCGTGCTTTCGCATGGGACGTCTGGCACGCACTATTGAAAGTCGCGGAGCAGGATTGGGCGAGGTGCTGATCGGCTGTGCTGTTGACAGATGCCTGCATGCCCGCAGCCTTGTCGGCGCCTACGCGCTGCTGGTGGATGCAAAAGATGAAAAAGCGAAGTCGTTCTATGAGCGATACGGTTTCATTCCTTATGTCGATGCGCCAATGTCCCTCTACCTACCGCTCGGGTGAATCCGTCACAGCAAACTGTAGCTGAGGCTGCAAACCAGCGGTAACGGTATAGACCACGCTTCACATGCCTGGAACTGGAATGACGTTCATCGTTGCGTCAAGTATCTTTCGGTCTTCTTCGTCTTCCTCGGGCGTGCGGTTGTGTAACTCGGCCAGTGCCCACGCCCGATTGTTGGCTTGGGACGCAAGGCGCTTTTGCCAAAGTGCGACATCTTCGGGTGCAGGACGACTGGTCATAGAGTGCCTCCAGGGAAACTTGTGTGCCCTGCTGCCGGTTTCAGTCCGGCTTCGCTGCGGCGACCGGCCAGGAGAATACGGCCCGCAACTCGGTGCCAGCGCCGACGCGCGACTCTATGGTGATGGAACCACCCGCCTGTGTGGCGCGACGCTGCATGCCAAACAAACCGAGCTTGGAATCGACCCGCTTGCGACGCTCGTCGGTCGGTGTGTGGTCAAACCCGATTCCGTCGTCACGCAACACCAGTTCAAGTTCGCCCGCCACTTGATGCACCGCGACCCAGACCTGCGTTGCCTTGGCGTGCCGAAGAACATTGTTCAGCCCCTCCTGCAAGATCTGAAAGCAGGCTTTCTCCACCAAACACGGCGCCCGTACGTCAGACCTTGGTGCATCGATGTGCAGAATCCAGTCCGCTGTAGTGGCCTGCTCCCGGCAATAGCTGTTCACAGCGGACTGCAAGCCGAAAGTCGTGAGTTCCTGCGGCTCAAGGTTCATGACCATGCGGCGTATGCGCTCGGTTGCATGCGCTACCACGGTCAGCGCGTCCTTACGATGCTGGTCGGCCTGCTGGTTACCGCTCTCGACTTTGAGCAACTGGAAATAGAGTTTGAGCGTCATCAGTTCCTGGGCCAGGTCTTCGTGCAACTCATGGGCAATCTTGCCGCGCTCGGCGTCGCGCGCGGCAGCCAGGTGTTCGCTAAGTAATTCCAGTTGTCCGGTGAGGCGCTCGCGTTCCTGCTCGGCCTGCAAGCGTTCGGTGATGTCGTGCAGGATAACGGTGAACAACTGGTTGGGCGCAGTGCCCGATTGCGATACCGAAGCTTCCAGCGGGAACTCCTCGCCATTGGCGCGCAGTCCATGAATCAGACCGTAGCGCCCCATGGCACGGGTGCTCTGTCCACCCGCTGCGAAGTTGACAAAGTGCTTGCCGTGCCGGGTACGCAAGCGTCGCGGCAACAACATGTCCAGGGGCTGGCCAATCACGTCGCTGGCAGCGTAGCCAAAGATGCGCTGCGCTGCATCGTTGTAGAGCACGATGCGCTGTTCGATGTCAGTGCTGAGAATCCCCTCGCCGACGGAGCGATAAATGCCGTCAAGCCGATCTGTTCGCTCCTGCAGGGTCTGGTTCATTTGTTTGCGCTCGGCGATCTCGTCATGCAAGCGCGCGTCGAGTTGTGCACGCTGACCAACCAGGCGATTGAAATTGCTAATGAGTTCGCCAATTTCATCGGAACGGGTCACCGGTATTGCCGCCAGCGCCGATTCGCCATCGGTCATGCGCCGGATCACAGCCGTAGCCTGCTTCAAAGGGGCGAACTGCCGTCCGAGAAAAAAGCGCAGCACCAGCACGCCACCCAGTGATATCAAAAACGCCATGCCGTAGATCCAGCGTTTCAGATCATTGATCGGCTCCCAGGCCTCTGCGATCGGATTCGATGCAATGACAAACCAGCCTGTGCTGGCCATCCGGTGACCGACCGACAGAACCTCGATCCCGTTGGAGCCAACCGTGATGCCCGGCCCTTCAAAGCCTTCTTCAAAGCGTCGGTCCAGCAACCGGATGCCGCCGTGCCCGGGCAGCGTCGTCAAAATCCGGTTTTGGTGAGTGGCCCCCAGGATGACGCGATCTTTCGGAGAGACCACCAGGAACCATCCGGTACGCCCAAGTTTCTGGTTTTCGAGCTGACCAAAGAGCATCGGATTGGAAAGCGGCAGCGTGCCCACCAGCGTACCGACGATGGCGCCAGCGCCATCGCGCAGTGGCACGGCGATCGACACCTTGGCGCTCTTGATGTCCGCCCGGCCGGCCGCCGGCGTGTCAATCGCCGGCGCGCCACTGGCGATGACCGAGCGAAAGTAGGCCGTATTTTGAATCGAGGAACCGACACGCACGTCCTGTTCCGGATAACCCGCCGTGATGCGTCCCTCCCGGTCGGTGACAAAGCAGCTCGCGAAAGTAATCGCACTGGCGTCTGCAAACTGGTCCATCGCACGCTCGGCCTTGCCGGCGTCACGCAGGACATCGGGCTTGAGCGTACTGGCCAACCTCTGCAGCGCATCAATTTCCAGACGAATGTCGCGATCCAGATCGTCGGCAACGTTTTTCGCTTCGGTCGCAAAGTTCTCCGAGAGCAAGCGCGTCAGGTCGCGCTCAAGCACCTGGGTGATACCGAGCGCGAGCGCCCAGACGCCAAGCACGGTCATCGAGACGACGAGCAGCACGACGCGCGTCTTGAGCGACATGGCAGCAAGGGCTGCGGCAATATCCGGTATCCGGAGCAAGGGCTTGCGGCCCTGTGCTGGCACTTCACTCATTGTTCAATACGCTCCTTGGATGGAATCAGGCAGGCGCCACCGGCAAGGTCAAAACAAGCCCGCGCGCAACGGCTCAAGATTAGCATCGCCATCCGCGCCAGGCAGCGGGGCAAAACCCGCGTTGCGACTGGGTAAATTCCCTACCTAAACGGGTTGCCATGCGGCGGCGCAAAGTGCCGTTCAGCGCACGACAATCGCGGCGCCACTCACCGTGGCCGTGCCACCGAGCGATGACTTCACCATGACGCTGGTTGGCGCGACAAACACCGGCAGCGTCGAGGTGCTGCTGCTGGTGCCAATCACGCTCGATGGGGACGCAACAAAACAAGGCAAGGCATTGCCGCAAACCGGCGGCTGCCCCGGCACATCTTTGACCATGTTCATCGCTGTGGAGATCGGATTGGTGGCGCTGCCCGGGCGCCCGCTGGCGATGTCCTTGTTCCAGTAGCTCATGGTCATCGTCATCCCGGTCGGTGGCGTTGCGCTCTTGATAGCGCTCGAAGTCGCGACCACGCTCAGCTTGCCCTTGCCCTGTCGGTTGTCCCAACTCACCGGTGTTATCGCCACGGCATCGGCCGCGATGGCAATGGTGCGCGTCGCCGTGGCGCTGGCGCCGGCCTTGTTCGTCGCCGTCAGCACAAAGCTCACACTGGTGGGTCCCTTGGGTGCGGTGAAGTTGGGCGCCAAGGTGGTCGCGGCAAACAGCGCAACCAGTGGGCCGGCGCTCTGCGTCCACTTGAACGTGGCGCCGCTCGATACGGTGCCGACCAGCGTCACGATGCTGCCGGCGATGGCACTGGCCGGCGCGCTGAATGTGGCGCTGGGCGGCGTCGCTGCCGGGTTGGTGTTAACGGTCAGCTTCGCAATCGAAGTCAGGGGCACCGTATTGCTAACCGCCAGCGTGAAGCTCAGGACCGCCGCTGTCGTGACGTTGGGCGCCTTGAAACTCGCGCTCGCTGTGGTGGCGCCCGTCAACTGCACGGCCGGGCCGCCGGTCTGGGTCCAGAGGTAGCTCAGCGGCCGGGCCGGCGTATTCGGGTCGCTGCTGCCCGCTGCACTGAGTTTGACGGTCTGCCCGGCAGCCACGCTGGTCGGTGTTGCAACGGCATTGGCCAGCGGCGCCAGCGTTGTCGCGCTGCGCGTGCTGCCATCGACGCGCTTGGCTGCTGGACACAGCGTCAGGGCGAACATCGGGTCTGGTGTCGGCGCGCCCCAAGGGCCGGGGTCGAGTTGGCCCACGATCGGCGGCGCGCTGCCGGCGGTCGGTGTTGTCAACGGGCCCGAGCCGCAAAACAGGAACACGAAGTCCTGAAAATTGGCTGGCACGATGGCGTCGCCGAGGTTCAGATTTTCAGGAAAAATGAATTCGAAATTGGGCGCATGGTACTGCCCGGCGATCAGCCCGTTGGCGTAGCTCTGGGGCGCACTCGGCATGCGGCATGGCAGATTCGGATTACCGCCGCACAGGGTGCGCGAGACGACACGAAACTCGCGCACCGGCGGCATGAAGGCGCCGGCTGCAGGCTTGAAGCGAAAGCGCCCGATGACAGGTGGCCCGACCGGGCTGGCGATGCCGATCAGGCGTTCACTGATCTCGCCGGTCACCGGATTGAGGTCAAGCGCATAGATGTCGACCAGGCTGCTCGGGTCGGTGCTGAAGCCTTCGATCTTCACGCGCGAGGTGGTCTCCTGCGGAAGATTCGCCACCGGCAATGCGGCCGTACCCTGCAACTCCATTTCAATGCTCATGTACGCCGGCATGACACCCGGGTAGGTATAAATGCCGACGTGGTTGACGATGGTGTGGGCCGAAATGTAGGCGCCCCTGGAGTCGTACTTGAGCGTGCCCAGAAAATCAATAAAGTCACCCACCTCAAACGGCGCCTGGCGCGTCGCGTCCGGCGCACAGGTGATGCCCTGCCCTGGCGTGCAGCTGTTGGTGGGCGGCGGCGGCATCATGAAACTGGTGCAGTACTGGCCAGCAAGCGGCATGGCGAAGGCGGGAAACGGAACGGTCAGCGAAGCACAGTCGGGCGCACGCGGACGATTGGCCTGCGGACACAGCGGATCGTCAGCATCGATGAACGGATTGCTGCGCGGGATGCACATCGGAAAACCAGTGGCGGCGTGAATCGTTGCACTCTCAGCATCGACCGAAAAGCGCGGGTCATAGGTCGGCTCGATCAGCGCGGCCGCGCTGCCCGGGCCGCCATGGGACAGACCGAAGCGGCCCAGTGGATCGTTGATCCGGATGCGCGCCACACTGGCCGTCGGACCCGCGCTGGCAATCCGAAGTTCACCGTTGTCGTAGTCAATGCTGGTGATGGTTCCTTGCCCGAGGTTGAGGTTTTGCTGCGAGATGAAGATCAGCCCGGCGATGTAGCGACCGCCCACGATGTTGCCCTGCACATGGATCTCGTACGAGGGCAACAGGCCGTTGCTGTAGACCTGGGTCAGCGGCATCGTCACACTGTCCTTCAAGGCCAGGCCGGTCTGCGTCGGGATGCCATTGGAGCCCAGTGGCAGGCCAATGTCACGCGGCGCCAGGCTGAAGAGCTCCTGCCAGGTCAGTGTTGCCGCCGGCATCTGCAGCACGGTGTTGCAGGGCACCACCACGGCAATGTCATTAACCCGCAGCGTGCCACCGGCCAGGCGCGCATCGCTGGCATTGCAGATGGCGCCAGTGCGATCAAGCGTGGCCTCCTGAATAAAGCCGGTGATGTCGAACTGCGGCGACACCGGCGCGGCAAGCACCAGCGGTGCTGCCGGAAACACACCCGGCACGCCGTTGGCTGCCAGCGCATTGAGTGCGCATAACAGCGCCAGGCTTGCCAGCCAGCGAAACTGGCGGCTGCCTGAGTGGGCCAGACGGCGGACTGTTTGTGTTTTCATTTCAACGTAAACAGCACTAAGCGTGCCAGCGCAGAGCGGGGCTGGGTCAAATCCCCACGTTGCGGGGCAATTCACTCGGCAGCAACAATTTCGCGCAACCAATAGCGGGGGTAAGCAGGTACCAAGCACCCAATTTCGGCCCCCATTTACGGGGAATCGAAGGCCGGGCGAACCAAGACCTGCGCCACAAAGCCTGCTGAAGCAGTTGGCAGTCATCCCCCTTTCTACAGTCCATCACGCTGGCCAATGGGCAGCTTCCTGTATTCCCGTGATCAGTGAGCGGGGCAATACTCGTTGCCAACATCGCCGCACGCGCGCGTCAATCAAATGCCGCCGCGATGTCATCTTCACCTTTGTATCGGAGCCGCCATGCGTTTACACCTCAACCGCCTCTTCACCGTATTGGGACTGCTGCTGCCGCTAGCAGCACTGGCGACGAGCACCGTGACCGGTCTCGGTGGTGTGGGCAACAAGATTGCAATTCAGGCCGATGGCAAACCGCTGGTGGCGGGTTACGCGCTCTCGGGCAGCGGCCTGAACCGGATTCTCTCGGTGGCCCTGCTGCGCTACAACAGCGATGGCAGTCTGGATGCCACATTCGGCAACGGCGGTGTCGTGCTCAGCCATGGGGGTCCTGGCAACAGTCTGGCGCTGCAGCTTGATGGCAAGATTGTGCTGGCCGGCGGCAGCGGATTGCTGCGTTACAACAGCGACGGCAGCACGGACAGCACTTTCGGCAGCAGCGGTGTCGTCACCGCCAGTGCCGGTCCGGGCAACAATATCGCGCTGCAGGGCGATGGCAAGATTGTGGTGGCCGGTAGCACCGGCCTGCTGCGCTACAACAGTGACGGCAGCGCCGACCTCAGCTTTGGCGCTGGCGCTGCGGTTGCCACCGGCGGAGCGGCCTACAGCGTCATGGTCCAGACCGACGGCAAACTGGTGGTGGCGGGCGACGCCGGTGTGTTGCGCTTCAACACCGACGGCAGCGCCGATCTCGGCTTTGGCACCAATGGCAAGGTCACGACCGCCATCGGCATCAATGCAAGCGACGCCAGCAGCATCATGATGCAGGCGCACGACCTCGCGCCGCAATCGGGCGGGCGGATACTGGTCTCGGGTTATGCACTGGCCGGGCGCAGCACCTACGACACCGCCTTCGTTCGCTACAACAGCAACGGCAGTCTGGATACCAGTTTTGGCAACGCGGGCGTGCTCATCAGCAGTGGCGCGGTTCCGGTTGCGGCTTATCGACTGGTCAACGATGTCGCAGCGCAGCTCGACGGCAAGTTCCTGGCAGCCGCCGGGATTGCCCCGTTGCGGCTGGGCAGCCTGCCGGGCCCAGGCAGCCTGTCGCGTTACAACGCAGACGGTAGTGTGGATGCGGGATTCGGCACAGCAGGCGTCACAGCGAACAACGCGCTGACCGGCCAGGGCGTCGCCGTCCTGGCCGATGGCCGGATTCTGGTGACGGGCTCGATCGACAACGGCAGCAGCACCGTCATCGCCCTCATGCGCTACAGCAGCAACGGGGTACTGGACGGCAGTTTTGGGGTTGTCGGCGTCGGCACCTCGGTCCCGGGCACGCCGACAGTCAGTACGGCACTTGCAGGCAACGCACAGGCGACGATTTCATTTACGCCCCCAGTCGATAACGGCGGCAGCGCGATCACCCATTACGCCGTCACCGCGAATCCGGGTGGCAACACCGAGATCGGGCAGACCAGCCCCATTACGGTCACGGGGCTGAACAATGGCGTCAGCTACACATTCACAGTGAACGCGGCCAATGGCGTTGGCTTTGGCGCTGCCTCGTCGGCCTCCGCTGCGGCGACACCCCAGAGTGCAGTTCTGGCGCCGAACCTGAACCTGGTGGCGGGCTGGAATCTTCTGGGCAACGGTCTGGAAGCGCCCATTTCCGTCAGCGCCACTTTCGGTGATGCGACCAAGGTCACGGCCATCTGGAAGTGGATGACGAGCGGGGCACAAGCAGGCGTCACCTATCCGAACTGGGCTTTCCATGATCCAGCGCAGGCCGATGGTGGCCAGGCGTTTGCCGCAGCGCAGGGTTACGACTATCTCAGCACCATCAATGCCGGTGAAGGTTTCTGGGTCAATGCCAAGACCGCCTTCACCAAGCCTCTGCTGCCGGGCACGGCGGTTCAGTCATCGAGTTTCAAACCGGCAGCGATTGCCGTGGCGGGCGGAACGCATGCGCTAAGCCACGGCTGGAGTCTGATCGCAACCGGCGACACCCCAAGCCCGAGCCAATTCAACAGCGCCATCGCCTCGCTGCTTTCAGCACCGCCCTCGCCCGGGCAAATCGCCGGGCTCGCTTTGAACCTGACCAGCCTGTGGGCCTGGGATGCAGCCAAACAAAGTTGGTACTTCTGGGCCCCGAGTCTGGTCAACAGCAATGAACTGGCTGGCTACCTCAGCAGCAACAAACTGCTGGACTTTGCGACCTTGCCAACGGCACCGGCCGGCTCGGTCGCACCCACGACCGGTATCTGGGTCAACCTGCCCTGAACCGATAGCGCGTTATTGCGGGTCGCGACCCGCAATCCATAATTCGCGTGGCGCTGTCATAAGGCATGGATCCCGGGTCGGGCCCGGGATGACAACCAAGGGGCCTGGCATGACAACTGAATTTGTCATTGCGGACCTGATCCGCAATCCAGGTAGTTTGAATTCATGGACCGCCGCGCTACGCTAAAGCGGGACGCCAGCATGCGCCGCCAGAATGCGCAGCATCAACGAGGGCGCCATATTTTCCAGGGCCATTGATGCCTGCGCATCCCACAGGGCGTGCGCCTGCATCGGACGCCCGGCTGCGATGTAACCGAGCATGCCGGCCGAGAGCAGATAGCGTCGGCGCAAGCCGGTCTTGTCTTCGTGGTTGGCAAACAGACGTGACGACGTTTGCGCCATCACGAGCGCATCGCGTTGCCCGACCGCTTTCAGCAACACCAGCCAGTCGCGTTGCGCCCCGGCCAAGGCCTGCGCGCAAGGCAAGGCCTCCACCTTGGGCCACAGCGCCTGCAATTCCTGCGGCTGCAGGAAAGGCGCAAGCAGTCCGCCGATGCGCATCAGGGCAAAAGCGGCGTCACCGTCCGATGGCCGGGCGCAATGGGCCAGCATGTCGTTGACCTGGCGCGCCAGCGTCGCGTGCTGCTCCGGCGAGAACCCGGTGCTCTGCACGCCCAGCAAATGGTCGCGCAAGAAGCCGGCCACGCTGCCCGGGTGCATCCGGGCCAAGTGACCGTTGGCGCTCACCGCCGTCTGGGTCCAGGGCGCGTGATCACCGCTTAGCATTTCGACCAGCGGCAGTGGCTCCACCGCCAGATTCATGAGGCTGTTCGCGCCCTGTCCGATGAAGCGCGCAGCACTGGCGTTTTGATCGAGTACCGGGTGGTAGTCGGAGTTGGTTTCAATGGCATAGGTTTTGAGCAACGGTGCCAGACTTTTCTTGGTCGCCAACCGACGCACGGCGATGTCCTGTGGCGACGCGATCCCGACGTGCTTGAGCTCGGCTGCCAGCTGCGGCGTGGCCGGCAGCGCCAGCGGCAATTGCGGCAACTGCTTGCCGGCGCTGGCCACGATCAGGATGTCGCCCGCGTTGGCGCCATAGATGGCGTAGTCGTCAAAGTTTTCATCGAGCGACTTGATCACCGACATCACCAGTGGCTCGTCAATTTCGTAAAGCTGAAGCCACTGCAGCATGACACCGTCGGGCTTGAGATAGCCGCGCGCAAGCTGGTGAAATTCGCGCGAGAACAGGCTCGATACACCGCTGACCCAGGGGTTGGAAGGCTCCGACACGATGATGTCAAAGCGCTGCTGCCGGTTCGAGAAAAAGGTCTTGGCGTCCTCGATCGTGATGACGCTGCGCGGGTCCTCAAAAGCCAGACGGTTGCGCGGCCAAAAACCCCGTGCTGCCGCCACCATCTGCTCCTCGATTTCGATGGTGTCGACGCGTTGCAATGCGGGGTTGGCGAGCAGCACTTGCGTCGTCAGGCCCGAGCCCATACCGACGTTGGCCACCGTGCGTGCATCGGGCTTGAGCAGCATCGGCAGCGCGGCGCTGAGCACCATGGTTACTTCGTCGATCTGGTAGCGCTCGCTGCCGCTAAGGTTGATGGAGGCATCGGCCTTGCCGTTGGTGCGCACTTGCACCACCCGGTCTGCCGTCTCCAGCATCGAGATGGTGGCGGTCTTGCCATCGCGGTTGAACAGCAGCTTGGCCTTGTCCGCACTGAGCACGCGATAGTCGGCACCGCGAAAAACGCCTGAGACCATGCGATACGGGTCGAACTCCACCAGGGTCAGGCACAGGCCCAGCAACAGCACAGCACTGACGCTGGCAAACGCCGGTTGGCGCAAGCCGATGCGCCGCGCGCAAGTCGCCAGCAAAAGCAGACCGAGTGCGATGTCCAATGCGGCACCGACCACGATCAGGTTCTTCAAACCCAGCAAGGGCATGCCAATGTGCACGGCAAAAAACACACCGATGATGGCGCCCACGGTATTGGCGCCATAGACCAGACCGATGCTGCGCTCACCCGCACCCGAGCGCAGCAACGCGTAGGTGATGAGCGGCAGCGTCATGCCGGCGCACAGTGCCGCCGGCAGCATGATCACAGCGGCGATGCTCTGGCTGAGCAGATTGAATTCGGTGTAGCCAGCCAGAGTTTTGGGCAGCATGGGCAGCAGCGCCTGCATCGCATCGAAGCTCAGGTTGTAGAGCGGCAGCGTCGCCAGGGCCGATGCGCCCATCAACACTTGCACCCAACCCAGAAACGCAGTGGGCGAGGCGATGCCATCAATGCGCCGACGCACCCAGAGCCCGCCCAGCGCCAGCCCCAGAATGAAAGCGAACAGCATCAGCTCAAAGGCGTGGGTGGAACTGCCCAAGACCAGGCTGAGCATGCGGATCCAGCCGATCTCGTACATGAAGGACGAGACACCGGTCAAGGCCGCCACCAGCAACAGCAGCGCCAGTGACACACCGGCGTCGTTCGCAGCCGGTGCCGGCGCTGTGCTCTGAAATTCAGGCTCGCGGCTGGCGCGTGCCAGCGCGGCAACCGTCAAGGCCAGCGCGATGTTGAGGCCGCCCGCCAATGCCACCGTGCCCGGCAGACCCAGGAGCCGGATTAGCCAGAAACCCGAGCCCAGCACGCCCAGCGCGCCGCCCAGGCTGTTGGCAAAGTACAGCGTTGCAACGCGCTGACCCGGCTGCTCTGGAAAGCGCCGGATCAGGCCCGCGCTCATCAAAGGAAAGGTCATTCCCAGCAGCACCGATTGCGGCAGGATCAGCAGTGCGCCAATGCTCCATTTCGCCGCCGTGATCTGCGCTGCGGAGCCCAGATGCGGAATCAACTGGTTCAGCGTCAGATCGACCGTCGCAACAAAGATTGGATGAAACGCCAGCGCCAGCACGCCGACGACGCCTTCGACGATGGCGTAGCCCAGCAACAGATTGCGCCAGCGCTGCGACATGCGGCCACAGAGCCAGGCGCCCAGCGCCATGCCACCCATGAAGATGCCCAGCACCAGGCTTTGCGCGTAGGCGGCGTGGCCCAGAAAGAGCTTGAGGTAGTGGGTCCAGATCGACTCGTAAATCAGCCCGGAAAAACCGGAGACCGCAAACAGCCAGTAGTACTTGTGGTGCGCGCCGAAAAACGGCTGGTTCGGTTGCGGCAGCGAAGGCTCAACGCGCCTGAGCGCAGCCCGGCGCGCCGCTTGGGAACGACCGGTCTGGGCGGCGCGCGCGGTCTGCGGCGTACGGACTGAAGCTGATTTTGCAGAAGCCATGGTTGGATGGGATAGTGCCGGGCAAGCGGCGAACAATCACTACGGTATCCACCGTATAGGCTGGCAGTGCTTACCCGCGATCGCCGGCCCTGCGCGGGCGCAAAAAAAAGGGCGGTACGTCATCCGTACCGCCCCAAAAGGAAATGTCTTTGGTCGGAAACCTGGCCGACCGTTGCGGGTCAGGCCAGGTTCCGTTACCGCTTACCGGATCACGATCGCCGCACCGGTCACGGTCCTTGTTCCGCCCAGGCTGGACCTGACGGTTACCGAGGTCGGCGGCACCAGCACGGCCGGTGTGACACTGGTGTTGGCAATCACGCCGGAGATCAGTGCGGTCCAGCACGGTGCGGTGCCGCAAACGGCGCCGGCACCGGTGGTTCCGATCGGGTCGGCTGCGGTGTAGACCAGTTGCGCCGTCATCGGCAGCGCGCTGCTGCCCGGAATGTTGGCTGGCAAGGTGCTGTTGAAGAAGCTCGCCGTCATCGTCATGCCCGGGGGCGGCGGGTTGGCCGTTGAAGTGACGCTGACGGTGAGCTTGCCGCGCTGCGCCACCACACCACCGACATTGCCGAGGTTGAGGTAATTCACCACACCACCGAGGAAGGTGATGGTGTCAGGCGGCGTGGCGGCAACCCCAATTGTGACGGCGGTCGTGCCACTGCTGGTGGTCAGGCCGCTGGCATTGTCCTTCACCGTTGCCTGGAAGGTCATGTTGGCCTTGGCCGCAACGAAAGGCGCGGTAAAGGTCGCATTGGCGGTCTGATCCGCGGGCGCCGCACCGGAGGTCGTCTTCACCGGTATCGGCTGCCCCAGCGGCACCACGGCACCGTTCACGATCACAGCCGGTCCGCCGGTCTGCTTGAAGCTGAACGACACTGTGCCGCCAGTCGGGCTGGTATTGCCAATCGCCGTCAAGGTACCCAACTGGCCACCGTTGAGGTTGCCCGATGTCCCGTTAAAGCTCTTGAGCGTGGGTGCCCGGGCGGTGTTGGCCGCGACCAGCACGGAGACGCTGCCGGTTGCGTTAGGCAACACGCCGTTGAGGACCGTGACCGCAAAGACCAGGGTGCCCGCTTGGGTCGGATTGAAAGTGGCTGTCACGGTCGCGTTGCTGGCATTGGGCGTGCAGACGCCGCAGGACATGATCACGCCAGCCGGCGGCGTCCAGGAATAGGCCAGATTGGTCGGCGTGTTTGGATCAGTCGCGGCTACGCTGAGCGTAACAACAGTCAGTCTGCCAACGGTGGTGGTCGCCGGTGTCGCTGTCACTGAATTGATCACTGGCGGCTTGGCTGCCGGTGGGCCAACAACAACCGGTGCCGCACCCACGGCCAGTGCTGCCGGACAAAGAGTCGAGTGGAAGACCGGATCCGACATCGGCAGCGCCCAGGGCGGCGGGTCAAGCTGGCCGACCACGGTCGAGTTGGAGCCAGGGCCATTGATGGGACCCGAGCCGCAGAACAGGAAAGGCAGGTCCTGGAAATTGTTCGGCACCAGCGGCGCGCCAAAATTCAGGTTCTCGGCAAAGATAAACTCAAAATTGGGTAGCGTGTACTGGCCCGGCGTCAGGCCAATCGGCGTTTGCGTGGTACTGGCCTGCAGCGCGGTTGCCGAGGGCGCATGCAATGGGTCCATATGGCAAATGGCTTGCAGGGCCGGCGTCAGGTCGCCTGCGCCATCGGGCTGGCACATGGTGCGGCTGACCGCGCGGTAATTGCGCTGCGGTTCGCCGAAAGCGCCAATGTTATTGGCCGGCGAGCGAAAGCGTCCCAGCGGCGTGCAGCAGGGGTCGTAGGTCTGCAGGTAGTACTCGCTCACGACGCCGGTGATGGGGTCCTGGTGCAGCGAGAAGAAGTCCACCAGTTCCGACGGGTCGGTGGTAAAGCCAGTCCAGGAAACCTTGGTCGTCGTCTCCACGTTCAATCCACCCACAGCACCGCCGCCGGTGCCGACCAGCACGCCTTCCATGAAGACGTAAGAGGGTTTGACGTGCGGCTGCGTGTAGATGCCGAGGTTGGCATCAATGGTATGGGCCGACATGTAAACGCCATTGGCATCGGCCTTCAAGTTTCCGTGAAAGCCGATCGTGTCACCGATTACCAGAGGTGCGGGCAACAAGGGGTCGGTGGCATCAAGCTTGAGTGGCGTATGCGCGCCCGGCACGTCCATCACCCAGGTGGTGCAATAGCCGGTGAGACCGGTCTGCGCGCCAAACTGCGGCAACCCGGTCACGGGGTTGAAGGACTTGCAGTTGTCGGGCGCAATCGGACGGTTGTAGATCGGGCAGCGCGCGTCCATGGTCTGCAGCGGATTGAAGGCCGGGATGCAGATCGGGAAACCCAGCGCCGAGTGCATGGTGGGGTTGTCGGTATCTGCCGTGTAGCGCGGGTCATAGCCCGCTTCTTCCACGTCAGCACCGCTGCCGATGGCGCCGTGCGTGATGCCAAAGCGACCCTGCGGGTCATTCATGCGAACCCGCGCCACGCCCGGGGGCACCGGCAGCACGCAGGGCGAGCCGTGCGCTTGAACTGCGCCACCGACCTGCAGTTCACCGGTTGCGTAATCAATGCAACTGATGATGCCCTGGCCACCGTTCAAGGATTGCTGCGAAATGAAAACCAGACCGGCGATGTACTGGCCGTCAATGACGTTGCCCACCACCTGGATCTCCTGCGAGGGCAGCGGTGAGTTGTAGGCCGTTGGCGCGCTGCTGAGCAAACCGTTGGTACTGGGAACGAAGGGGTCGGCCAGGGCCAGACCGCTCTTGCCGGCGGGCGTGATGTCTTTGGGCGCCAGCGTGAACAGATCAGCCCAGGTGGCGGCGAAGGCCGGCATTTGCAGGATGGTGTTGCACGGCACAATGACCTTCTGCCCATTGAGCGTGACGGTGCCGCCCTTCAGGCGCGAATTGGTTACCGCCGGGCACATGGTGAGGTCAACGGTGGCGTCCTGGATGAAGCCGGTGATATCAAACTGCGGCGGCACCGGCGACGGTGCCAGTAAGGGCGCGGGCCCCGGTATGCCAAGCCCGCCGTTGATGCGGGATGCTTGCGCTGGCGAGGCCAGCAGGAAGGTCATTAATGCCAACAGCACGAAGAGCCAGCGCTGCACCAGTCCTCCGTAGCGGGCATTGATTGCTTTTGCGTGTGTCATGATTAACTCCAAAAAAATTGATCCATCAACTGTCAATGTCGCCAAGGGTGCGATGGCGGCTTCTCGCTTCACTCAGCGCTCAGGAACAGACCCCCGAACCCGGTCGGCTCGCGCTGGGAACACGCTCCGACAAAGCGCTGAATGCAACATCTGTTCCACTTTGTTACCAATCTGCAAATCTCCTGAAAAGCGCTGAAATACAGGGTTGTTACCCCCTGTTTTGTGTTGTTTCATGGGTAAAACCCTGTAGCACCAGGGCCCTGGCAACAGGGCCACGGCAGCGGCCATTGCGTCTTTTCCCCAAAAGCCGGGGAACCACAATTGGGGCAAGAACGGTGCTGCCATGGTTGGTCCTGAGGTCGGCGCCGCGCAGTTTCAGATCACCGTGAACGAATGGTGGTTGTTGTCCAGCACCAGACCATGCGCGGTACCCACCAGCGTGAGCGTCAGGTGATCGGCAGCGTTGATTCCCTGATCCCACCAGGTCAAGACACCGCCGGTGTAGGACCACTTGCCGACACCGTTCACCAGCGCGGCCGAGGCAACCGACGGATCCACCAGTGCAGGCGTCCTGCTGCCGATGGTGTCGATCGAATCGGCGATATCGAGGTTCGTGATGAACGAGCCACCGGTGTTGGTGATACCGACGCTGAATTTTTCCTTGGTGCTCGACGAAGCCACGATGTGCTGCACCCCGGTGCCGTCCATGAAGATCGCGGTTTCACCCGAAGTCCCCATGTCAACGGTGTAGGAGCCGTTGCGAACACCACCCAGCGTCAATGACTGCGTCGACGCCACATCACCACCAAAGGCGTGCAGGGTTCCCAGATTCACATTGACATCCAGGCCATCGATGGTGATGGTGTCGTTGGCCGCCAGCAGCACCGGGCCGAGCAGCAGATTGCCGAACTGATTGGCGTTGACCGTCAGAATTCCGCTCGCATCCGTCACGGCCAGGGTACTGGCGTGCTCGACCGTTACCAGGCTGGCGTTGCCGGTGGCAAGGGCCGTCGCCAGCGCTGTCGAAGCGTCGGTAACGCTGTAATGCGCGGCAGGTGCTTCGCCGTGGATGATGGTCGCCTGCGCCACGGTGGCGGTGTCGCTCACCGTCACGGCGCTGGCGGCACTGACCAGCGCCGGTGTTGCCGCTGCCAGATGTGCCGCGGTGTCGACCAGGAAGTAGTTGATGCTGGCACCGGCACCGAGTTCGGCGCGCAGCGTTGCGGCCTGCGTCACTACCAGCGCGTCAGTCGCCGTGACCGCCAATGCGCCATGCACCGTGGCGGCACTCGCTGCCACCAGGGCAGACCCCGTGTCGGAGAGCGAATAGCCGAACGGGAATACGGCGTGATCAACAGCGAGCAGCGTGTTGGCATCGGCCGCCACAAGCAGCGGCGAGTCGGTCACCGTGACCTGCGTCGCGGCGCTGATGCTGGCCGCAAAGACCGGGTGCAGCAGGGCAAGCGCGTTATCGGCCAGCACATAGCCAAGGGCGAAGGTGGTGTTGGCGTTAAGCGAGAACAGTCCATCGGCTTGGCTGACAAACAGCGTCGGCGCATCGGTCACGGTGACGTGGGTGGCACCGGCGATGGTGAAAATGCTCGACGTCGACAGCAGGTTGGCGGAACTTTCGACCAGTGCGTAGCTGATCGGAAATGCAAGTCCGAAGTGTGCCGTGGTGTACGCGCGCACCACATCGGCCTGCGCCAGCGTGACTGCGCCGGTGATGACGACCGAGCTGGCGTTGGCCAGCGCCGGATCGGCCGCGTTGACGGCGGCAACCAGGTTGACCGGGCTGTCGGACACCGCGTAGGTCGCCTGCGCCGCCACCGCATTGAAGGCGTGGATGACGTCGGCCTGCGCCACCGTCGCCGTTCCCGTCAAACTCAGCGCCGAGATCTTGAACAGCGCCGCATCGTGCGCGTTCATCGCGGCGACCACATTGCCGACGCTGTCGGCCAGTGCGTAACTGGCTTGCGCCGAGATCGCGTTGAAGCCATGAATGGCATCAGCCTGCGCTACCGTCACCGTATCCGTCACTGTGAAAGAGATGGCACTGGCAAGACCCGGATCAAATGCGCCAATCGCGGCCACCAGATGCGCTGCGGTGTCGGCCAGACCGAGCGTCGTCAGCACACCAGCATTGGCAATGGCGCGAATGGCATCGATCTGCACCACGCTCACCGGCGTGGTCGCGTTGATGAGCGTGGCATGGTGTCCAACGTTGACCAACGCCGCCGCCAGGTTGCTGGCTGTGTCGGACAGGGCATAGATGGCGTTGGCGTTGCCGGCCAGCAAAGTAGTTGCCGACGCCACCGTGACGGCGTCGGTCACTGCAATACTCGCTGCACCGGTGAGTACCGCGCCCAGGGCTGTAATCAGATGGGCCGAGGTGTCGCTCAGGTTGTAGACAAGCGTGCCGCCATTGCCAAAGCTGTGAATCACGGTCGCCTGCGTCACGTTGCTCAGACCCGTCACGGTGATGTTGGTCGCGCCGCTGCCAACCGCCAATGTAGTAGCCGCCAGATTGGCCGCGCTGTCATTCAGGTTGTAGTGCGTCTGGGCATTGAGCGCGCGCAAGGATGCGGCACTCGCAACCGTGACCAAATCGCTCACCAAAACCAGCGCTGCGCCGCTGACCGTTGCGGGCGCTGCAGTGAGCAAATGGGCCGCTGTGTCGCTCAGGTTGTAGATCAGATGACCGGCCACGCCCAGCTTGGCCAGCAGAAGGGTCGCATTGGCGGCCGAAACGGCATCGCGGACCGTCACATTGAGCGCGGTCTGGATTGTCACGTTGGTTCCCACTAGCAGTGCCGCCGTGCTGTCGGACAGGTCGTAGATCATCGACACGTGATAAGTGATCAGCAGCGTATTGGCATCGACCACCGACAGGGTCGGCCTGCCCGTCGCATTGACCGAACTGGCGCCAACCAGCGTCAAACCAAAGAATGCAGAAATTCCCGCCAGAATATTGGCAGCGCTGTCGGCAATCGCATAGCCCGTCGTACCGCTGTTGCCAAACACACTGAATACCTCGGCCTGCGCCATGCTGGCTGCAGTTGTAGCGACAAGGTCGCGCGCACCGCTGCCCACTGCCCCGGCCGTGGCCAGAGCGGCTGCGGTGTCGGTAATGTCGTAGATCTGCACGCCGCTGTTGGCAAAGGCGTTGATGATGGTGGCTTGTGCCACCGTTGCCGCAGTGGTCGCAGTAATGTTGAACGCCGCATTGAGCGCCGCTGTTGCTGTTAGCGAGGTGACTGCCGCCAGCGCTGCTGCCGTGTCAACCACGTTGTAGCTGGTCAGGCCGGTATTGGTGATGGCAAGGATGGCTGTCGCCTGCACGATGGTCGCACCATCACTGGCCGTGACACCGACTGCCGCATGGCCCAGGGCAGGCGTGGCCGCCACCAGATGCGCCGAGGTGTCGCTCAGCTGGTTGAAAACCGTTTGACTGTTGCGTGCCAGCAGCGTCGCGGCATCGGCCACCAGGATGGAATCGCTCACCGTCACCCGAGCTGCGCTAGCCACCAGCGTCGCACTGGCGGCGAGCAGGTGCGCTGCGGTGTCGAGCAGCCAGATCACGGCAGCAGGTTGGGTCGCACGAAGGATCAGCGCTTGCGCCACCGTGACGCCGTCATCCGTGCCGTTGATCGCAATGGTGACGACCTGCTCGGTGCCGTCAACGGTCGTGACCGTGAAGCTATCGCTCAGGATCTGGCCGGCGCCCAGGGCGTCGACTGTCGCATTCGCGTTGTTCAGGGTGTAGGTCCAGAGCCCGCCCGCTGTCATCGTGTAGGAGCCGAAGCCGCCCGTGCTCACCGTTGCCAGCGCCACCGGCGTAAAGGTATTGGCCGGGTTGTCCACATCGGTGTCGGTCAAGGTGCCGGTCGCAACCGGCGTGCCGGCGGTGGGGGCGGCAGGCGAACCGCCGGCTTCCGTCACCGCGCCGCTGCTGTTGCCGCCAACAATCGCCACGTCGTTGCGGCCGTTGATCGTCACCGTCACCAACTTGGCCGTGCCATCAATCGAATTCACCGTGAAGGTGTCACTCAGGGTTTGGCCGGCGTTAAGGCCTTGCACGCTGGCATTGGCGTTGTTGAGGGCGTAGGTCCAGACGCCACCCGCTGTCATCGTGAAGGTGCCGAAACCACCCGTGCTGATCGTTGCCGATGGCAAGGCAATAAAGCTGTTGGCCGGGTTGTCCAGGTCGGTGTCGGTCAAGGCGCCAGTAGCGATTGGCGTACCAGGTATGGCATTGGCCAGGCCGCCTGCTTCAATGACCGCGCCCGTGCTGGTACCGCTGATGATGGCAGCGTCATTGGCGCCATTGATCGTCAGCGTCACCACCTGCGCCGTGCCGTCTGCGCTTGTGACCGTGAAGCTGTCGCTCAGCGTGCCGCCGACGTTGAGTGCCTGCACCGTTGCGTTGGCGTTGTTGAGGGCGTAGGTCCAGACGCCAGCGGCCGTCATCGTGAATGTTCCGAAGCCGCTGACACTGGTGGTCGCCGTTGTCACAGCCGTGAAAGTATTGGCGGTGTTGTCCACATCGGCGTCGGTCAAGGTGCCGGTTGCGGTGGGTGTGCCGATGATTGCATTGGCAACGCCACTGGCTTCGACCACAGCGCCTGTGCTGGTGCCGCCGATCACGGCTGCATCGTTGGTGCCGGTGATGGTGACGCTCACCAGTTGCGTCGTGCCATCGGCTGTGGCGACCGTGAAGGTGTCTGTCAGGGATTGGCCGACGTTGAGCCCCTGCACGGATGTGTTGGCGTTGTTGAGGGTGTAGGTCCAGACACCACCGGTCGTCATGGCGAAGCTGCCCAAACCGCCATTGCTGCCGGTACCTGCTGGCACTGCCGTGAAGGTGTTGGCGGTGTTGTCGATATCGGTATCAGTCAGGTTGCCAGTTGCCGTTGGCGTGCCAGGCGTGGCGTTGGCAACGCCGCCGGCTTCGATCACGGCGCCAGTGCTGGTGCCGCTGATCACTGCGGCATCGTTGCGGCCAATGATCGTTACCGTGACCACCTGGCTTGTGCCGTCAATGGTGTTGATCGTAAAGCTGTCGCTCAGGGTACCGCCGAAATTGAGTGCCTGAACCGTTGCGTTGGCGTTGTTGAGCGTGTAGGTCCAGACACCGCCCGTCGTCATGGTGAAGGTGCCGAAGCTGGCCACTCCGGCGGTCACTGCCGTGAAGCTGTTGGCTGTGTTGTCCACATCGGTGTCGGTCAGCGTGCCAGTTGCCGTTGGCGTTCCAACCAATGCATTGGCCACACCGCCGGCTTCGGTTGCCGCGCCCGTGCTGGTGCCGCTGATGACCGCTGCATCGTTGGTGCCGTTGATGGTGACCTTGACTGACGTGAGCGTGCCATCGGCACTGGCCACTGTGAAGGTATCCGAGACCGACTGGCCTACGTTCAAGCTGTCAAACGCGCTGTTGGCGGTGTAGCTCCAGGCACCTGCTGCATCAATGCTGAAGTTTCCGTTGGCACCGGCTGCGTTGGTCTGCGCCACAAAGGTGGCTGCGCTGTCGACATCGCTGATGGTCAGCGTGCCGCTGGTGCTCAAGGCCGCATTGGTCTCGGTCAGCGCCACGTTGGCGCTGGAGAGAATGGCGGCATCATTGCTGCCGTTGATCGTCACCGTCACCACCTGACTTGTGCCGTCACTGGTGCTGACGGTGAAGGTATCGGTCAGGGACTGGCCCACGTTGAGTGCCTGTACTGCCACATTGGCGTTGTTCAGTGTGTAGGTCCAGACGCCGGCTGCGCTCAGCGTGAAGCTGCCGAAGCCGCCGGTGCTGGCAGACGCCGTGGTTACCGCATTAAACGTCGCTGCGCTGTCCACATCGGTGGCTGTGAGCGTGCCGGTAGCTGTAGGCGTTCCAGTTGTTGCGTTTGCAACGCCACCGGCTTCGATCACGACGCCAGTGCTGGTGCCACTGATGATGGCTGCGTCGTTGGTGCCAGTAATCGTTACCGTCACGACCTGGGCTGTACCGTCGATTGCGCTGACCGAAAAGGTATCGGTCAGCGTGCCACCAACGTTGAGCGCCTGAACCGTTGCGTTGGCATTGTTGAGCGTGTAGGTCCACACGCCGCCTGCGGTCATCGTGAAGCTGCCGAAGCCACCGGTGCTGGGCGTCGCGGCTGCGACGACAGTAAAGGTGTTGGCCGAGTTATCCACATCGGTGTCGGTCAGCGTGCCGGTTGCGATGGGCGTG
>CAIWNX010000169.1 GCA_903914175.1 uncultured beta proteobacterium | reverse complement strand
GCGGCGAGGTCGAGCATGTTGACTACACACTCAGCATCGGACGCCATCAATTCAAAGCCGTTGAGCGCGAGGAACAGTTCCATCGCCACAAACGCTGTACGCTTGTTGCCATCAACAAAAGGATGGTTGCGTGAAATGCCAAACCCGTAGCTTGCCGCCAATTCAGCGGCATCAGGCGCGCCGTAATGGGCAAGTTGTTGGGGACGGGCCAAGGCTGATGCAAGCAAGTTGGCATCCCTCACACCAGCGCCGCCCCCATGTTCAGCCAATTGCTCGTCGTGAACGGCTTGGATCAAGCCCGGCGCAAGCCAGGTCCAGGGCTTGGCCCGGATGGTCATTTGGCCAACTCACGCAGAACTTCACGCCGCTTCTTCATGATTCGCCGCGCCTCGGTCATCTGAGCGTCAAACTCAGGGTCGTAGGCGGTCAGATTCACACCACTGGCAGAATCGGTCAAATAGACCGTATCACCCTTGACAAGTTTGAGCCGGGCCAGCACCTCTTTGGGCAGGATAAGACCTACCGAGTTGCCGATTTGCGTCAATTTGAGTGCTGACATTAAGAAGCTTTCAAGTTATAACATCCGTTATATTATCGTTCCACTGCCCCGAATTCAACCACTACCATGCTGACCCTCAATAAACTCATGCCCCAGGGCGCCGGACTGGCGCCGGTTCTGATCAAGCGCGCGGCGACAGTCGAACTGGACTGGGACGTGCGCCAGAAAAGCCGTTTTGACGCCACCGATTCCACCGGACGCGCCCTGGGCGTGTTCCTGCCACGCGGCACGCTGGTGCGCGGTGGTGATGTGCTGGTGGCCGAAGATGGTTCGCTGGTACGCGTCATCGCCGCGCCGCAACCGGTGCTGCGCATCACGGCCTGCAGCGCGCACGGCACTTCCTTTGATCTGATGCGCGCCGCCTACCACCTGGGCAATCGCCACGTGCCGATTGAACTCAAGCCCGATCACCTCAAGATCGAACCCGATCATGTGCTGGCCGATATGTTGCGCGCCATGCATCTGACGGTGGTGGAAGCAACCGAGGCTTTCGAACCAGAAGGCGGCGCCTACGCCCACAGCGCGCATGGCCACGAACACGCAGCGCCGCCGGCCAAACGCATTGCGATTCCGGTGGTGGCCGCTGCGCCGCATGTGCACGGACCCGGCTGCGGTCATGGCCACGACCACGGGCACAGTCATTGATGCGTGACGCCAGTCTGCTGCAGCTGATGTGGCTGGCCTCGCCAGCGTTGCCGATTGGCGGCTTTGCCTACTCGGAGTGTTTTGAAGCCGCAGTCGATAGCGCCCGGGTCACAACCGAGGCCGACGCTTCAATCTGGCTGTGCGACCAGTTGCACTTGAGCTTGGCGCGTTGCGATCTGGCCGTGCTGGCGCAGGCGGTGTCGGCATGGCAGAACCAGGATCACACGCGCATCGCCGCACTCAACGCCTGGGTGCTTCAGACGCGTGAGAGCAGCGAATTGCGCGCACAAACCGAGCAGATGGGGCGCTCGCTGCTGGAGTGGCTGCGCAACCACACAACTGCCAGCGCCGCGCAGATCGAAACCCTCGCCGCGCTGCAGCCGACCTATCCGCTGGCCTTTGCGCTGGCGGCATCCAGTACCGGCGCTGCGCTGCGAGATTGTTTGCTGAGCTACGCTTTCGGCTGGGCCGAGAACATGGTGCAGGCGGCGATCAAATCCGTGCCGCTGGGCCAGAGCGCGGGCCAACGCATTTTGTCTTCGCTGAGCGCCGAAATCCCGGCTGCCATTGACCACGCCCTGCTGCTGGCCGACACTGAGCGCCAGGCCTATTCACCCATGCTGGCGATCCTCAGCGCCCAGCATGAAATCCAGTACTCACGACTTTTCCGATCATGACGCTTCACCACATCCCGAACCGCAGCAAGAAGCTGCCCCCTTTGCGCGTCGGTATCGGCGGGCCAGTTGGCTCCGGCAAGACCACGCTGCTGGAAATGCTGTGCAAGACCATGCGCGAAAAGTACGACCTGGTCGCCATCACCAACGACATCTACACCAAGGAAGACCAGCGCATCCTGACCGAAAGCGGCGCGCTGCCAGCCGAGCGCATCATGGGTGTCGAGACCGGTGGCTGCCCGCACACCGCAATCCGTGAAGACGCTTCCATCAACCTCGAAGCGATCGACCGCATGCTGGTGGAGTTTCCCGACGCCGACATCGTCTTCATCGAGAGCGGCGGCGACAACCTGGCCGCCACCTTCAGCCCCGAGTTATCGGATCTGACGATCTACGTCATCGACGTTGCCGCCGGCGAAAAAATTCCGCGCAAGGGTGGCCCCGGCATCACCAAGAGCGATCTGTTCGTTATCAACAAGACCGACCTGGCGCCCTATGTCGGCGCCAATCTGGAGGTCATGCGCGCCGACACCACGCGCATGCGCACAACGACCAAGGGCTTGAAACCTTTTGTAATGACGAATCTGAAGACACAAGCCGGTCTGGCCGAGGTGGTGGCCTTCATCGAGCAGCGCGGCATGCTGCGCGCCTGATCGGCACCGCGACGGTCAGTCGCTTACATCTCGTCGCATCCCGACATTTGTTTGACACGCAGGGCGTGCACACTGGGCTCATACTGGCAAAACCAGCGGGCCCAGCGCCCCGTCAAACATCAAGGACCGAGATGAAGCCGAACCCGAATCCAACGCAATCCGCAGTGGGCACAACGCCCGCGCCGCTGATGGCGTCCGACCAGGCCATCGCGCAACTGGTTGGCCAGGTCTATGAAGCTGCGCCGCCGACCGAGCGCAGCCGCCTGATTGAACACCTGCTCAAGCCGCTGGGCGTGCTGTCGCTGGTCGCCATCGCCAATGGCATCTTCGCAAAAATCCGTTTTCGTGCAGGCTGGCCAGATATGCAGGTGCAAGCGGAGGACTTGAACAAGGTGCAGTCCAGCGATGTGATCGCCCTGGTCACCCGGGTGCAGCAGGTCAGTGTTCAGGTTGTTGACGGTCTGGCCGAATTGCTCACCGCTTCGCCTTCCATGACGCGTTCGGCGGCTGCGGCCCTGTTGCTTGCCATGTTGTTACAGCGTGTGCGCAGCCACCGCGCCAGCGACCACGATTTGGACGTCTGAACACCACAAAACCCGACCTGCCGGACGGGCACGTCTTGGACGCAGCGGCGCCCACCGTGCCGGGTGCGCCACGCCTGCGTAACGCAAAGCAGACTTGAAAAATGACGCTTGTTTGAAACTTCGAACCCGGTCAGCGCTGTTTACAGTCACCTACGCATCTTATTTTCGTAGGAGTGGAGCAATAACTATGGACAGCATCTTGAAAATTTGGGAGAGGATCGGTCTGCAACTGAAACTGCAGATCCTGATCCAGGGTTTTTTGGTCGTCATTCTGCTCTTTGCGCAGTATTGGATCTACACCCAGCTTGAGCATCAGATCCTGAACGCGGCGCACGAACGCACCAGCGCGATTGCGGATGGCGCTATCAACGGGCTGAACACCTTGATGGTCACCAAATTGGGAAACCAGGACGTCATCAGCGACCCCAAAGCGCGCGCCCTCTTCATCCAGAAGATGGGGGCCGCAGACAAGGTCAAGGAACTGCGAGTTGTTCGCGGCAAGGGCGTCAACGACGAGTTTGATGGCGGCCTGCCACAGGAGCAGCCGGTTGACGAAATGGACCGCAGCGTGTTGGCCAGCGGCAAGCCACAATACAAACTGAGCCATGGCACTGACGGCCAGCCCACTCTCCGAGCGGTCTTGCCGTTCATCGCCAAGAAGAATTTCCGCAGCACAAACTGCCTGGATTGCCACGGCGTCGACGAAGGTACCGTTCTGGGCGCTGCCAGCGTCATCGTCGACATCAAGGAGGACATGGAAACGCTCAACACCATCAACCTCGGTATCTGGGCCGGACAGGGCATCCTGCAGGTCATCATGTTCATTGTGGTGACGGTGATTGTGCGCCGCTTGCTCAAACAGCTCGGTGGTGAGCCGCAGGTCGCGATGGATCTGGCGCGCGATGTGAGCAGCGGCGACCTCAGCGGTCACATCGCACTCAAATCCGGTGACACCAGTAGCGTGCTGGCACAGCTTGAGATCATGCGGGAGAGTCTGTCCAAAGTCGTCAGCAATGTGCGCGAAGGCGCCGAACGGGTGGCGAGTTCAAGTTCCGAGATTGCGCAGGGCAACCTGGATTTGTCGGCCCGTACCGAGCGCCAGGCCAGTGCACTGGAAGAAACCGCTGCCTCCATGGAGCAGTTGAGCGCCACGGTCAAGCAAAACGCCAGCAGCGCGCAGCAAGCCAACCAGCTCGCGCTCAATGCCTCCAAAGTGGCGACAAAGGGTGGCGAAGTGTTTACCCAGGTGGTGGACACGATGCAGGACATCACCCAATCCTCACACAAGATTTCCGAGATCATTGGCGTCATCGACGGCATCGCATTCCAGACCAATATCCTGGCACTCAATGCGGCGGTGGAAGCGGCCCGGGCCGGCGAGCAGGGCCGCGGCTTTGCGGTTGTCGCCACCGAAGTGCGCTCACTGGCAAGTCGGTCGGCCAACGCCGCCAAGGAAATCAAGGGGCTGATCAACGCCAGCGTCAATGGCGTCGAACACGGAACCAAGCTGGTTGACCAGGCCAGCGCCACCATGTCTGAAGTGGTCAGCGCGATCAAGCGCGTCACCGACCTGATGGGCGAGATCAGCGCCGCCAGCAGCGAACAAAGCCAAGGGGTCTCGCAAGTGGGTGAAGCCGTGGTGCAGATGGACCAGGTCACGCAGCAAAACGCGGCCTTGGTCGAAGAAATGGCCGCCGCCGCCGGCAACCTCAAATCGCAAGCGCAAGATCTGGTTCAGGTCGTCAGCCGCTTCAAGGTGCGCTTGCACGCCGCCTGACTCCCGCTCTACACGCACTGGCCGGTACCGGTTCAATCGGGTGCCGGCCTTTTTTTGCCCCCACGTTTCAACAGATTCAAGCCACAACGCGCGCCAGCCATTAACATCGCCTGCAACGGCAACGCAGGCAAACCATGGACTTGGCACAAATATCCGACCGCATTCGCGCCGCAGCAGCGCAGCGCACGCCGCTGCGTTTGCGCGGCACCGGCTCAAAAGACTTCTACGGCGAGTCGCTGCAGGGCGAACTGCTTGACCTGAGCGCGCTGCGCGGCATCGTCAGCTACGAACCCAGCGAACTCGTCATCACGGTGCGTGCGGGAACGCCGCTGGCGGAACTGGAAGCCGCGCTGGCGGAAAAAGGACAGTGCCTGGCGTTTGAGCCACCGCGCTTCAATGGCGCTGCCAGCTGTGGCGGCATGGTGGCGGCAGGCCTGTCCGGCCCATCCCGGGCCAGCGCTGGCGCCGTACGCGACTACGTGCTGGGTCTGAATCTGATCAACGGTCGGGGTGAACACCTGATCTTTGGCGGGCAAGTCATCAAGAACGTGGCGGGCTACGACGTCTCGCGCCTGATGGTGGGTGCACTGGGCACGCTGGGCGTGCTGACCGAAATTTCACTCAAAGTTTTGCCCGCTGCCGTGGCGGAGGCGACGCTGATGGCCAGCGGTATCGCGCAACAGGCCGCGCTCGACCTGCTCAACCGCTGGGGCGCGCTGCCGCTGCCGCTCAACGCCAGTTGCTGGGTCCTTGACGACAGCAGCAAACCGGCGAGCGAATGCCTGTTTGTGCGCCTGCGTGGCGCTGTGGCGGCAGTGGAAGCTGCCTGCCCACGCCTGCTGGCCGACATGCAGGCCCAGGGCGCACAGGCCAGCCGCATGGACACTGAGCAGGCCGCGTCCGACTGGGACGATTGCCGCGACCAGCGCCTGCCATTCTTTCAGGCGCCGGCACCCGATTTGGGGCTGTGGCGCCTGTCGCTGCCGCAGACCACGCCGGCACTGAAACTTCCCTTTGCCCAAATGATCGAGTGGCATGGCGGCCAGCGCTGGCTGTGGGCGCCTTTGGCAGCGCGCGAACCGCTGCGCCAGGCGGCGGCCAAAGTCGGCGGCACGGCCACGCTGTTTCGTGCACCCCAACTCAGCAGCACGCCGGCGAGCGCGCGCTTCAGCCCGCTCACCGCGCCGCTGCAGCAGATTCACCAGCGTCTCAAAGCCGAGTTCGACCCGGCCGGTATCTTCAACCCCGGCCGCATGTACATAGACCTATAGAGGAAATTTGTCATCCCGGCCTTGAGCCGGGATCCACTGCCACACGTACCATGGATTGCGGATCAGGTCCGCAATGACAACACGAATATGCATACTCATCTCGCTCCCGAGTACCAAGACAGTGCCGACGCCAAGGCGGCCGCAGACATCCTGCGCAAGTGCGTGCACTGCGGCTTTTGCACCGCCACCTGCCCGACCTACCAGTTGCTCGGCGACGAGCTCGACAGCCCGCGCGGACGCATTTACCTGATCAAGCAGGTACTCGAAGGCCAGGCTCCAACGCGCAAGACCCAACTCCATCTGGACCGCTGCCTGACCTGCCGCAACTGCGAGAGCACCTGCCCCTCGGGCGTTGCTTATGGCCACCTGGTTGACATCGGACGCAAGCTGGTCGACGCCCAGGTGCCACGCCCACCGGCCGAGCGCGCCCTGCGCTGGGTGCTCAAGCAAGGCCTGACCTCAGCCGCATTCGGCCCGGCCATGAAACTCGGCCAAGCGGTACGTCCGCTGCTACCGGGGACACTGCAGGACAAGGTGCCCTCCAAACAGGAGGCCGGCGCCTGGCCCACCGCCACGCATACGCGCAAGGTGCTGATGCTCGCGGGCTGCGTGCAGCCGGCCATGACGCCCAACATCAACAGCGCCACCGCGCGCGTGCTCGACGCCGCCGGCATTCAAGCCGTGATCGCTGCGGACGCCGGTTGCTGCGGCGCGGTCAAGTTCCACTTGAACGACCAGGAGGGCGGCAAAGCACAGATGCGCGCCAACATCGACGCCTGGTGGCCTTATGTGCAGAGCGGCATAGAGGCCATCGTCATGAACGCATCGGGCTGCGGCGTCACGGTCAAGGAATACGGCCATTTACTGCAGGATGATCCGACCTATGCGGCGCGCGCCAAGCGCATCAGCGAACTCACGCGCGACCTGAGCGAACTGCTGCCCGATCTGGCACCCGCCCTGCGCGGCAAGCTCAAGGTCACCCAGCGCACGCTGGCCTACCACCCACCCTGCACACTGCAGCACGGCCAACAACTGCGCGGCGGTGTCGAACACTGGCTGACGCAACTTGGCTTTGACATCAAGATCACCGGCGCCGAGGCGCACCTGTGCTGCGGCTCGGCCGGCACCTACTCGGTGCTGAACCCGGCGCTGTCGGGCCAACTGCGCGAACGCAAACTCGGCCACCTCAACACCACCTTTGGCGCGCGCAAGCCGGACCTGATCGTATCGGCCAATATGGGCTGCATCACGCATTTGCAAAGCGGCACCCGCACGCCGGTGCGGCACTGGGTCGAGGTGCTGGACGAGGCGCTGCAGCCGGCCATCTAAAATCGGGCCATGCCCTTTCCAACCGCCCTCGAAAATCTAAACGTCCTGTCGCAGCACACGCTGCTGCCGCCCACGCAACTACACGACGACATTCCCGTCAGCGCGCAAGCCACACGCACCGTCAGCGAGGCCCGGCGCACGCTGGCCGCCATTCTGAGCGGGCGCGACCAACGCCTGTTTGTGGTGGTCGGCCCCTGCTCCATTCACGACCCCGCAGCGGCCATGGAATACGCGCGCAAACTCAAGGCACTGGCCGACGAGTTGAAGGAACAGCTGTTCATCGTGATGCGGGTTTATTTCGAAAAACCGCGCACCACGGTGGGCTGGAAAGGCCTGATCAACGACCCGCGCATGGACGACAGTTTCCGCATTGACGAAGGCCTGCACGTGGCGCGCCGCCTGCTGGTCGACCTCAACGAGATGGGCCTGCCCTGCGGCACCGAGGCGCTGGACCCGATCACGCCGCACTACCTGGGCGACCTGATTGCCTGGAGCGCGATCGGCGCGCGCACCACCGAGAGCCAGACCCACCGCGAACTCGCCAGCGGCCTGTCGAGTCCGGTGGGCTTCAAGAACGGCACCGACGGCAACCTGGACGTTGCCATGAACGCCATGCTGTCGGCGGCGCAACCCCACGCTTTCCTGGGGATCAACGGCGACGGCCAGGTGGCGGTGACGCAAACGCGCGGCAATGCCTTTGGCCACTTGATCCTGCGCGGCGGCACGGTGCCAAACTATGACTCGGTTGCGGTCTCCGAGGCCGAGAACGCCTTGCAAACGTCCAAGCTGCCGGTCAACATCGTGGTCGATTGCAGCCACGCCAACTCACGCAAGAACCACGCGCTGCAGACCCTGGTGCTCAAAGACGTGGTGCACCAGATCGCCGACGGCAACCGCTCCATCAAGGGCGTGATGCTCGAATCCAACCTGTTCGAAGGCAACCAGAAACTGGGCCAGCCGCAGCATCTGCGCTACGGCGTTTCCATCACCGATGCCTGCCTGGGTTGGGACACCACCGCTGAGGCGCTGCGCGAGGCGGCGGCGCGGCTGCGCGCACGCGGCTAACTGCGCATCGGGGCTTTTCGTAATTTAACTGCAGGGGCCGGGACGCGGGCGGGGCAGACGCCGCGCGGACGAACTACGCGGCCATTGCCGCAGCGATGTCTTTTTCCAGACTCGCCGGCGTGTCGGTCGGCGCGTAGCGTTTCAAAACCGTGCCGTCCTTGCCGACCAGGAACTTGGTGAAGTTCCATTTGATGGACTTGCTGCCGAGCAGCCCCGGCGCTTCGCTCGCCAGCCACTGATACAGCGGATGCGCCTTGGCGCCGTTGACGTCGATCTTGGCCATCATCGGAAAACTCACGCCGTAGTTGAGTTGACAAAACTCGGCGATCTCGCCGTTGGAGCCACTTTCCTGCGAGCCGAACTGGTTGCACGGAAAACCCAGCACCACCAGACCGTCCTTGCCATGGCTCTGGTGCAAGGCTTCAAGCCCGGCAAACTGCGGCGTAAAACCGCAGGCACTGGCGGTGTTGACGATCAGCATGACCTTGCCCTTGAACTGGCTCAGGGCAACGGATTTACCATTGATCTGCAGGGCTTCAAAATCATAAACAGTGGACATGGTGGCTTCTCCGCTTGCGTTAAGTGAACGCCAGTTTCGCAGCTATGGCGAAAATTTTCAGCGCTTGCCAAAAGTCAGCACTGACAGCAGTGAGGCCAATACGATCAGTCCGCCGCCGAGCAGCGTGCGCAACGTCAACTCGCCGGTGCCCAACAGCACCGATGAGACACTGGCAAAAATCACTTCCGAGAGCATGATGAGCGAAGTCGCACTGGCGCTCAGGTGCGCCGCACCGTATTGCAGCGACAGGTTGCCAGCCAGAAAAGCGAAACTGATGAGCAGCGCCAGGCCGGCCCAGTCCAGTGCCGGCGCCGGCAGCGGCGAAACCACACCAAAGCCCATGCCGATCAGAGCGGCGCCGCAGGCCATCACTGCACCGCCGCCGAACATGGCGAGCATGCGCGATTCGCTCGGGGTCTGGTTGTACTTGCGCAGCAGAATGTTGGTCAGCGCAAAGCAAAACCCGCCCATCAGCGCCAGACCATCGGCCAGGCTCTCGGGCAGCGGCCAGGGCGAATCTGGCGTTTTAAGCACGATGACGACACCGGCCAGCGCCAGAACCAGTCGCGCCAGCGAACCCGCCGTCGGCTTTTCACCCAGCAAGGGCCAGGCCAGCAGTACAACCCAGGCCGGCATCAGGTAGAACAGCAGCACCACGCGCACCACATCGCCCACCGTGATGGCCCAGTTGAAGCCGACATTGGTCAAGCCCGAAGCCAGCACCAAAAACCACAGCGCCGGATGCCGGACCAAACCCTGCCAGGCACGCGCGCGCAGCATTAGCAAGAACAGCACGGAGACGGCATAGATGATGGCGGTGGCCCACAAGGGATGCAGACCGTAGGCTTGCAGCGCGCGAAACGGCCACCACGACACACCATAGAGAAAAGCGTTGAGCAGCAGCGCCGCTGCGGCCAGATAGCGGGAAGCCATCAACCGTGAAGGTTGTCGTTGCGGGCAATGCCCAGCAAATGCTCGACTTCGGCGCGGTACTTCACGCAGTTGCTGGCATGCCAGCGCCGGATCAACCACATGAAACCAGCCACAACCAGACCAAAAACCGTGATCGAGGTAAAGGTCGGCAAGCCCAAACCAGTCGACAGGGTGTATGCGGTACCCAAGACCAAAATGGAAAGGTTTTCGTTGAAGTTCTGCACCGCAATCGAGCGCCCGGCGCCCATCAGGTTATGACCACGATGCTGCAGCAAGGCGTTCATCGGCACCACCATGAATCCGCCCAGGGCACCGAGCAGGATCAGGAACGGCGCGGCCACCCAGACGTTGGTGATGAAAATCAGCATGATGATGAGAATGCCCATGCCAATGCCCAGCGTAATGACGCGCGGGCCGTCTTCAAGCCGCATGCGCATCGAAGCGACAACAGCGCCGACGGCCATGCCGATCGCCACCACCCCCGTCAAGGCCGAGGCTTTGGTCACGCTGTAGCCCAGCGCGGCTGCGGCCCAGGCCAGCACGATGAATTTCAAATTGCCCGCCACACCCCAGATCAGCGTGGTGGCGGAGAGCGAAATCTGGCCCAACTTGTCGCGCCACAGGCGCGTGTTGCAGACCCAGAAATCGGGCAACAGCGTGGCGAGCCGTTTGGGCATCGGGCGCATCTCGACGCCGGTCAGCGGAATATGGGTGTTAAACCAGGCAGCCAGCAGGTAAATGAAGATCAGCACGCTGATAGCCGCCTCCGGCGGCGTGTCAACGCCGGTCTCGCAGAACGGAAAGTCAAACGACAACAGCATGGGCGCCAGCACCGGGCCCACCAGTTGCCCCCCAAGCAGGACACCCAGAATGATGGAGGCAATGGTCAGGCCCTCGATCCAGCCATTGGCTTTGACCAGTTGCGAGGCCGGCAGCAATTCGGTCAGGATGCCGTACTTGGCCGGCGAGTACGCGGCCGCGCCCAGACCCACGATCGCATACGCCATCAAGGGGTGTGTGCCAAACAGCATCATCAAACAGCCACCTATTTTGATGAAGTTGCTGATGAACATGACGCGGCCCTTGGGCATGGAGTCGGCGAAGGCGCCGACAAAGGGTGCCAGGATCACGTAAAACAGGGCGAACATCGGCGCCAGGGCGGCCTGCTGCCAGGGTGCCTCTTTGCTGCTTCTGAGTAACTGGACTGCTGCGACAAAGAGCGCGTTGTCCGCCAGCGAGCTGAAAAACTGCGCCGACATGATGGTGAAAAAACCGCGTTTCATTGTCTGCAAGGGCGCATCAGTGGTGCTGACACGGAGGTTTTATGGGTGTCTCCGGAAGATGGCAGGTTATAGCACGTCCCGGGATGTCAAAATCGTGACACCCGCCGCCACTGCCATCCACCCATGCCCCGTCCAATCCAAGCCAGCATCCATACCGAAGCCCTCGCCCACAACCTGGCGCGCGCACGTGCTGCCGCGCCAGAGGCGCGTGTCTGGGCCATCGTCAAGGCCAATGCCTACGGTCACGGCATCGAACGCGCCTATGAGGGACTGCGCGGCGCCGATGGCTTTGCCCTGCTGGACCTGAACGAGGCGCAGCGCGTGCGCGATCTCGGATGGCGCGGCCCCATCCTGCTGCTTGAAGGCGTGTTTGAATTGCGCGACCTGGAGTTGTGCTCGCGCCTGGACCTCTGGCACGCCGTGCATTGCGACGAGCAGATCGACATGCTGGCCTCGCACAAGACCAACGTGCCGCACCGCGTCTTCCTGAAAATGAACTCCGGAATGAACCGCCTGGGCTTCACACCCGAACGCTACCGCAGCGCCTGGACGCGCCTGAACGCCTTGCCGCAGGTCGATGAAATCTCGCTCATGACACACTTCAGCGACGCCGACGGTGCGCGTGGCGTGACCGAGCAGGTGGCAGTCTTCACCGCAGTAACACAAGACTTGCCGGGTGAGCGCTCGCTGAGCAACAGCGCCGCCACCCTGCGCCAAAGCGAAACGCTGTCGGACTGGGTGCGCCCCGGCATTGCGATCTACGGCAGCGCGCCCGACTATCCCGAGCACAGCGCCGCCGACTGGGGCTTGCAGCCGACCATGACGCTGAGCGCCAAGATCATCGGCATCCAGCAGTTGGCACCCGGCGACAGCGTTGGCTACGGTTCGAGCTTCGTCGCCAAGCAGCCGATGCGCATCGGCGTTGTCGCCTGTGGCTATGCCGACGGCTACCCAAGAATCTGCCCGACCGACACGCCGGTGCTGGTGGGCGGCGTGCGCAGCCGCACGGTTGGGCGCGTCAGCATGGACATGATCACGGTCGATCTCAGCGCGGTGCCTGAGGCCAGTTTCGGCACCGAAGTCACACTGTGGGGCCGCGCCGCCAATGGCGCGGTGCTGGGCATTGACGAAGTGGCGCGCTGCGCCGGCACTGTGGGCTACGAACTGATGTGCGCGCTGGCGCAGCGGGTGCCGGTGGTGGTTAGCGCTTGAACGCGCTTCAGGGCAATTGACTCAAGTGCGTCTGCGCGGCGCTGGCCAGTTTCTCGTCAAACGTGGCCAGTGGGCATTTCAACTCGGCGGCGAGCCAGAGGTAGGATGCATCGTAGGCACTGAGTTGGTAGCGCAGGGCGAGGACCAGAACCTCTTGCGGCTTGACGGCGTGTAATTTGATATCCATGGTGGCATAGGTTTGCATGCCGACCACAGCTAGGTTTGGATCGCCGCGCCGGTTCTTCTTCAAGGCCACGCTGATGATCTCGATGTCCAGCAAATAAGGGGCATTCAGACTGCGTCCGTCAATTCGCTGCAGCGCCTGGTCCCGCCAGGGCTCGCTGAACACCATGCCAGCCAGCGTACTGCAGTCGACCACCAATGGCGGCTGCAAAAGGTATTGCGCCGGCGGCTCGGCCACAAACAGTGAACGTACAACGCCGCTCATCGCGAATCACGGTCTTCGCGGATGATGTCCACACCCAGCGGCGCATCAGTTACCGGCTCCGGGTACAAGACCCGCAACTCGGCAGCCACTTGCTGGACGGTCTTCCAGCCCTTGCGAACAATCGGATAACCCCCGGCGCCGTAGCCCACCACAACATCCTGTGAACCCGGCGTTGGCAGTGGTGCTGCGGGAAACGGATTGGTGACAGCCGCTTCAACGATCGCCATCAACTCGCCCTGCAGTGAGCGGTGGTTGCGCGCAGCGCGCTGGCGCAGGGCTTCGGCCCAGGCATCGGGTACGTCTTTGATTGAAATATTGGCCATAATGGCTCCAAATTGGATTTGTGCATCCATTTTGGAGCCACTATGGTTTGATGTCAAATCATCTTTTTGCCACTTCTGTTTGACCAGCGCCGCGCCAGTTTGATGGCCTCAAACCAGAGTGCGCTGAGCAGACCCAGCGCGGCGGCGGTCAGCAGGTCCGGCATCGACAGCGGTGCAAAAAAGAACAGCTTGCTCAGCCACGGCAGGTAAAGCGTGAGCGCCAGCAAGCCCAGCGTGATGCCGGTGACGCTCCACAGCGTGCGATTGGGCACCCGCAGCGAGGCCCACAGCGTTGCGCTACCGGTGCGATTGGAAAAAATCAGCGCCACGTTGCCGACCACCAAGGTGCTGAAGGCAAAGGCGCGCGCCGCCGGCTCGGCGAGCCAGGTCGTGCTCCAGGCGTAGCCGGCCAGCACCACGGCCAGCACACCCAAGCCTTGCAGCAAGGCCAGCGCCAGCGTCGTGCCGGCGAACAACGGCGCGCTCGCGTCACGCGGCGGGCGCTTCATCACATCGGACTCGGAAGGTTCGTTCTCGAACACCATGGAGCAGGCCGGGTCGATTACCAGTTCCAGAAAGGCGATGTGCAGCGGGAACAGCACGGTAGGCCAGCCCAGCAGCACCGGCAGCAGCGCCAGGCCGGCAATCGGCACGTGCACCGCCAGGATGTAGGACATGGACTTGCGCAGGTTGTCAAAAATGCGCCGGCCCAAGCGCACGGCGCGCACGATGGATGCGAAGTTGTCGTCCAGCAGCACGATGGAGGCGGCCTCGCGCGCCACGTCGGTGCCGCGCCCACCCATGGCAACGCCGACGTGCGCAGCCTTGAGCGCGGGTGCGTCGTTGACGCCGTCGCCGGTCATGGCGACGATCTCGCCATTGGCTTTGAGCGCCTGCACGATGCGCAGCTTTTGTTGTGGCGCAATGCGGGCGCAGACGCTGACGCGTTGCATGCGCTGGCTCAGTGCAGCATCGTCGAGCTGCGCCAGTTCGTCGCCGGTGAGCAGTTGCTCCGGCGTGCTGACGTCAAGCTGTGCCGCCTGGGCGATGGCGCGCGCCGTGGCCGGATAGTCGCCCGTGATCATGACGACGCGAATGCCAGCACTGCGGCACTCGGCTACCGCGTCCACAATCTCGGCGCGCAGCGGGTCGGCCAGCCCGAGCAGGCCAACGAATTCAAATTCAAAATCATGCTCAATGGCCGGCCACGCATCGCCGACAAAGCGCGCCTGCGCCACGCCCAGCACGCGCAAACCGATGGCCGCCATGGCATCGACGGCGGCCTCGATCTGCGCTTGTGCGGCGACGTCCAGATGGCACAGGTCGATGATGGCTTCGGGCGCGCCCTTGGCCGCCACCACATGACCCTGGCCATCAGTCTGAACGGCCTGCCAGACGTGCGACATGGCGCGCAGCTGCGGCGTCAAACCGTACTCCTGGCGCAGCGTCCAGTCGCGGTGCAAGTGCTCGGTATCGGCCAGAAAATGCTGGCCCAGGCGGTGGAAGGCCTTCTCCATCGGATCAAAGGGATCGGCCATGCTGGCCAGGATCGAGTATTCCACCAGCGTGTGAAAGGCTTCGGGCAATTCGCGCTTGCTGGCGTAATCAACCGACAGGCTCGCAGCGCCGTCAGGCACATAGAGTTGCGTCACCGTCATGCGGTTCTCGGTCAGGGTGCCAGTCTTGTCGGCGCACAGCACCGAGGTTGCGCCCAGCGTCTCGATAGCAGCAATGCGCCGCGTCAGCACCTTTTCTTTCGCCAAGCGCCAGGCGCCCAGCGCTGGCAGCACGGTCAGCACCACGGTAAATTCCTGCGGCAGCAAGGCCATCGCCAGTGCAATGCCGGCCAGCAGGGCACCGAGCCAGTCGCCGCGCAAGCCGCCATAGGCCAGCACCATGAACCCACTGGCGCCAAAGGCGATCAGGGCCAGCACACGCACCAGGCGCGCCGTCTGCAGCTTCAACGGCGAGCGCTCGTTGACCAGTGTTTGCAAGGCCTCACCAATGCGCCCGATCTCGCTGCGCGCACCGGTGGCGGTGACACGCGCCGTGCCGTGGCCACCGACCAGCAAGGTGCCAGAGAACAGATTGCCCTGCGCGGCATCGGTCGCATCGGCAGCGACGAGTTTTTGCACCGGCAGCGACTCGCCCGTGAGCAGCGATTCGTCGACCTGCACATCGGCGCCGCTCAGCAGCACGGCATCGGCGGCAATTCGGTCGCCTTCGGCCAGCAGCAGGATGTCGCCACAGACCACGTCGGCGCCGGCGATGCGCTGCGGTTGGCCATCGCGCAGCACGCGCGCACGCGGGCTCGTCATGTCACGCAAAGCGGCCAGCGCGTGTTCGGTCTTGCCCTCCTGGTACAGCGTCAGCGCCAGCACCACCAGCACCAGTCCAAACAGGATCAGGCCCTCCTGCAAATCACCGAGCACCAGGTAGAGTGCGCCGGCGGCCAGCAGCAACATGAACATCGGTTCCTGCAAGGTCTCGCGCATGATGGCGCGCAGGCCGCGCCGCTGCTCGCCGGGCAGCACGTTGGGGCCATCATCTTGCAGGCGCTGCGCCGCCTGCGCTGCGCTCAGACCTTCATCAGACGTCGGTAAAACCATTGTTTTGCTCCCTCAACCATCAGCAGATAGAGTAGCAGCAAAGCCGCCAGCAAGCCAAAGAACACGGGTGGCAACGGCGCAAAACCCAGATACGGCGCCAGTGGCGTAAACGGCAGCAGCATGGCCACCAGCACCACCGCCAGCGAGGTGGCAACCAGCCAGCGGTGCGGGTGACTGCGCAGCGGATTGCGCCGCGTGCGGATGACAAAGATCACCAGCACCTGGGTCGCAATCGATTCAACAAACCAGCCAGTGCGAAACAGCGCCTCGTGCGCGTTGAAGAGCCGCAGCAGCAGATAGAAAGTCAAAAAGTCAAAGAGCGAACTGATCGGGCCGATGGTCAGCATGAAGTTGCGGATAAAAGCCATGTCCCAGCGCTTCGGTCGCACCAGGTCTTCGTCATCGACATTGTCCAGTGGCAGCGTGATTTCGGATACGTCGTAGAGCAGGTTGTTGAGCAGGATCTGCAGCGGCAGCATCGGCAAAAACGGCAGAAACAGCGTGGCGGCGGCCATGCTGAACATGTTGCCGAAGTTCGAACTGGTGGCCATCATGATGTACTTCATCACGTTGCCAAAAGTGCGCCGCCCTTCCAGGATGCCCTTGTGCAACACCATCAGGTCTTTTTCCAGCAGGATCATGGCAGCGGCCTGCTTGGCCACATCGACCGCACCATCGACCGAGATGCCAACATCGGCTGTGTGCAGCGAGGGCGCGTCGTTGATACCGTCGCCCAGATAGCCAACGACATGGCCGCGTGCTTTCAGTGCCAGGATGATGCGATTCTTCTGCGACGGGTTGACGCGGCAGAACAGGTTCACACTCTCGACCCGCGCGCGCAGCGCGTCGTCGTTCATGGTCGCCACTTCGGTGCCGGTCAGCACGCCGTCAATCGGCACGCCAAGTTCGGTGCAGACATGGCGCGTCACGCGCTCGTTGTCGCCGGTCACGATCTTCACTGCCACACCACTGGCGGCCATCGCGCTCAGTGCGCGAGCGGCGCTGGCCTTGGGTGGATCGAGAAAAGCAGCAAAACCGGCAAACACCAGCTCACTCTCGTCCGACACCACGGCATGTGGATGGTCCAGCGCCACATCGCGCCAGGCGATGCCCAGCGCCCGAAAGCCCTCTTGACCCAGGCTGTCGAACAGCGCGTCAATGCGTTCGCGTGCTGATGCATCCAGCGCCACGCTGGCACCGCTGCTGTCCTGGTACTGGGTACACAGGCGCAACACATCTTCCGGCGCGCCTTTGACCACCAGACGGCGGCCCTGTGCACTTTGCACCAGCACCGAGACCCGGCGCCGCTCGAAATCAAACGGCACCTCGTCAATCTTGCGCCAGGCCGATACATCAATCTCTTCATGCGCCAGGATCGCGTCGTCGAGTGGGCTCTTCAGACCACTCTCGAAATAGCTGTTGAGGTAAGCCAGCGTCAGCACCTGCGGCCGACTCTGGCCGCAGGCGTCGACATGGCGTTCGAGACGAATCTTCGCTTCGGTCAGCGTACCGGTCTTGTCGGTGCACAGCACGTCCATCGCGCCCATGTCCTGAATCGCCGAGGGCCGCTTGACGATGACCTTGAGCGCCGCCATGCGCAGCGCGCCGCGCGTCAGCGTCACCGACACCACCATCGGCAGCAGCTCCGGTGTCAAACCGACGGCCAGCGCCACGGCGAACAGAAAAGATTCGAGCAGCGAGCGATGAAAGGCCACATTGACCAGCAACGTGAACAACACCAGCAGCAAGGTCAGGCGCATGATCAGCATGCCAAAGCGCCGCGTGCCGATCTCGAACGCGGTGGGCGGCGCATCGGCGGCCAGGCTGACTGCAATCTGCCCCAGCGCCGTACTGCTGCCGGTGCGCCCAATCAGCACACGCGCCGAGCCACTGACGACCGAGCCGCCCATGAAGACGCTGTCGCTGCGCTCGAGCGACCAGTCATCATCCAACGGCGCGGCGCCGTTTGCCAATGCGGTAGCTACTCTCTTTTCTACCGGAAACGGCTCGCCCGTGAGCTGCGCCTGATTGACGAAAAAGTCGTTGGCCTCAATGAGGCGCGCGTCTGCGGGCACCAGGCAGCCGGCCGACAGCAACACCAGGTCGCCCGGCACCAGTTGCGTCACCGGCAGTTCACAAGTCTGGCCGTCGCGCAGCACGCTGGCCGTCACCGCCACCTTGAGTGCCAGTTGTTCCGCCGCGCGCCCGGCGCGATACGCCTGCACGAAGTCCAGCGTCACGCTCATCAGCACGATGGCACCGATGATGAGAGCGCCAGTGAGGTCACCCGTGAGTGCCGAAATGCCGGCCGCCACCAGCAGCACCAACACCAATGGGTTCTTGAAATGCGCCAGGAACTGCAGCACAACCGAGCGCTGCGTTGCCGGCGCCAACCGATTCGCTCCGAATTGCTGGAGGCGCTCACCGGCCTCGACGCTGCTCAGTCCATTGCTCATCATGCGCGCCAGCTTACTCCCATTGACGCCGCAGGACTGTGCGCAAGCGCACATGCCGCTCATTGGGAACGATCATCGTGTTATTGCGGATAACTAATTTGTCATTGCGGCCCCGAAGTGTCATTGCGACCCCGAAGTGTCATTGCGGACTTATATGGATGCCTCCCGGATAGCAAGAAGAATTTGTGTTGTTCTGTAAAAGAATCGGCTGCTTACTTATATCCGGCCTTGATTTCGTAGTCTGTCTGGTTGCCCGGACTCGCCCGATGGCCCTGATG
>CAIWNX010000168.1 GCA_903914175.1 uncultured beta proteobacterium | reverse complement strand
TTGAAGGCGCGTTTTTCGACGCTTTTCAGAAACTCGGAGAGTTCTTGTTCTGTTGCCAAGAGGTGCTTGCCTTGAGACGAACGCTAAGTTAGCGGGTTTTGCGGCCCGTTTCAGCCGAAATTTTGGGTTGTTTCGGCGATTATGTCATTTGGAACTAATTTTTTTTGTGCAGGGTTTGCGTCCTGGCAATTTCCACGGTGCCATAATCGGCCCTGCAATTCAAAAGGCAAACGGGTCACGGTCTGGCGCAAGAATCGGTGCGCCTATGGCTTTGGCTTTAAGTTCCGACGCGACGCCACAAGTGTTTGCGAAGGTGCACCCAAGGTTTTTCGTCAGAGAAATTCACAAAGGTTGAACATGGAAATATCAAAAGCCGAAATCACTTCGGCCGTTGCGGCAACGGCTACTGCGAAGAGTCCGTCAGCGACGTCTTCTGGCAAATCAATTGCGACCCCATCCAAGGATCAGGAACTTCGGGGCGCCGAGATTCTGATCAAGGCCTTGCAGGCCGAGGGCGTCAAATACATCTGGGGCTACCCCGGCGGCGCGGTGCTGCATATCTACGACGCTTTCTACAAGCAGGACACCATCAAGCATATTCTGGTGCGCCACGAGCAGGCGGCCGTCCACGCTGCCGATGGCTACGCCCGCGCGACTGGTGAGGTCGGCGTGGCACTGGTGACTTCCGGACCGGGTTCGACCAATGCGGTGACCGGTATCGCCACAGCCTATATGGACAGCATCCCGATGGTGATCGTGACCGGTCAGGTGCCAACGCAGGCGATCGGACTTGATGCGTTCCAGGAATGCGATACGGTGGGCATCACCCGCCCGGTTGTGAAGCACAATTTTCTGGTCAAGGACGTGCGCGACCTGGCCGAAACCATGAAAAAGGCCTTTCATATCGCGCGCACCGGTCGTCCAGGTCCGGTCGTGGTGGATATTCCGAAGGACGTCTCGTTTAAAAAGACACATTACGCAGGTTACCCGGCAACGGTCGAGATGCGCTCCTATAACCCGGTTCGCAAAGGCCATGGTGGGCAGATCCGCAAGGCGCTGTCACTTCTGCTGGCCGCCAAGCGTCCCTATATCTACACGGGGGGCGGCGTCATTTTGAGCAACGCCTCGCCCGAGTTGCGCACCTTGGTGGACATGTTGGGTTGTCCATGCACCAATACCTTGATGGGTTTGGGTGCGTATCCGGCCAGTGATCGCAAGTTTCTGGGCATGCTGGGCATGCATGGCACAGTGGAGGCGAACAACGCGATGCAGCATTGCGACGTTCTGCTGGCGGTCGGCGCGCGCTTTGACGACCGGGTGATCGGCAACCCGAAGCACTTTGCCCAGAATGAACGCAAGATCATTCATATTGATATCGATCCGTCAAGCATTTCCAAGCGTGTGAAGGTTGACATTCCGATCGTCGGCGACGTCAAGGACGTGCTGACCGACATGATCGCGATGATCAAGGAGGGGTCTGTCAAGCCCGATGTTCCGTCACTGGCGCCCTGGTGGGACACGATTGAGGGCTGGCGCAAAGGAAACTGCCTCAAGTATGACCACGGCAAGAACGATGTGATCAAGCCGCAGTATGTCGTGGAGACGCTGTGGAACATGACCAGGGATGTCGATACCTACATCACGTCTGATGTCGGTCAGCACCAGATGTGGGCGGCCCAATATTTCCGCTTTGATGAACCGCGGCGTTGGATCAACTCCGGTGGTCTGGGTACGATGGGCGTTGGCATTCCCTATGCCATGGGCATCAAGATGGCACGCCCGGAGAGCGAGGTTTTCTGCATTACGGGCGACGGGTCGGTGCAGATGTGCATTCAGGAACTCTCGACCTGCCTGCAGTACAACACGCCGATCAAGATTGTTTCACTCAACAACCGCTATCTGGGCATGGTCCGCCAGTGGCAGGAAGTCGAATATGAGGGACGTTACAGCCATAGTTACATGGATGCGCTGCCCAATTTTGTGAAGTTGGCCGAAGCCTATGGCCATGTGGGCATGCTGGTTGAGCGTGCACAGGACGTGGAGCCGGCTCTGCGCGAAGCGCGCAAGTTGAAGGACCGCACCGTCTTTATGGACATCCGCACCGATCCGACGGAGAACGTGTTTCCGATGGTGCGCGCTGGCAACGGCATCACTGAGATGCTGCTGGGCTCGGAAGATCTTTAATTTCTAAATCAATTGTCTACCGAGCCCTGCGGTTACCGCTGCGGGGGGAGGGTAGCGAAAGAGGAATCCCATGAAACATATTATTGCTGTATTGCTGGAAAACGAACCTGGTGCGCTGTCGCGGGTCGTCGGTCTGTTCTCCGCCCGTGGCTACAACATTGAGTCCCTGACGGTGGCGCCGACGGAGGATCCGAGTCTGTCGCGCATGACGATTCAGACCGCAGGCTCGGACGAGGTGATCGAACAAATCACCAAGCACCTGAACCGCCTTATTGAAGTCGTCAAGGTGGTCGATTTAACTGAGGGTGCCTACACCGAGCGCGAACTGATGATGGTCAAAGTGCGCGCCGTCGGCAAGGAGCGCGAGGAAATGAAGCGCATGGCTGACATCTTCCGGGGTCGTATCATTGACGTCACCGAAAAAAGCTACACCATCGAGTTAACTGGCGATCAGTCGAAAAACGACGCCTTCCTCGAGGCGATTGAGCGTGGCGCCATCCTGGAAACCGTACGCACCGGCTCCAGCGGCATCGGTCGCGGTGAACGCATCCTGAGAGTTTGATTTTTTTACAACGGAGAAGAGAATGAAAGTTTTTTACGACAAAGACTGTGACATCAGCCTGATCAAGGGCAAGACAGTTGCAATCATCGGATATGGCAGCCAGGGCCATGCGCACGCCCAGAATCTGAACGACAGCGGTGTCAAGGTTGTGGTCGGTTTGCGCAAGGGTGGCGCGTCGTGGGCCAAGGTGGAAAAAGCCGGTCTCAAGGTTGCCGAAGTTGCGACCGCCGTCAAGGGTGCCGACGTGGTCATGATCCTGTTGCCTGATGAGCAGATCGGCACCGTCTATACCAACGATATCGAGCCCAATATCAAGCAGGGCGCGTCCCTGGTGTTTGCGCACGGTTTCAATGTCCATTACGGCTTGGTCAATTCGCGGGCCGACCTCGACGTCTGGATGGTCGCCCCGAAGGCGCCCGGTCACACGGTGCGCGGCACCTATGTGCAGGGTGGCGGTGTGCCACACCTGGTCGCCGTGCACCAGGACAAGTCGGGCCGCTCGCTCGATCTGGCCCTGAGCTATGCCATGGCCAATGGTGGTGGCAAGGCCGGCATTATCGAAACCAGTTTCCGTGAAGAAACCGAAACCGATCTGTTCGGCGAGCAGGCCGTTCTGTGCGGTGGCACGGTGGAACTGATCAAGGCCGGATTCGAGACCCTGGTTGAGGGCGGTTATGCGCCTGAGATGGCCTATTTCGAGTGCCTGCATGAACTCAAACTGATCGTGGACATGATTTATGAAGGTGGCATCGCCAACATGAATTATTCGATCTCCAACAATGCCGAGTACGGCGAGTACGTGACCGGTCCGAAGATCGTCAACGCTGCCAGCAAGGAGGCAATGCGCCAGTGCCTGAAGGACATCCAGACTGGCGAATATGCCAAGAGTTTCATTCTGGAAAACAAAGCCGGCGCACCGACTTTGCTGAGCCGGCGTCGCCTGATGTCCGAGCATCAGATCGAGATTGTTGGTGAATCGCTGCGTGGCATGATGCCCTGGATCAAGAAGAACAAACTGGTTGACCAGACACGCAACTAAGCGGGTTCACCGTCATGAAAAAAGGCCACTTCGGTGGCCTTTGTTACTATGCACTACAGGAGGCTATTTCTATGCATGACGGAAATGAACAGGACATTCCCGAGGGCGAGGGCATGGTGGTGAGAAAGCGCCGCAAGGGCATTTATATTTTGCCCAATTTGTTTACGCTGGCAGCGCTTTTTGGCGGGTTTTATGCCGTCGTCATGGCGATCAACGGCCGCTTTGATCAAGCTGCCGTTGGTGTGTTTTGTGCCATGGTGCTCGACAGTCTTGATGGCCGTGTCGCCCGCATGACCAACACCCAGAGTGCCTTTGGCGAGCAAATGGATTCGCTCTCGGACATGGTTTCGTTCGGTGCCGCTCCCGCGCTCATTGCCTATGTCTGGGCGCTGCAGGGTCTTGGGCGCTGGGGCTGGATTGCGGCCTTTGTCTATTGTGCTTGTGCCGCATTGCGTTTGGCACGTTTCAATGTCAATACGGGAGTTGTGGACAAGCGCTATTTTCAGGGTTTGCCGTCTCCCGCTGCCGCTGCCTTGATGGCGGGGTTTATCTGGGTTGTGACGGATATGGGACTGAAGGGCCCCAGCGTAGCCTGGCCTATGTTTGCACTGGCCCTGTACGCAGGGCTGAGCATGGTGACCAATGTCCCGTTCTACAGCTTCAAGGACGTTCACATGAAGAAGAGTGTGCCCTTTGTCGTCATTGTGGCCATCGCGCTCGGCATCGCCGTCATTAACATTGATCCGCCCATTGTCATGTTCGCCATGTTTGTCGCGTATGGCTTCAGTGGCTACGTGATTTACGTGTGGCGCAAGGCCAAGGGACTTCAAACCAGCGTCATCAGCACGTCAACCGACGAGCCCGATGAACGAGGCTTGCACAAGTAAGCTGGGGTGAAAACTTGTGGTACATTGAAGCCATGAACCAGATTTTGCTAGCGCTACTGCTAACGCCGGACGGGCGGAGACGGTAGCGCACGCGCTCATCGAAACCAAAAGCCCGTGTGCATCCGCAGCGGGCTTTTTGTTTGATGGACCTACCTTTTGCTTGCGGATTTTGATGACTTCAGGAGAAAACGGATGGCTGACAAAGTAATTATTTTTGATACCACCTTGCGCGATGGCGAGCAATCGCCTGGCGCGTCCATGAACAAGGACGAGAAACTGCGCATTGCCCGGCAGCTTGAGCGACTCAAGGTTGATGTCATCGAAGCGGGTTTTGCTGCGAGCTCCAACGGCGACTTCGAGGCGGTGCAGACGATTGCCAGCGCCATCAAGGATTCAACCATCTGTTCTTTGTCACGCGCCAATGACAAGGACATCGCGCGCGCTGCCGAAGCACTCAAGGGTGCCAACAGCGCCCGCATCCATACCTTTATCGCGACCTCGGCGCTGCACATGGAGAAGAAACTGCGCATGACACCCGACGAGGTGTTTGAACAGGCCAAACTGGCGGTGCGCTTTGCGCGTAACCTGGTTCCCGATGTTGAGTTCAGTCCCGAGGATGGCTACCGCAGCGATCCGGATTTTCTGTGCCGCGTGATCGAAGCCGTGATTGCCGAGGGTGCAACGACCATCAATGTGCCGGACACCGTGGGTTATGCGGTACCCGAACTCTATGGAAATTTCATCAAGCGCCTGCGCGAACGGATCCCAAATTCAGACAAGGCGATCTGGTCGGTGCATTGCCACAACGATCTGGGCATGGCGGTTGCCAATTCATTGGCGGGCGTGAAAATTGGCGGTGCGCGTCAGATCGAATGCACGATCAATGGCCTGGGTGAGCGTGCCGGTAACTGCAGTCTGGAAGAGGTGGTGATGGCCCTGAAAACCCGGCGCGACTATTTTGGGCTGGATCTGGGCATTGACACCAAACATATTCTGGCCGCGAGTCGCATGGTCAGTCAGACCACCGGTTTTGTGGTGCAACCGAACAAGGCGGTTGTCGGTGCCAACGCTTTTGCACACGCATCGGGTATCCATCAGGATGGGGTTCTCAAGGCGCGCGACACCTACGAGATCATGCGGGCCGAGGATGTGGGCTGGAGCAATAACAAGATCGTTCTGGGCAAACTCAGCGGTCGCAATGCCTTCAAGCAGCGTTTGCAGGAGCTTGGCGTCCAGATGGAAAGCGAGGCTGATATCAACAGCGCGTTTTCCAAGTTCAAGGAACTGGCGGATCGCAAGAGTGAAATCTTCGACGAGGACATTCTTGCGCTGGCGAGTGACGAAGCGGTCATGCACGATCATGAGCAGTATCGTTTTGTGTCTTTGTCGCAACGCAGTGAAACCGGTGAGCGGCCGCAAGCCAGCATCGTCTTCACGATCAACGAGTTGGAAGTCAAGAGCAGTTCCGATGGCAACGGACCCGTTGATGCGTCGCTCAAAGCGATTGAAGCGCAGGTTAATAGCGGCGCCGAAATGGTGCTGTATTCAGTCAATGCGATCAGCGGTTCCACTGAGAGCCAGGGTGAGGTAACGGTGCGCCTGCAAAACAGCGGGCGCGTTGTCAATGGTGTTGGCTCCGATCCTGACATCATCGTGGCGTCCGCCAAAGCCTATCTAAGCGCTCTGAATAAATTGCAAAGCAAGGCCGATCGGGTGGCCGCACAGGGTTAGTTTCGCCGACAGGCTCTCCACCTGGATGGCGCGGCCCGGCAGCGCGCGCACCCGGGTGCATCTTCTGGATTAAGAAAAAACCGCAACTATTTGATATCTTGCGGTTTTTTTGATTAAACTCGCCGGGTCGGGAAACCAATCAGGAGAAAGATGCATGTTCTGCAGTCGTCAGACAAGAGTCGGAAGTATTTTTCGCAAAGCGCTCTTTCTGGGTCTGATGGCATTTGCGCTGACTGCAGTTTCCGCACCGCTTGAGTCGACGCAGGGCAAACGCCATCATGTCAAGACTGCCAAGGCCAGCGTCAAGGCCAAGACCAAAGTCACCAAGAAGAATGCCGCGACCAAGCGCAAGGCGGTTCACCGGGCGGAAGTGATTCCGCTGCAGCCCTCATTTGGACAGATGGCGGGATTGCACGGTCGGCACGATGTGCTGGCACTGAAATCCAGCGTGGCGCTGGTGATTGACCAGGACACGAGTGAGGTTCTGTTCAGCAAGAACGACAAGGCAATTTTGCCGATCGCTTCACTGACCAAATTGATGACCGGTCTGGTTATCAGCGAAGCTCAACTGTCGATGGATGAGCTGATCACGATTTCACAGGCCGACGTCGACACCGAAAAGGGCAGTACCTCGCGCTTGCGGGTTGGGACCGTGTTGAGTCGTGGTGAGCTGTTGCATGTGGCCTTGATGTCCAGCGAAAACCGTGCTGCGCACGCACTGGGACGTAGTTATCCGGGTGGGCTGGCGGTGTTTGTCGGCCTGATGAACGCCAAGGCGCGATCAATCGGCATGGACGACACACATTACGAAGAGCCCACTGGCCTGTCGAGCAAGAATCAATCGAGCGCCCGGGACCTTGCCAAGCTGGTCAACTTTGCCTACGGCGACGCAACCTTGCGCGAATTGTCCACTTCGCCGGGACATCAGCTGGCGGTTGGAAAGCGCACGCTTCAGTACAACAACACCAACCGGCTGGTGAAGAATCCGTCATGGGATATTGGTCTGCAGAAGACCGGTTACATCTCTGAAGCGGGTCAGTGCCTGGTCATGCAGGCCAAGGTTGCGGGTCGCAAGATCATCATGGTGTTCCTCGATTCAACTGGCAAGTTCAGTCGCCTGGCCGATGCCGAGCGTGTTCGGCGCTGGGTGGAATCCAGGCCAACGGCGACCGTTGAACGTCTGCCCTTGGCAGGTTCCCACCGCAAGCACGCAGCCGCAGCCACGGTTTGACGCTAGGTGCCCTTAGCGTGTGGCGTCAGGGCGGTAACCTAAAGTCGCTGAGATCTCACGCGCTGTTGCCTGCAACTTAGGCAACCAGGCATCCTCCAGCCGTTCGGCTGGCGCCGAAATCGACAAGCCCGCTGCCAGCACGCCCTGATCATCGTAAATGCCAGCGGCCATGCATCGCACACCCAATTCCAGTTCTTCGTTGTCGTGCGCATTGCCATATTGGCGGACTTTGGAGAGTTCGCGCTCCAGCGCCGGTAACTGCGTCAGACTGTTCTTGGTGTGACCGCTCAAGCCGGTGCGGGTTGCGTAGGCGCGAACCCGTTGCGGATCGTCGGCCGCCAAGAACAGTTTGCCGACCGACGTGAGATGCAGCGGGGCACGGCCACCAATGGCGCGTACGACCTGCATGCCGGAGCGCTCGCTGTAGGCGCGCTCGACATAAACGATCTCATCGCCCTGGCGCACGCTCAGGTTGACGGGTTGCTGGATCAACTTGTGCAGTTCGCGCATCGGCAGTAGCGCGGCATCGCGCACATTGAGCCGGCTCTTGACCAGGTTGCCGAGTTCCAACAAGCGCATGCCGAGCCGATAGCTGCCGGGTTGCGGGTGATCGACAAAGCGGCCGGTTGCCAGATCGTTGAGCAGGCGGTGAGTTGTCGACAGATGCAGACCGGATTTTTCACTGATCTCCTTAAGTGAAATTGCCTCCTCCCTCGATGCCAACACGTCCATCAGTGTGAACATGCGCTCGATCACTTGGACGGTTGGAGTGGCGGCAATACTGGTATCCGTTTTTCGCATGGTTGATCCTGAAAGGTGATGCCACCATTTTATCTGGTGAAATGACAAACCGCAGATGGCCCGGATCAAAACGGTTGCATGCCCACCCAGCGTCCCGCCACGAGGTATTCGCTTGGACAAAAGCGGGCCTTGTAATTCATCTTGTGACTCGCTTTGACCCAGTAGCCGAGGTAGACATGCGCGAGTTTGAGAGCCTTTGCTTGCGCAATCTGCCACAGGACGTTATAGGTACCGAAGCTGTTGTTGTTGAGTTCCGCTTCGTAAAAGGTGTAGACGGACGAAATTCCGTCGTCGAGCAGGTCAAGAATAGAGACCATCAGCAATTGGCCGGGCGAGCCATCGTCGCTCGGTGCGCGAAACTCGACCAGGCGGGAATTGACTCGACTCTGCAGCAGGAATTGCTTGTACTGCTCGACACTGTCCTGGTCCATTCCGCCGCCCGCATGGCGCTCATTCTGGTAACGCTGGTACAGGTCGTAGTGTTCCGGCACAAAGCAGAGATCCATCACCCGTGCTTCGAGCGTTGAATGCCGCGTCCAGGCACGGCGCTGGCTGCGGTTCGCCTGGAATTGGCTGACGTCAACCCGTATCGGTATGCAGGCGTGGCAGGCATCGCAATGCGGGCGGTAGGTGAACATGCCACTGCGGCGAAAGCCTCGGTCGACCAGTTCAGAGTAGGTGCCGGTGTTGATCAGATGGCTGGGCGTGGCCACTTCCGACCTCGCCTGCTCACCAGGTAGGTAGCTGCAGGCATAGGCTGCGGTGGCATAGTACTGCAGAGTTTGCAGGGGCAGATCGTTCAGATTTGTCACTTTAACGTGGCCGTTTCCGGCAGCAGGGTGTTCCAGTAAGGGGGCTCAAAGCGCCATTGTGGACCGACCAGGATGACCCCGTCGCGTACGTGTTGAAGAAACGCTTCGCGGGAGATTTCACGCGCACCGAGCGATGCCAGATGGTGGGTATTCTGCTGACAGTCAATGTAACTTATGTCATGCGCTCGGCAAAAAGCAACCAGGGCGGCGAGGGCGATTTTCGATGCGTTGCTGGCGTTACTGAACATTGACTCGCCAAAGACGAACTGACCGAGCGCAACGCAATACAGGCCCCCGGTTAATACCCCGTCGATCCAGGTCTCGACACTGTGGGCGAGGCCGGCGCGGTGCAGGGCGCAATAGGCGTCGATCATCTCCGGCACGATCCAGGTTCCGCTTTGTCCGTCGCGACGCCTGCTGGCGCAGGCCTCGATCACTTCTGCAAAGGCCGAGTCGATGCGAATATCACAACTGTTGCTGCGCCGAAACCGGGACAGAGATTTGCGAAAGGACGGATGTACGCGAAAAGCCGAGACATCGAGCACCATTCTCGGGTCCGGGCTCCACCACAGAATCGGCTGACCTTCGCTGAACCACGGAAAGATCCCTTGGCTGTAGGCCAGTTGCAAGGTCTCGACATCGAGCGCGCCACCCCCAGCGAGCAAACCTGGCGCCGCCGTACTTTTGTCCCAAGCCTGACTGGCAGGTGGGAAGGCTTGGCCCGGAGCGAGCCATGTGAGCGATGACCTTGGTGCTGGCATGCACAGACTGTATCCGATGGCCTGGCCTGAAAAGTCAGTCTTTCGAGAGGGAAAGGCAGTGCCAGCCGTTACAATACCGGCATGTCGGGGCGTAGCGCAGCCTGGTAGCGCATCTGGTTTGGGACCAGAGGGTCGAAGGTTCGAATCCTTTCGCCCCGACCATGTCTTTCTTTCTCACGATCTCTGCCCGTAGCTCAGTTGGATAGAGCAACAGCCTTCTAAGCTGTGGGTCGGGGGTTCGATCCCCTCCGGGCAGACCAATTTTCCGCTTCACACGGTCTCACATCCTCTCAAAAAAATCATGTTTCAGAGGGGGAGTTGTGATTTCATTGCATCATGCTGTCTCACGCTGTAACATGGTGTATAAGAAATCTGATGGTACCTATGATGGTCCCTAGCAGGATTTGATTTTTAGATACCATCAAGATAAGGGCTTGGCATGGCATTGACTGACACTTTCATCAAGAATTTGAAATCCGCTGGTGCAAGTGCCGGCGTAAAGCACACGGACAGTCAAGGGTTGTACTTGCTGGTCAAGTCGAGCGGGAAATACTGGCGCATCAATTACCGCTTTGCCGGCAAGCAGAAGACTCTTGCACTTGGTGTTTACCCAACCGTCTCGCTTGCCAAGGCTAGACAGCGGCGTGACAAGGCTCGGGAATTGCTGGCGGACGGCGTTGACCCTAGTACAGCCAAGAAGGGCAAGAAGCAAGCGCAGGTCGCTGCTGCTGCAAACACCTTTGAATTGGTGGCGCAGGAATTCTTGGCGACCAAGTCTGAATCCTGGACTCCGATGTATGGTGCGAAGTGGCTCCGGGGCATGACCAAAGATCTGTTTCCATACATTGGTTCATTGGCTCTGGCATCGATAACGGCTCCGATTTTGCTGAATGCACTGCGCAAGTGCGAAAAGCGGGGCGCCATCGAATCAGCTCATACCCTTAGACAGACTGCAGGCCAAGTGTTCCGCTATGGTATTCAAACGGGAAGGTGTGAACGCAATCCATCAAGTGACCTTCAGGGCGCATTGAAGCCGGTTAATACAAAACATATGGCGGCGATTCTGGAGCCCGCCAAAGTTGGTGAATTAATGCGTTCCATTTCAAGTTACACCGGCCAACCGATGACCAAGGTCGCGTTGGTTTTGTCGGCATTGCTTTTCCAGCGACCGGCCAACATCAGGCAAATGGAATGGGCGTGGGTTGACATTGAAAATGCTATGCTGACTATCCCCTCGCAGGATATGAAGCGGCGCAAACATCAGAAGGTTAATGGCAGACCTCACTTTGTACCGCTTGCCCCCCAAGCACTGGCTGCCTTGAAAGAAATGCGTCCCCTCACAGGGCATGGTCGCTATGTGTTCCCCAGCTTGCTGACGGGTGAGCGCCCAATGTCTGACAACACGGTGAACTCAGCACTGCGCCGCATGGGTTACACCAATACTGAAATGACAGCACATGGATTTCGAGCCACAGCGCGAACGTTAATGATCGAGCGCATGCCGGGTATTTCAGCGGATGTGATTGAGGCTCAACTGGCCCATGGCAAATCCGGTCCTCTTGGCAGTGCTTACGACAGAGCAGAGTTCATGGATCAGCGGCGGAAAATGATGCTTGAGTGGGCCGACTACCTCGACAAACTACGCATCGGGGCAGACGTAATCCCGCTACGCACAGGAACCTAGTCAACTACAGTTGCGAGGAATTGCGGGTTGTTGGAGGTGTGGAAATAGCTGTTCCCGCCCACAAAAATGCCGTGGCCGCCCTCTGTACGAGGTACAGAAACGGTAGTTGCAAACAGTGCCACCCCGGCGCACCCGAAAACACCTGGTGTTGACTCCGAAAAATTCTCGCCTCTAATTTTCATACACCGCGCTAATTCGGCGCAGCAGGAGGTGATATGGAAAAAAGAGTGATTCGCATCAGCGAGCTGGCCAGCACGCCAAAAAAGCCCGGCATATTGCCGGTGAGCCCGGCAACCGTCTGGCGATGGGTGCGCGAAGGCAAGTTTGTCGCCCCCTTCAAACTCGGGCCGTCCACGACCGTGTGGGACGCCGACAAGGTCAACGCCTGGCTGGCACTCCAAGCCGCCATGGGTCGCTAGGAGTTGACCATGACCGAAAACAAAAAACCAGAAACTGTCGCTGAAACTGGCAAGCCATGCGCGCCGTCAGGTCGTGTCCGCAAAAAAGCGCCAATTCCAAAAGCATCAAAACTGCTCGGCCCGGAAATCGCCAGCGACGAAAATCTCGCAACTTTTCGCAACTCTCGCAACTATTCCGACGGAAGCGACGATCAATCCGCGCAAAACGATGTGCCCGAGCACCCGCTTGAGCCATTGCTGGCGGTCCCGGTGCCCACAGTACCACTGGCTTTTACCGTCATCACAGGGATCAATCCAAAAAGACTGACAAAAGTCATTGGCTTGCATCCAGACGGCAGCATGAAAAAAGAAACCTCAGCCATGCTCAGCCATGGCAAGGCGCAGCGTGTTGATGCTGCCGGCTTGGTAGAACTCAAGGCACATCTGGATGGGCTCACCAGCGCACAAGCAGTGACTTGGGGCTTGACCCAGCAGGACAGCGTCGATATTTGCACGCAGGCCGACACCCAAGCCAAATTGGAGGGCGCCGTCGCACGAACGCGGGAAAACTTTAAATACCGTATGGCACCCGGTGTAATGATGATTGACCACGATGGTCTGCCCAATGGCCAATTGTCAGCTGAGCAATTGCGCGAGCGATTGATTGGTTGCGCACCCGTTTTGGCCAATGCGCCCATGTTATGCAGACCCAGCGCGTCTGCCGGTTGTCTGCACCCTGATGGCCGGGTACTGTCAGGCCTGACTCGCCACCGCATCTATATTGCGGTATCCAACACGAGCTTGATCCCTACTGCCGGCAAAGCGCTTGAGGCCTTGCTATGGGCTGCGCCAGGGGCTGCCTGGTGCGAAGTTGGTGTGGCCGGCCAGCGTTTGCTGCGCTGCTTGGTTGATACATCCGTGTGGCAGCCAGAAAAACTTGATTTCGCCGGACCGTCCGTGCTGCTCGATGGTGTCTCTCGCGCGGGGGTGGACGGAGTGATCTTCGGCGACGCCAATGCCCAGTTTGATCTCAATCTGCTCATTGACAGCGCAACACCCACGATCCAAAAGGAAGCTCGTGCACAACAAAAGGCTGCGCGTGCTGGCGTCTCAGATCAATGTGACGCCGCGCGGCGCAACTGGGTTACAGAAAAAGCCCCGGCATTGGCCCAAAATCGTGGCATCAAACTTCTGCAGGCGACCAATGTACTGGAGCGCGCTGCGTTTCACCAAACTCTCATGGGCGAGTTCGAATTGACCTGTGCTGACGGTCAGGTGGTTACGGTGGGCCAGTTGCTAGACAACCCCCACCGTTGGCATAACACCCGATTTGCTGACCCGCTGGACCCGGACAACGATCGGCGCGTGGCTGTGGCAAGGCTACTCAACGGCAATCGCCCCGACCTCTATTCACACCGCCACGGCGGGATGCGTTATGAGTTGCGCAGGCAATCGGCCCGCATCCAGTTGGGCAAGGGAATGCGGATCGACTCGACCGATGCCGTGCTGCATGTCTTGCGCGATCGCAGCGAATTGTTTGACTTCGGCACAAACGCGATTGCCTTCGTCGCCGACGGCAAGGCAACACCGGTGAGCCGCGACTGGCTTGTTGACCACACCGGTCGGATCGCTGAGTTTTATAGCGTCAAAGCCGAGGTTGATGATTACGGCAACATTCTCTCAACCCGGGAAGTCCCGGAAGATGCACCGACCTATATCGCCAATGCCATCATTGCCAAGCATGGCAGTCGCAACTTCAGAAAGCTGACGGCAGTCACCACCGCACCCACATTGCGTCCCGACGGAAGCGTCTTGGATGAGCCAGGACATGATCAAGCTACCGGGCTGATGTACGTCACCTCCGAGGTTTATCCGGCGCAGGTGCCTGTTGCACCGACACCGGAACAAGCCCTTGATGCAATGGCCCTGTTATGGCACCCCATACGTTTGTTCCCGTTTGCCGACGAGATCGCTGTGGGCGTTACCTTGGCGGCCATGTTGACCGCGTGTCTGCGCCCGTCACTACCGACCTGTCCGGCAACCGGATTTGACGCACCAGCGGCAGGCACAGGAAAAACTCTTCTGGCCAAGTGCATCGGGGCATTGGCCACAGGAGGTGATGTGGCCGTGCTGCCGCCGACCAATGAAGATGAAGAGTGCCGTAAGCGCCTCTTTGCCGCCCTGCGCGGTGGCTATAAAGTAATTCTGTGGGACAACGTTCGCGAACCCCTGGGCAACTCTGTGATCGACTCGTTCCTGACGTCTTCGCTTTTTGCCGACCGTGTCCTGGGCGTTTCAGAGAACGTAGAGTTGCCAAACAGATCCCTGTTTCTGGTATCGGGCAACAACCTGGTCTTGACGGGCGACACCCACCGGCGGGTATTGCTGGCACGATTGGACGCCAAAATTGAGACTCCGTTTAAGCGTGAGTTCGAGTTTGACCCGCTGGAGGAGGTCTGCAAAAACAGGCAGAACCTCGTTGTGGCGGCGCTTACCATTGTGCGAGCCTACATCACTGCCGGACGGCCCAAGGCGGCGGTTGGACGCATCGCATCGTTTGAAATGTGGGATGACCTGGTGCGACAGCCCTTGTGCTGGTTGCGCGAGAAGTTACATGAGTCCTGTCGAGATCTCACTGATTTACCTGACTTCGCCGATCCGGCAGACTCCATTGACCGCGCGGCCTCTGAGAACCCTGAGACTTCAAAGCTGGCTGCATTGCTCAACGCATGGGTTACGACGTTTGGCGTTGTTCCGACTTCAGCCTCTCAAGCTATTGCCAAAGCAGGCAATTTATTTGGTGCCGAGCCAGTGTTGTCCGATGCGCTTGAAGAGATCGCCGGTCAGAACGGCAAGATCAACGTGCGGATTCTGGGGCGCTGGCTGGAGCGCCACGCCGGTCAGCTTTGCACCGGGTTGCGGCTGGAGTTGGCCAACAAGACCAATGGACTCAAAAGATGGGTCGTGGTCAAGACGCAGCAGAGGTCCGAATCGGATGATGCGGCTGAAATAGTTGCGAGAGTTGCGAGAAGTTGCGAGATTTCGGCCCTCAGCGAATTAACAAACCCGGGCACACTCTATGCTGACGACGGTTCGATTTTGATCTGAATCCGCAAAAAACAACCTGGCGTGGGTGGCGTGGGTGGCGTGGGCTAAAACCCATTGCAGGTGTCCTGTAGAAAAAATATAAGGCCATGCCAGTAGCTGCAATACAGAATTCAAAACACTATATTTTTTTGACTGAGTACTGCAATAGGTTTTAGCCCACGCCACCCACGCCACCCACGCCAAGCGGAGTTTCGAGCCTTCAATTTGAGTTGCTTACGTGCAAATATTTGCATACATGTATTGCTTTGCAGATTAGGGTTTCTGAGCACATAAGTCTGCGTGCAAATTTCAACGCGCAGAATTTGACCTGTTCCCATAAGCGTTGCGGCGAACACCATCCCCCGACTCGCGTCCAGAACATCACCAGCAAGCGCCCCAACGGTTTTTTCGGTCCTGCACAGCAGCCAAATGCCGTTGACTCCGAAGCGTTTCCTATGAAACTTTCCAGAACAAAATCTTTCTGGAGATACTCATGTCAACGTCCGATGGTTCCCAGTCGATTACGCGTTCGCTTACCGCCATGCAGGAAATCTTCTGCCAGGAATACTTGGTGGACCTGAACGCATCGCAGGCCGCCATGCGCGCTGGCTACAGCACCAAGACTGCATCCCGGATCGGCCCCGAGCTCCTTGGAAAAACTTGGGTCGCTGCTCGCATCCAGGCTCTGATGAACGCCCGCTCCAAACGCATCGAGCGCAAGGCCGATGACGTTTTGAAGGATCTCCAGTTGGTCAAGGCGGACGCCATGAAACAGGTGATCGATAAAGATGGCAACAGCCTGATGGCCAATCATGCCGGTGCGCTCAAGGCACTTGAGCTCGAAGGCCGTCATCTGAAGATGTTCACCGACAAGATGGAAGTGACCGGCGCCAATGGGGACGCCATCAAACACACGGTGGAAATCACCTACGTCACAGCCAAGCCGCGATGAATGAAATCCACATCACCCCCCAGTTTCCGCAGGTGCTCGAACCCCTGATGCGCCCCATGCGCTACAAGGTTCTCTATGGTGGTCGCGGTGGTGCCAAATCCTGGGGTGTGGCCAGAGCCCTTCTGATTTCAGCGTTCTGCACGCCACTTCGCGTTCTATGCGCCCGGGAAGTTCAGAAGTCCATGAAGGACTCTGTTCACCGGCTGCTCAGAGACCAGATCGAAGAACTTGGTTTCTCCGAGTTTTATGAGGTGCTCGATACCGAAATCCGCGGCAAGAACGGAAGCCTGTTCCTGTTCTGCGGTTTGCAATCGCACACGGTTGATTCCATAAAAAGTTACGAGAGCGTAGATCGCTGCTGGGTCGAGGAGGCCCACGGGGTTTCCAAACGCAGCTGGGATGTCCTGATTCCCACCATCCGCAAACCTGATTCAGAAATCTGGCTGACCTTGAACCCTGACATGGATACCGATGAGACCTATGTCAGGTTCATTGCGGCGCCAAGTCCTGATACCTGGCTGTGCGAGGTCAATTGGCGTGACAACCCGTGGTTTCCGGAAGTCCTGGAGCAAGAACGGATCAAGGCGCAGGCGCGTGACCCGGAAAGCTATGAGCACATCTGGGAAGGCAAACCGCGTCGGGTGGCTGAAGGCGCCATCTACCGCCATGAGATCGATGCTGTGTTCAAGGACGGTAGGGTCAGACTGGTTCCCTATGACCCGATGCTGCCGGTGCACACCGTCTGGGACCTGGGCTGGAACGATGCCATGACCATCATCTTTGTGCAGCGCACCCCGATGGACGTGCGGCTGATCGACTACATCGAAGACAACAACCGAACCCTGGACTGGTACGTTGCCGAGTTGGAACGGCGCCCCTACCGCTTCGGTACCGATTACATCCCGCACGATGGTCGGACCAGAAACTTCCAGACCGGAAAGAGTACGGAAGAACTGCTGGGTGAGCTCAAGCGCAAGACCCATGTGTTGCCCCAGACCAGTGTGGAAGAAGGCATAAAGGCAGCCCGACTGCTCTGGCCACGCTGCTACTTCGATCAGGGCAAGACGGCCCGACTGCTGGAATGCCTGAAACGCTATCGGCGCGACATCAACCAGGCCACCAATGAGCCCGGGGCCCCGCGGCATGACGAGTACAGCCATGGAGCGGATGCCTTTCGGTATCTGGGTCAGGCAATCGATCTGATGAGCAATGCTTCCAACAACGGCATTGGCGCCTTCAAGCAACGCACCCGCAACTGGCGTTAGGTACGCAGGTGGGCATGATTGCCGCCGCGATTACGTTCATGTTTCTGAATTTGGATTCTCTATACCGGCCGGTGGCCAACTGCTCCTTGGTGCCCCAAGCCGACATCGGGGATCGTGTCGAGCGGCCGTTCGCAGGCACGGTCAAGACAGTCAAAGCGGACACACAGATTTCGGTTTCGCTTTCCGTGGCCTGGCCGACTTCAGTGCGGTTTTCAGAGACGTTAACCACAGATTGCTTGCTGGTAGTCCAATCGGGCAAGGATGGCTGTGTTTAATCATTGGGGGCTAATTTTGAGGCGGCAAGAAATGTCCGGTACACCTAGCGTATAGTCATTCCGAAATTTAGAACAGTTGAACTAAACCGCTATGCGGTGGTAGGTCCTCACAGGCCACCATCGCGTTTTTGTTTGCTGTGGTGCTTGCGCACACGGGCATAGAGGTGAAGCCTTGGAGGTGGGGAATTTCCCC
>CAIWNX010000167.1 GCA_903914175.1 uncultured beta proteobacterium | reverse complement strand
GAAAGCCATGCCAGCGGGGTTGCCGAGATGTAGTCTGAAACGGACGTACTTCATGCTGGCGTTGCCTCTAATTGATCGGTCTCGACAAAGGTCATGAGATGGGGCGACGCAGTCAAAATTTATTGAAGCAGGTATGCGCCGAACACGTGTGCGTTGGGCGGTATCGATTCTTCGACTCTGATGCCAGTGGTGGCTAGCAAGCGGTCGCGAAACAATGCCGACTCTTATTACGGACTTGCGCCAGCGCGCTGAAGCGGTTTTGGCACAACGCGCACGCCAAACACCAGAAGAATTCGCTGCCTTGTCCCCAGACACCGTGCAACAGATGTTGCATGAACTGCGAGTCCATCAGATTCAGTTGGAGATGCAAAACGAGGAGTTGCGCCAGATACAGGCTGAACTCAACCAATCGCGGGCCAGTTATTTTGACTTGTATGAACTGGCGCCGATAGGCTATTGCACTCTCAGCGAGTCCGGGCTGATCCGGCGAGCCAACCTCAGAACCGCTGCCATGCTCGGTGTTGCAAGGAGCGATTTGTCCAAAAGAGCGTTGGCCAATTTCGTCCGCGCGGGCGACCAGCACATTTTCGCTGATTGGCGGCAAAGAATCGTTTCTACCAATGCATCGCAGGAATGCGAATTGCGATTGATTCAACGGGACGGTGCAGAGTTGTGGGTGCTTCTGCAAAGCCAGGCCATTGCCGCTGGTAGGGCCGAGGGGCAGATGCATCTGGTGTTGCACGATATCACTGGCCAAAAGCAAGTTGAAAAGGAACTGCTCGCCGTCAGCACGCAACTCGCCCACCTGAGTAACCAAAAGGAAAAGCAAGGTGTAGAGCTCAGCATTGCCAGCCTGAAACTCGGCCAGCAAAGTGAGGAGAACGAAAGATGGGCAACAGAGCTGCTGGGTAATTTGGGTAAAGCACTCGATGGGCTGCACATTGCCTTGTGCGTCTTTGACGACCATGACAACACCATCCTCTGGAACAATGAGTTTTTCACTGTATTCCCGGAGCATTCAGGCAAGGTTTTCAAGGGTGAGCCCTACGCGGAGAATTTGCGCCGCTTTTACATTGGCCGCCTGGGTGAGGCCGAACTCCCCAATGTCGATTTCTACATCGAAGCTGGCATCGCGCGACATCGTGAGCAGAATCGCCCCTTTTCATTCGAACACCATGGCAGGCACATTGACGCTTCATCCATTCGGCTGAGCGGTGACAAGAGGGTTCGCGTTTGGCGGATGCGCGATAGCGCGATGTATCCGTCACCCCTGCTGCCCGCATCGGTGCCGCCGACCAGCGAGTCGCCCTCCTCCAGTGATTCCAGCCTTTTTGATCGCCTGCCCGATGGTTTGATGACTTGCAATCAGGATGGCCTGGTCATGCGGGTGAATGACTCGTTCCTGAAAATCTATGAACTGCCGGACCGGGAAGCAGCCGTCAATCACAGCTTCGAATTCATCTTCCGTTTGGTTTGGGATGGAAGAACGCATGACGATGCTTCTGTCGCGCTGCGCGAATCGGGGGTACGGACCTTGCGGGAAAACATGAGATTTTCAGGCGCACCTTTCGAACTTGCGCTTCCTGGTGGGCGCTATGTACGCATTTCTGCGCGCGCGACAGAGGACCGGGAAACCTTCTACGCCCACGTTGATATTTCTGAACTGAAGTTGCGCGAACAATTTCAAAATCAGAAGCAGGACCGGTTGATGCGGCAATCCAAGTTGGAACTGAACCTCGCGCAGGCCGTGTTCGAGTCACAGGAAGGTTCGTTTACCACCGATGCCAAAAAAGTCATTCTGAAAGTTAACACTGCATTCACTGTGATCACGG
>CAIWNX010000166.1 GCA_903914175.1 uncultured beta proteobacterium | reverse complement strand
CGCCGATGCCGACGCCGCCGCTCAGGTGCACGTTCTTGCCGATCTGCGCGCAGGAACCGACCGTGGCCCAGGTGTCGACCATCGTGCCTTCATCGACAAAGGCGCCAATGTTGACGTAGGACGGCATCAGGATCACGCCCTTGCCGATGAAACTGCCGCGCCGCGCCACCGCTGGCGGCACCACACGCACGCCAGTGGCGCGCATCGCCGCCTCATCCAGTCCGGCAAATTTGGTTGGCACCTTGTCATAAAAGCCGAGGTCGCCGGCGCGCATGATCTCGTTGTCCTTGAGGCGAAAGCTCAGCAGCACCGCCTTCTTGATCCACTGGTGCGTGGTCCACAGACCCACCGCCTCCCGGGTGGCAACGCGCAGGCGCCCGGCATTGAGTTCGCTGATCACCTGTTCGACCGCATCGCTGACCTCTTTTGGCGCTGACTTGGCGGAAATGTTGGCACGGTCTTCCCACGCGGCGTCGATGATTTGTTGCAGTTGCAGGGTCATGGCTTTCTTTCTATTCAATGGCGCACAGGGCTACAGAGCGGCCCCGCAAGCTTTCATTTTCTGGATTTGACAAATTGGACAATGCGCTGGGCGGCTTCGACGCACTCTGCCGTTTCAGCCACCAGCGCCATGCGGATCCGCTGCGCGCCCGGGTTGACGCCTTGCCCGTCACGGGCCAGGTAGGTACCGGGCAAAACGGTCACATTGTAAAGAGCGTAGAGCTCGCGCGCGAAAGTGGTGTCATCGCCCTCGATCTTGGCCCACAGATAGAAGCCGGCATCGGGCAGCGCGACCTCCATCACAGCGGCCAGCATCGGTGTGACCTGGGCGAACTTGTCGCGGTACTGGGCACGGTTTTCAAGCACATGCTGCTCGTCGCCCCAGGCCGCGATGCTGGCTGCCTGCACCGCCGGGCTCATGGCGCAGCCGTGGTAGGTACGGTAGAGCAGAAACTGCTTCATGATCTCCGCGTCGCCGGCGACAAAACCGCTGCGCATGCCGGGCACGTTGCTGCGCTTGGACAGGCTGGTGAAAGAGACCAGATTGCGAAAGTCGCTGCGGCCCAGGCGCGCCGCTGCTTCCATGCCGCCCAGTGGCGCTTCGTCGCGGAAGTAAATCTCGCTGTAACACTCGTCAGAGGCAATGACGAAACCGTAGCGGTCGCTCAAGGCAAACAGTTTCTCCCACTCGGACAAGGGCATGACAGCGCCGGTCGGGTTGCCAGGTGAGCAGGTGATGAGCAACTGGGTGCGTGCCCAGACTGATTCGGGCACGCTGTCCCAGTCCTGCGCGAAATTGCGCGCTGCGTCGGTTGGCACAAAGTAAGGCTCTGCACCTGCCAGCAGGGCGGCGCCTTCGTAGATTTGGTAGAAGGGATTGGGGCAGACCACCACCGGTGAGCGTGTCGGGTCGATGATGGTTTGCGTCAGCGCAAACAAGGCCTCGCGCGAACCGCTGACCGGCAGCACTTGCGTCGCCGGATTCACGTTCAGGCCGTAGCGCAATTTCAGCCAGTCGGTAAAGGCCTGGCGCAGTCGCGGCTCGCCGGCGGTTGCCGGATACGAAGCCAGGCCGCTGGGCGTGGCCATGACGGAGTCCATCATGGCTGTTCGGATGAAGGCGGGCGTGGCGTGTTTGGGCTCACCCATGCCCAGGCTGATGGCGCGCAGGGCCGGGTTCGGGGTGACATCGGCAAATAGTTGCCGCAGTCGCTCGAAGGGATAAGGCTGGAGTCGGGAAAGCAGGGGATTCATGGTCTGCGATTATCCCGCGTGAGCGGCCACCCCGCTCACGCCGTCACTGGCCGGTGCGCAGACGCGGCTATTTCTTTTGCCTTTTACGTGCGGCGGGCGAATTTTTTGCCGGTCTGGCAGATTTGACCGGTTTGGCGACGACCGGCGCCGGGCTGGCCGGGGGGGCATCCCCCAGTGCTGATTTGAGTGGGCAGTTCTTGAAGGCCGGACACTTCTGGCAGCCAACAGCAATGGCAATAGGGCAGATTTTCATGAGGTTCCTAAATCAGGCGCCAGTAACGCCAATGCCCTTGAACTCGCCGGTGGCGATGCGTTTTTGCCACTCGGCCGGGCCGGTGATGTGGGCGCTGGTGCCGCCGGAATCTACCGCCACCGTGACCGGCATGTCAACCACGTCGAATTCGTAAATCGCTTCCATGCCCAGATCGGCAAAGCCCACCACCTGGGCGGTCTTGATCGCTTTGGAAACCAGGTAGGCGGCGCCGCCGACGGCCATCAGGTATGCGCTCCGGTGTTTTTTGATCGCTTCGATCGCGACCGGGCCGCGCTCGGCCTTGCCGATCATCGAGATCAGACCGGTCTTGGCCAGCATCATTTCGGTGAAACCGTCCATGCGCGTGGCGGTGGTCGGGCCGGCGGGGCCGACAGCTTCGTCCTTGATCGGGTCGACCGGTCCCACGTAGTAAATGACGCGGTTGGTGAAATCGACCGGCAACTTCTCGCCCTTGGCCAGCATGTCCTGAATGCGCTTGTGCGCGGCGTCGCGCCCGGTGAGCATCTTGCCGTTGAGCAGCAGGGTGTCGCCCGGCTTCCAGCTTGCCACTTCTTCCTTGGTCAGCTTGTTGAGGTCAACCTTTTTGCTCTTGACGTAGTCAGGCGTCCACTGCACGTTGGGCCAGAGGTCGAGCGAGGGCGGTGTCAGGTAGACCGGGCCGCTGCCGTCCATCACGAAATGGGCGTGGCGCGTGGCGGCGCAGTTCGGGATCATGGCAACCGGCTTGCCGGCGGCGTGCGTCGGGTACATCTTGATCTTGATGTCGAGCACCGTGGTCAGGCCACCCAGGCCCTGCGCGCCAATGCCCAGGGCGTTGACCTTGTCGAGCAGTTCCAGGCGCATCGCCTCGGTCTTGCTCAGGGTCTGGCCGGCCGCGGCCTTCGCTTGCAACTCGTGCATGTCCAAGTCTTCCATCAGACTTTGCTTGGCCATCAGCACGGCTTTTTCAGCAGTGCCGCCAATGCCGATGCCCAGCATGCCGGGCGGGCACCAGCCGGCGCCCATCGTCGGCACCGTCTTGAGCACCCAATCGACCACGCTGTCGCCCGGGTTGAGCATCACCATCTTGCTCTTGTTTTCGCTGCCGCCGCCCTTGGCGGCAACGGTGACTTCGACCGTGTTGCCGGGAACGATCTCGGTATAAATCACGGCGGGGGTGTTGTCCTTGGTGTTCTTGCGGTCGAACTGCGGATCGGCCACGACGCTGGCGCGCAGCGTGTTGTCGGGGTGGTTGTAGGCGCGGCGCACGCCTTCGTTGATGGCGTCGTCCAGGCTGCCGGTGAACTCGCCCCAGCGCACGTCCATACCGACCTTGAGGAAGACGTTGACGATGCCGGTGTCCTGGCAGATCGGGCGGTGGCCAGTGGCGCTCATCTTGCTGTTGGTGAGGATTTGCGCGATCGCGTCTTTGGCGGCGGCGCTCTGCTCGCGCTCGTAGGCACGCGCCAGATGGGTGATGTAGTCGGCCGGGTGGTAGTAGCTGATGTATTGAAGGGCAGCGGCAATGGACTCGATCAGGTCAGCCTGGCGAATGGT
>CAIWNX010000165.1 GCA_903914175.1 uncultured beta proteobacterium | reverse complement strand
GTGCCGCCGCTGCTGCTGTCGCCGCCGGGGGTTGGCACGCGTGGTGTCCAGTCCTTCGGTGGCCGTGGCACCTTGCCGGCCATGATGTCATCGAGTTGTTCGCTGTCGATGGTTTCCCACTCCAGAAGGGCCTTGGCCATGGCGTGAATCTTGTCCTGGTTGTCCTCGATCAGCTTGCGTGCCAGGCTGTATTGCTGGTCAATGATGCGACGCACCTCGGCATCGACCTTCTGCATGGTCTGCTCGCTCATGTTGGTGGTCTTGGTCACGGAACGACCCAGAAAGACCTCGCCCTCGTTGTCCGCATAAACCATCGGCCCGAGTGCGTCGGTCATGCCGTAACGCGTCACCATGTCACGCGCAATGTGGGTGGCGCGCTCGAAATCGTTGCTGGCGCCGGTGGTCATCTGGTTCATGAACACTTCTTCGGCAATGCGGCCACCAAACAACATGCTGATCTGGTGCTGCATGTATTCGCTGTCGTAGCTGTAGCGGTCCTGCGCCGGCAGGCTCATGGTGACACCCAGGGCACGACCGCGTGGAATGATGGTGACCTTGTGCACCGGATCGCACTTGGAGAGCATCTTGCCGATCAGTGCGTGGCCTGACTCGTGGTAGGCCGTGTTGCGCCGTTCGCTCTCGGGCATGACCATGCTCTTGCGCTCGGGGCCCATCAGGATCTTGTCCTTGGCTTTCTCGAAGTCCTGCATCTCGACGGTGCGCGCATTGCGCCGCGCCGCCATCAGCGCCGCCTCGTTGCACAGATTGGCCAGATCAGCACCCGACATGCCGGGCGTGCCACGCGCGATGATGGCGGAATTGACATCCTGCCCCAGAGGAACCTTGCGCATGTGCACGTTGAGAATCTGCTCGCGACCGCGAATGTCCGGCAGGGTCACGTAGACCTGGCGGTCAAAACGACCCGGACGCAGCAGCGCCGCATCCAGAATGTCGGGCCGGTTGGTCGCTGCGACCACGATCACGCCGGCATTGGTCTCAAAGCCGTCCATCTCGACCAGCATCTGATTGAGGGTTTGCTCGCGCTCGTCATTGCCGCCGCCGAGACCGGCGCCACGCTGACGCCCGACGGCATCAATTTCATCGATGAAGATGATGCAGGGCGCGTTCTTCTTGGCGTTGTCGAACATGTCGCGCACACGGGAGGCGCCGACACCGACAAACATTTCAACAAAGTCGGAACCCGAGATCGAGAAGAACGGCACCTTGGCCTCGCCGGCGATGCCCTTGGCCAGCAGGGTCTTGCCGGTACCGGGCGGGCCGACCAGCAGCAGACCGCGCGGAATGCGCCCGCCAAGCTTCTGGAATTTGGCCGGGTCCTTCAAAAAGTCCACGACCTCTTTGACTTCTTCCTTGGCCTCGTCGCAACCGGCGACATCGGCAAAGGTCACCTGATTCGTGTTTTCATCCAGCAGGCGCGCTTTACTCTTGCCGAAACTGAAGGCTCCGCCCTTGCCGCCGCCCTGCATCTGGCGCATGAAATAGACCCAGACACCAATCAAGAGCAGCATCGGCCCCCAGCTGACCAGCAGTGTCATGAGGAGTGAGCCTTCCTCGCGCGCCTTGACGTCGAACTTGACGCCGTTGGCAATCAAGTCGCCAACCAGACCACGATCGAGGTAGGTCGCTGTCGTGCGGACCTTGCGGTCATCGGTGGTGACAGCAACGATCTCGGTGCCGCCCTGGCCTTCCTGGATCACGGCGCTCTTGATGCGCTTGCCACGAACTTCTTCCAGAAAATCGGAATACCCGAGGTTCCCCGCGCCAGCGGTCCCACGCGTATCAAACTGTTTGAAGACGGCGAACAGCACAAGGGCGATGACGAGCCAGACGGCTATTTTCGAGAACCACTGATTATTCAAGCGAGGCTCCAGTAAGGAAGCGGGTGAGAGAGAGGACTAGGCACAGTTGGGCGCCATTTTAGGCGTTTCAAGATTAAGCAAGCTTTAATAGTGGTTTTCCAGCCACCGTCCACAGAACAAGGCCGGAATTCAGACCGATTTCAACCCGATGCCCAGCAGAAAGGTTTCCGATGACTTGTCGCGGGAGGCCTTTGGCTTGAAGGGCTTGACCACCTGAAAGGTCTCTCGAAAACGCTTGACCAGGGGGTCATAACCGCCACCGTGGAAGACCTTGGCCACCAGCGTACCCTGCGGCCTCATGTGCGTTTGCGCGAACTCAATGGCCAGTTCCACCAGTTCCTCCACGCGCGCCGCGTCGGCGGAAGCGATGCCCGACAGGTTGGGCGCCATGTCGGACACCACGACGTCGGCCAAGCGGCCCTTCATCTCGTCGGCAAGGCGCTGCAGAACTTCGGGCTCGCGAAAATCACCCTGCAAAAAGGTGACGCCCTCGACTGGCTCCATCGGCAGGATATCGAGCGCAATGATGGTGCCATTGAGTTCCCCGACAGCGGCACCGCCGCTGGTGGCGGTCTTGGGCGACAGGCGTCGGCGCACATACTGGCTCCAGGCGCCTGGGGTCGAACCCAGATCAACCACCAGTTGTCCCGGCTTGATCAGATGCAGCGCTTCATCGATTTCCTTGAGTTTGTAGGCGGCACGCGCGCGGTAACCCTCCAGTTTGGCGAGTTTGACGTAGGGGTCGTTGACGTGGTCGTTGATCCACGCCCGATTCACCTTGCTGCTTTTGCCGTTGACTTTCATTTTTACCTTCATGACCCTGAATTTGGCAGTTGACCGCTCATCATCTTCAACAAGTGTTTTTGAACACGGACTATTTCAGCGCTGTTGCGATTCACCAGTTGGGGTGACAGCGCTACGCACCCGATTGAACCACTGACAATGCGTCTGGGGGCGTTGCTTCTCCTTGCAGGCATTAGCCTGCATCGTCGGCGCGCCTACCCAGTCACCTTGCCAGCGGCCCACTCGGGCGTGTTCAACTGCCAAATCCAGGGTAACCGATAATAAGGCCATGCCCCAAATTCAATTGACCCCCGCCCAACGCAAAGAACACCGTGCGCAAGCGCATCACCTCGACCCGGTAGTGATGGTGGGTGGTGACGGACTTAGCGCCGCCGTCAAAAAAGAGACCGACGCCGCCCTGAACGCACACGGTCTGATCAAGGTCCGCGTTTTCTCCGATGACCGCGCGGCACGTGAAGCCATGTTTCAAACGCTGGCCGACGAACTCAGCGCCGCGCCGATCCAGCACATCGGCAAACTTCTGGTGCTCTGGCGACCCATGCCTGAGCGGGAAAAGACCGTCGACGAAGACCGCATGCCCGGCCCGCGCGACTTCAAGGTGCTCAAATACAGCAAGCGCGGTGGCCAGCGACCCGAGGTCAAGACCCTGCGCGTGCTGGGCAACCAGCGCCTGACTTCAGGCGGTCAGATCAAACGCGCCAAGCCGAAACAGATCAGCATCAAAAAGCGCAGCCAGACCTGATCTTCAGCGCGCTGACGCCGACGGCGTCAACTTCCAGAACACCAGCGTCGCACAGACCCACTGCAGCACAAACATGATGCTGCCGATGCTGTGCCAGAGACGCAGATTCTCGCGCGCCACGATGTGCGGTGCGACGGCAAATTCAGACAGCAGCGCCAGCAACATGCCGCCCATGACCAACAGCAATACCTGGGGCGCCAGCACCATGGGCGCCCGCCTGGAACGCGTGCGCATCAACAGCACGAGGCCACACACCAGCGAAAGCCAGGTCTGCGCCTGAAACAGTTTGGCCGCCATGCTGCCGGCAAGGGCCGGCGTTGGCAAATGGGCAAATAGCATGGGCACGACCAAGAACCCGATCAGACCCAGACTGCAGCACCACAGCGCCGCGACCCAGACTGCAAGGCGTGACATCGGATCAGAACTCAAACGTAACTGACAGTCACCACTTCGTAGTGCTTGATGCCGCCCGGCGCCTGCACTTCCGCGCTGTCTCCTTCTTCCTTGCCAATCAGGGCACGCGCAATCGGACTGCCGATATTGACCAGACCGAGTTTGATGTCCGCCTCGTCTTCACCGACGATCTGGTAAGTCACGGTCTTGCCAGACGCCTCGTCTTCAAGGACCACGGTGGCACCAAACACCACGCGGCCACCGGCGTTCAGTTCAGACGGGTCGATGATCTGGCAGGCCGAGAGTTTGCCTTCGACCTCCTGGATGCGGCCTTCGATGAAACCCTGGCGATCCTTCGCCACCTCGTACTCGGCGTTCTCGCTGAGGTCGCCTTGCGCGCGGGCCTCGGCGATGGCGTTGATGACCCAGGGACGGTCCACCGTCTTGAGCTTGTGCAATTCGGCCTTGAGCTTTTCAGCGCCGCGCTTGGTGATGGGAATGGTCGCCACGTACTGCTCCGTTGGGTCTGTTCAAAATACAAAATGAAACCGCCGCGCGTTGCCGTGCGGCGGTGTTGTTCACGTGATGGGACAGCGCACTGCCCCACCTGATTGGCGCGATTATGCCGTCATTGTCAACATGCACTCAGACAGCGGCCAGTTGCGCATGCATTTCCTGCACCGAAATCACGTCCAGGTGATCCAGGTGTGGCATACCCTGCACGGCGGCTTCGGCCCCGGCAATCGTAGTGAAAGTCGTCACGCGTGCCAGCAAAGCTGAAGTGCGGATCTGGCGCGAATCGGTGATCGCATTGCGCCGCTCTTCCACGGTGTGAATGACCATGGCAATCTCGTTGTTCTTGATCATGTCCACGATGTGGGGACGCCCTTCCGTCACCTTGTTGACCACCGTGCAGGGCACGCCGGCGGCATTGACGGCCGCTGCCGTGCCACGCGTGGCCACCACGACAAAGCCCATGGCCAGCAAGGAGCGCGCGACTTCGATGGCGCGCGGCTTGTCGTTGTTCTTGGCCGAGATAAAGACTTTGCCCGAGCGCGGCAACTTGGTGCCGGCACCAATCTGCGACTTCACGAAGGCTTCGCCAAAGGTCTTGCCAACCCCCATGACCTCGCCGGTCGATTTCATCTCGGGGCCGAGAATCGTGTCCACACCGGGGAACTTGACGAACGGAAAAACCGCTTCCTTGACACTGAAGTATGGTGGTGTCACTTCCGCGCCGATACCTTGCGCGGCCAGTGACTGACCCACCATGCAGCGCGCCGCCACCTTGGCCAGTTGGATGCCGGTGGCCTTGGAGACAAAGGGCACGGTGCGCGAGGCCCGCGGATTCACTTCGAGCACAAAGATCACGTCCTTGCCCTCGATGTTCTGAATCGCAAACTGCACGTTCATGAGACCGACCACATTCAAGGCATGCGCCATGGCCGCGGTCTGGCGCTTGATCTCGGTGACCGTTTCTGCGCTCAGGCTGTACGGCGGCAAGGAGCAGGCCGAGTCGCCGCTGTGGACCCCCGCCTGTTCGATGTGTTCCATGACGCCACCGATGAAGGTGTGACCGGGCTCGCCATTCAACGCAGCATCACGCACGCAATCCACATCGCATTCAATCGCATCGTTAAGAAAGCGGTCCAGCAGCACGGGTGAGTCGTGGCTGACCTTGACCGCCTCGCGCATGTAACGCTCGAGGTCGCGCTGCTCATGCACGATCTCCATGGCACGGCCACCGAGCACATAGCTCGGACGCACCACCAGCGGGTAACCGAGCGCAGCGGCTTTCTCCAGCGCCTCGGGTTCGGTGCGCGCTGTGGCGTTGGGCGGCTGGCGCAGACCCAGGGTGTGCAACAGTTTCTGGAATCGTTCGCGATCTTCGGCAGCGTCGATCATGTCGGGCGAGGTGCCGATGATGGGCACGCCGTTGGCTTCGAGATCAAGCGCGAGCTTGAGCGGCGTCTGGCCACCGTACTGCACGATCACGCCAAACGGCTTTTCCTTGTCCACGATTTCCAGCACATCTTCCAGCGTGAGCGGCTCGAAATAGAGGCGGTCCGATGTGTCGTAGTCGGTCGAAACTGTCTCGGGGTTGCAGTTGACCATGATGGTCTCGTAACCGTCTTCCCGCATGGCCAGCGCCGCATGGACGCAGCAGTAATCGAACTCAATGCCCTGGCCAATGCGGTTCGGGCCGCCACCGAGCACCATGATCTTTTTGCGCGTGGTCGGCTCAGCCTCGCACTCGCTGGCGCTGTCGAACGGGCTGTGCGCCTCATAGGTCGAATACAGGTAGGCGGTGTTGGTGGAAAACTCGGCGGCACAGGTATCGACGCGTTTGTAGACCGGGCGCACACCGAGGGCGCGGCGCTTCTCGCGGATGGCGGTATCGGTGGTCTTGAACTGGCGCGCCAGACGCCGATCGGAAAAGCCCTTTTGCTTCAAGGCGCGCAGTGTGGCGGCGTCAATGGCATCAAGCGCGCTGCCGCCAACGGGCACCGGCAAGTGTTCAATTTCGAGTTCGATCTTGACGATCTGCTCGATCTGCACCAGAAACCAGCGGTCGATTTTGGTGATCGCATGGACTTCTTCCACGCTCCAGCCGGCGGCAAAGGCGTCGCCAACGTACCAGATGCGCTCGGGGCCCGGCTCGCCCAGTTCTTTCTCCAGGAGCTCACGGTCCTGCGTCTTCTCGTTCATGCCGTCAACGCCGACTTCCAGACCGCGCAAGGCTTTCTGGAACGATTCCTGAAAGGTGCGGCCGATGGCCATCACTTCGCCGACCGATTTCATCTGCGTCGTCAATCGGCTGTCGGCTGCGGGGAATTTCTCGAAGGCAAAGCGCGGAATCTTGGTGACGACGTAATCGATGCTGGGCTCAAAACTGGCCGGTGTGGCGCCACCCGTGATGTCGTTGCGCAGCTCGTCGAGCGTGTAGCCGACCGCCAGCTTGGCTGCGACCTTGGCAATCGGAAAGCCGGTCGCCTTGGAGGCCAGGGCCGACGAGCGCGACACGCGCGGGTTCATCTCGATCACCACCATGCGCCCATCATCGGGATTGATGGCGAACTGGACGTTGGAGCCGCCGGTATCCACGCCGATCTCGCGCAGCACGGCCAGAGAGGCGTTGCGCAGGATCTGGTATTCCTTGTCGCTCAGCGTTTGTGCCGGCGCCACGGTGATGGAGTCGCCGGTGTGCACACCCATCGGGTCCAGGTTTTCGATCGAGCAGATGATGATGCAGTTGTCCGCCTTGTCGCGCACCACTTCCATCTCAAACTCTTTCCAGCCCAGCAGCGATTCCTCGATCAGCAGTTCGCTGGTCGGAGAGGCGTCGAGGCCGCGCTTGCAGATCACTTCGAATTCTTCAGCGTTATACGCAATGCCGCCGCCGGTGCCACCGAGCGTGAAGCTGGGGCGGATCACAGTCGGGAAACCGAGCGTCTTCTGCACGGTCCAGGCTTCCTCCATCGAATGCGCAATGCCGGAGCGCGCGGAACCCAGACCGATCTTGGTCATGGCGTCCTTGAACTTCAGGCGGTCTTCGGCCTTGTCGATCG
>CAIWNX010000164.1 GCA_903914175.1 uncultured beta proteobacterium | reverse complement strand
TCCGGCGGATTGACGCCAAACCAGGCCTTGGCCTGTTGCGGGTCGATCGCGGACTTCATGGTGTCGCCCATCTTGCCGTTGGTCAGTAACAGGTTGTCCTTGATCTGCTCGTTGGTCAAACCAATGTCCTGCAGGCGGTTGAAGCGCATGAAGGCAGCCGAGTGGCAATTCAGACAGTAGTTGACAAACAACTTGGCGCCGTTTTGCAGGGCTGCCATATCGTTGGTCTTGTTGGGCGCCTTGTCCCAGGCCGGTCCGCCGGTATTGGCCTGCACACCCACGGTCAAGCCCAGCGCCAGCGCCAGGCCCAGAATGATTTTGTTAGTGAAACCCATGGTTTTCATGATGTGTTGTCAGTTCAATGCGCCGCGAAGACGACACGATCGGGCACCGGCTTGGACACGCCGATGCGACTCCACCAGGGCATCGTGATGAAGAAGCCAAAGTAGAACAGGGTTCCCAACTGGGCGATACGTCCACCAATCGCCGACGGCGGTTGCGTGCCCAGATAGCCGAGCACCAGGAAGTTGATGACGAAAACAGCGTACAGGTACTTGTGCCAGTCGGGCCGATAGCGGATCGACTTGACCGCGCTGTTGTCCAGCCAAGGCAGGAAGAACAGGGTCACAACGCCGCCGCCCATCGCCACCACACCCCAGAACTTGGCGTCAATGGCCAGCATCATCGCGGCCACGGCAAGTGCACCCACGGCAATAGCGCCCTTGAAGACAAGCGGCATCTTGCCCTTGTAGACGGCAAAGCCGGCGCCACCGAGGACACAGAGAATCAGCACGTACATCATCTCGCTGGTAACCGCGCGCAGCAGCGAGTAGAACGGCGTGAAATACCAGACCGGCGCAATGTGCAACGGCGTCTGGAACGGGTTGGCTGGAATGAAGTTGTTGTACTCCAGGAAGTAGCCGCCCATTTCCGGCGCGAAGAAGATGATGGAACAAAACACCATCAAAAAGGCGCTCACGGCGAAGATGTCGTGCACTGTGTAATAGGGGTGGAAGGGAATGCCGTCCAGGGGAATGCCGTCCGGGCCTTTCGTCGCCTTGATCTCGATTCCGTCCGGGTTCAGCGAGCCGACTTCGTGCAGGGCAATGATGTGCGCTACCACCAGGCCCAACAGCACCAGCGGCACGGCAATGACGTGGAAGCTGAAGAAGCGGTTGAGCGTGGCGTCGCCGACCACGTAATCGCCGCGAATCAGCAGAGCCAGGTCCGGGCCGATGAACGGAACAGCGGAAAACAGGTTCACGATCACCTGCGCGCCCCAATAGGACATTTGGCCCCAGGGCAGCAAATAACCCATGAAGGCTTCGGCCATCAGCGCCAGGAAAATGGCGCAGCCAAAAACCCAGACCAGTTCGCGCGGCTTGCGGTAGCTGCCGTAGAGCAAACCGCGGTACATGTGCAGATACACCACGGCAAAGAAGGCCGAGGCGCCAGTGGAGTGCATGTAGCGGATCAGCCAGCCCCAGGGCACGTCGCGCATGATGTACTCGACCGAGCCAAAGGCCAGTGCCGCTTCGGGCTTGTAATGCATCACCAGGAAGATGCCGGTGACGAGTTGGATTACCAGCACGAACAGCGAGAGCACGCCAAAGATGTACCAGAAGTTGAAGTTCTTGGCGACGTAGTACTCGCTCATGTGGTCGCGAAACAGCTTGGACAAGGGGAAACGGTTGTCCACCCAGTTGAGCAACTTGGCGCCGCCAGAGGCGTTCGGGGAAATTTCGTGGAATTCAGCCATGGTCTTGGTCCTCAGGCCTTCTTGTCGTCGCCGATGAGCAGTTTGCTATCGGAGAGATACATATGAGCCGGGACCTCAAGATTGTCCGGTGCGGGTTTGTTCTTGAAAACGCGCCCGGCCAGATCAAAGGTGGAACCATGGCAAGGGCAGAAGAAGCCGCCCTGCCAGTCATCGGGCAGCGAGGGTTGGGCGCCGGTCTGAAACTTGTCCGATGGCGAGCAACCCAGATGGGTGCAAATGCCCACCACCACCAGGTATTCGGGCTTGATGGAACGGGTCGCATTGCGCGCGTAGGCCGGCGCCTGGTCGTCGGGCTTGCGCTCGGACTTGGGGTCGGCCAGTTGCGGGTCGATCTTGGGCAGTGCCGCAAGCTGTTCGGGCGTGCGGCGCACGATCCAGACCGGTTTACCGCGCCACTCCACCGTCATTTTTTCGCCCGGTTTGAGCTGGGAAATATCGGCTTCGACCGGCGCGCCGGCGGCTTTGGCTTTTTCGGATGGCAGGAAACTGCTGACAAAAGGTACTGCGGCACCAATGCCACCAACGGCACCGGCGCAGCTGGAGGCAATCAACCAGGTCCGCTTGCTGGAGTCGATCTGGCCGCGCTCGGCAAGGGTCTCAGTCATGGGAATTCTCAATGAAAAACATCGCAACGGGGGATAAGCTAGGATCGCGGATTGTAGCTGAGGCTCCAAAAATCAGTCGGCCCCCCCACAGCGTGGCACTTGCGCAGCGACTGGCGAGGCGGCAGTACTTCAACCCATCCCGTTCAAACAGGAGACATTCATCGTGACAATTGCGCAAGAATTCAAAGAATTTGCCGTCAAGGGCAATGTGATGGATCTGGCCGTCGGCGTCATCATTGGCGGCGCTTTCGGCAAAATTGTGGATTCCGTGGTCGGCGATCTGATCATGCCACTGGTGTCGGCCATCGTCGGCAAGATCGACTTTTCCAACCTTTTTGTCGTGCTCGGAACGGCGCCGGCAGGCAACGCCATGACGCTTGACGCCTTGAAAAAAGCCGGCGTTCCGGTCTTTGCTTACGGCAACTTCATCACAGTGGCGGTCAATTTTGCGATTCTGGCCTTCATCATCTTCATGATGGTCAAGCAGATCAACCGTCTGAAGAAGGAAGCAGTACCGGCGCCTGCCGTGCCGGCTGCGCCGCCAGCAACGGCCGAAGACGTGCTGCTGCTGCGCGAAATCCGCGACAGCCTCAAGAAATAGCGGCCCGCGCGCAGAGCTGGCGCGCCATGCGGATGGCCGCGATCAGGCTGGCTGCATCGGCCTGACCGGTGCCGGCCCTATCGAACGCGGTGCCATGGTCCGGGCTGGTACGCACCAGCGGCAGACCCAGCGTTACGTTGACGCCGGTCTCGACCCCCAGGTATTTCACCGGGATCAAGCCCTGGTCGTGGTACATCGCCAGCACCACATCGAATTCACCGGGCTCCCCGGCCTTGGCGCGCGCGCGCATGAACACAGTGTCCGGAGCGAAGGGGCCACTCACCTGCAGGCCCTGGGCACGGGCTGCCGCGATGGCCGGCGCGATGATCTCGATCTCTTCGCGCCCGAACAAACCGCCTTCGCCGGCATGCGGATTGAGACCCGCCACACCAATTTTGGGCGCACGGCCCAGAATCGCGCTTAATGATTCGTGCGTGATGCGCAGGGTCTGCAGGACTTGATCAAAGCTCACAGCCTCGATGGCATCGCGCAAGGAAACGTGAATGCTGACCAGCACAACGCGCAGTTCCTCATTGGCCAGCATCATGCGCACCGGCATTTGCGAGAGCGACTTGCCAGTGTGAGTGGCAGCCAGCGACTGCAGCATTTCGGTATGCCCCGGGAAATCGGCGTGCGGCGCACCACCCAGCGCCAGCGCTTCCTTGTTCAGCGGCGCTGTCACCAGCGCCGCCACCTCGCCGCGCAAGGCAGCCTGCGCCGCCCAGACCACGCAGTCCCCCGCAAGCCGTCCCGCTTCGGCACTCAATCGCCCGGGCAGCACCGGTTGCGCCAGCGAGCCGACCTGCAACAGCGGCAGGCAGTTCGGCGGCATGTCCAGTGCCTCAGCGGCGTTTTCAATCAAAGCCACAGGCTGCGCAATACGCCCTGCGCTAATCCACTGCACAGCCCGGCGCATGCTTGCCAGATCACCGACCACAAAGCAGCCGCGTGTCAATTCCGGCGCATCACGAAAAGCCTTGGCAATGATCTCGGGGCCGATGCCGGCGGCGTCGCCGAGCGTGATGGCAATCGGTTTTTGCATGCTCAGGCCGGGTTCTCGATGTCGATGAATTCGTGTGCCAGGCCGAGTTGTGCCGCCACCTGTGCGGCAACAGCCGGCGCGCCATAGCGCTCGCTGGCGTGATGGCCACAGGCGAGAAAGGCCACGCCGCACTCGCGTGCGTAATGCGCCTGCGGCTCGGAAATCTCACCCGTGATGAAAGCGTCAGCCCCGGCCGCAATGGCGGCCTCGAAATAGCCCTGCGCGCCGCCACTGCACCAGGCTATTTTGCGGATGGCACGCGGCGCGGCTTCGACCAGGGTGACGCTGCGACCGAGCCGAGCTGCCACATGCACACACAGCGCCTGCGCCGTGGCAAATGCGAGACCCGTCTGCGGCTCACCGAGAAAGCCCAGTTCCTGCTCGCCAAAGCGCGACTGCGCCTGCAGACCCAGCTTGAGTCCAAGCTGCGCGTTGTTGCCCAGTTCCGGGTGCGCGTCCAGCGGCAGGTGGTAGGCGACGAGATTGATGTCATGCGCCAGCAGCAAGGCCAGGCGCTGCTTCATCCAACCGGTGATGGTGCCGTCCTGGCCGCGCCAGAACAGGCCATGGTGTACAAAGATCGCATCGGCCTGCGCCGTGATGGCGGCCTCGATCAGGGCACGGCTTGCCGTCACGCCGGAGACGATTTTGCCAACCGTAGCGCGGCCTTCGACCTGCAGGCCGTTGGGGCCGTAGTCGCGAAAACGTTCGGGTTGCAGCAGCGTATCGAAAGCCTGCAGGAGTTCGGTTCTATCGATCATGTCAGGGATGAAACGGGTTCAGGGTGGACGCCGACGATGCGTCGTAGCCCATTGTCGGCGAATTTGGGCCCACGCCGCGCGCTGACATAGGCCGGCGCCTACAATTTGCACACCAGCTTCTGGTCTGCCCACCTATCCCATGAAACGTTTCTGGTTGTTGTTTTCGCAAGCGGTCACCGTCCTGCTCGCCGCCTATTTTGTGGTCGGCACACTCAAGCCCGAATGGCTGGGATACCGACCCTCGCGCAGTGGCATGATTGCGCTACTGGAAGCGCCCGCCAGCAGCCCGACGGCAGTGCCACCCGGCAGTTTCAGGCTGGCGGCACAAAAGGCATCGGCTGCGGTCGTCAGCATCAATACCAGCAAAGCGGCCCGCAAACACCCACGCAGCAACGACCCCTGGTTCAATTTCTTTTTCGGCGAGCAGGGCAACGAGCCGCAAGTGGGTCTGGGCAGTGGCGTCATCGTGAGCGCGAGTGGCTACATCCTGACCAACAACCACGTGGTCGAGGGCGCCGATGAAATCGAGGTCATCCTCAACGACAGCCGCCATGCGCGCGCCAAGGTCATCGGCACGGATCCGGACTCCGACCTGGCCGTACTCAAGATTGAACTCGACCGGCTGCCGGTCATCGTGCTCGGCAGTTCGGATTCGCTGCAGGTTGGTGATCAGGTACTGGCCATTGGCAACCCGTTTGGCGTTGGCCAGACCGTCACTGGCGGCATCGTCAGCGCGCTCGGGCGCAACCAGCTTGGCATCAACACCTTCGAGAACTTCATTCAGACCGACGCTGCCATCAACCCCGGCAATTCCGGCGGCGCCCTGGTCGATACCCATGGCAATCTGCTGGGCATCAATACCGCCATCTATTCGCGCTCCGGCGGCAGCATGGGCATCGGCTTTGCCATACCGGTGGCCACCGCCAAACTGGTAATGGAGGGACTGCTCAAGGACGGCCAGGTTACGCGCGGCTGGATTGGTGTCGAACCGAGCGATCTGTCGCCAGAACTTGCCGAAACCTTTGGTGTCAAGACCGACAACGGCGTGATCATCACCGGCGTCATGCAAAACGCCCCGGCCGCACAGGCGGGCATCCGTCCGGGCGACGTCATCGTGCGCGTGGCAGGAAAATCCATTGGCAACGTCGCCGAACTGCTCAGCGCGGTGGCTGCGCTCAAGCCCGGCAGCGCCACCACGTTTGGCCTGCTGCGCCGGGAACAAAAGCTCGAACTCAGCGTAACCCCCGCGGCCCGTCCTAAAACGCGCCGTGCTGCGCAATAGCGCAGCAAACACCCAGCGGCTGCACACCGGGCCGGCTTGAAAACCGGGGCTTCGCCCATAATTGCCGGTTTGCCGCGCACACCGCGTGGTTTGCTGGCATCGATTCCATCTGTTAGACCTTGAAACCCAATATGACCCAACAAACCCTCTCCTTTCAGGCCGAAGTGGCCCAACTCCTGCACCTGGTCACCCACTCGCTCTATTCCAACAAGGAAATTTTCCTGCGCGAACTGGTCTCCAACGCCTCCGACGCCTGCGACAAGCTGCGCTTTGAAGCACTGGACACAGCCGCCCTGTATGAAGATGCGCCGAACCTGGAGGTGCGCGTCTCTTTCGACAAGGACGCCAAAACGCTAACCATCTCCGACAACGGCATCGGCATGAGCCAGCAGGAAGCTATCGATCACCTGGGCACCATCGCCAAGAGCGGCACCAAGGACTTCATGTCCAAACTGTCCGGCGACCAGAAAGCCAACGTGTCCGAGCAGGGGCAACTGATCGGCCAGTTCGGCGTCGGTTTCTATTCCGGCTTCATCGTGGCCGACAAGATCAGCGTCGAGTCGCGCCGTGCCGGACTCAAGGTGGAAGAAGGCGTGCGCTGGACCAGCGCTGGCGCCGGTGACTTCGTGGTCGAGAACATCAACCGTGCCGCCCGCGGCACCAGCGTCATCCTGCACCTGCGCGACGACGCTCTGGATTACGCCAGCGCCTGGAAGCTCAAGGGCATCATCGCCAAGTACTCGGATCACATCAGCCTGCCAATCCTGATGGAAAAAGAAGAGTGGAAAGACGGAGAGCTGATCACCCCCGGTGACGAGAATGGCGGCCGCCAGCCCGGCGCCATGGTCAAGACCGGCGAATGGGAAACCGTGAACAAGGCCAACGCCATCTGGGCCCGTGCCAAGAAGGACATCAGCGCCGAGCAGTACAACGAGTTCTACAAGCAGCTCAGCCACGACAGCGAAGCGCCGCTGGCCTACACGCACAACCGCGTTGAAGGCAGCACCGAATACACGCAACTGCTCTACATCCCGGGCAAGGCGCCGTTTGACCTGTGGAACCGCGAAAAATCCGCCGGCGTCAAGCTCTACGTCAAGCGCGTTTTCATCATGGACGATGCCGAGGCGCTGCTGCCAACCTATCTGCGCTTCGTCAAAGGCGTGGTCGATTCCAGCGACCTGCCGCTGAACGTGAGCCGTGAGCTGCTGCAGGAAAGCCGCGACGTCAAGGCGATCCGCGAAGGCTGCACCAAGCGCGTGCTGGGCATGCTCGAAGACCTGGCCAAGAACGACCAGGCACCGGCCCCGGTTGAAGGCGTCACCGATGTGGTGAGCGAGGAAGACAAGGCCCAGTTTGGCAAGTACAGCAAGTTCTATGCTGAATTCGGCGCCGTGCTGAAAGAAGGCCTGGGCGAGGACTTCGGCAACAAGGAGCGTCTGGCCAGGCTGCTGCGCTTTGCGTCGAGCACCACGGACGGCATCAGCGTGAGCTTTGCCGACTACAAGGCGCGCATGAAGGAAGGTCAGGAAGCGATTTACTACATCACCGCCGACACGCTGGCTGCCGCCAAGAACAGCCCGCAGCTCGAAGTGTTCAAGAAGAAGGGCATCGAAGTGCTGCTGATGACCGACCGCGTTGACGAGTGGGCGCTGAACTACCTGCACGAATTTGATGGCACGCCACTGCAAAGCGTGGCCAAGGGCGCGGTTGATCTGGGCACGCTGCAGGACGAGGGTGAGAAGAAAGCGGCAGAAGAGGCGGCCGAGACTTTCAAACCACTGCTGGCCAAGCTCAAGGAAGCACTCAAGGACAAGGCCGAGGACGTGCGCGTCACAACGCGCCTGGTCGATTCACCTGCCTGCCTGGTGGTGCAGGAC
>CAIWNX010000163.1 GCA_903914175.1 uncultured beta proteobacterium | reverse complement strand
GTTCAACGCTCTCGTGTTTACCCCGTGGGAGGGAGGCATCCATAGCATCTTGATCCGCAATCCATGCTACGCGTAGCACTGGATCCCGGATCAAGTCCGGGATGACAACTGTGTTCCGGGATGACAACTGTGATCGGGGATGACAAGCAGGGACGGGTTGACGTAGACGGTTGGAGTCTGTCAAACCACCAACGGTTCTTCCTGCATCGCTTCCATCTGTTCTTCGAGCATCTGCACCTGGCCCTGCCAGTAGTCGCTGGAGCCGAACCAGGGGAAGTTGATCGGGAACGTGGGGTCGCTCCAGCGCCGCGCCAGCCAGGCGCTGTAGTGGATCAGGCGCAGCGTGCGCAGCGGCTCGATCAGCGCGAGTTCGCGCCGGTCAAAGTTGCGGAACTGCTCGTAACCATCGACCAGCGCGCCGAGCTGGCGCGTGCGCTGGCTGCGATCGCCACTGAGCAGCATCCAAAGGTCCTGCACTGCCGGGCCGGTACGCGCATCATCGAGATCAACAAAGTGCGGGCCTGGCCCCATGCTGGCGTGCGCCTCCAGCGGCGTCCACAGAATATTGCCGGGGTGGCAATCGCCATGCAGACGAAGCAGCCGGATCGGTTGCGCGTCCGGGTCCTGCCGATCTGAAGCCCCGCTCAGACAGGGGTGTTGTGCGATCAGGTCGAGCGCCTGCTGCGAAGCCCGTCCCCAGGCTGATTGCACATCCAGCGGAACCCGATCGTTACCCAGCAGCCAGTCACGCGAAGCAATGCCGAAGCTTTGCAGGTCCAGCGCCGGCCGATGCGCAAAAGGCTGGGCCGCGCCAACCGTGTGAATGCGGGCCAGAAAACGGCCGATCCACTCCAGTACATCGGGGTCGTCGAGCTCGGGCGCACGCCCGCCGCGGCTCGGGCTGACACTGAAGGCAAAACCACCGAAATGATGCAGCGTGCTGCCGTTCAATACCAACGGCCCGATCACCGGAATCTCGGCTGCCATCAGTTCGGCTGAGAAGGTGTGCTCTTCGAGAATCTGCGCCTCGCTCCAGCGCTCGGGCCGGTAGAACTTGGCGACCACCGCCGCACCCTCTTCGAGATGCAACTGGTAGACGCGGTTCTCGTACGAACTCAGGGCCAGTTGACGCCCATCGCCAAACAGCCCGACGCTGGCCAGTGCGTCCATAACGAGATCAGGCGTGAGCGACTCGAACGCGTGCCGCGCCGGTGCCAAAGAAGAATGCAGAACCATGCGCCCATTGTCGCGCCTGTCAGCCCTGTTCCTCAGATGTTGCTATTGGCGCGCACTTCTTCGATGCTGGTCAGGCCGCCGAGCACCTTGAGGATGCCATCCTGACGCAGGGTGCGCATCTGCCCGTTCTTCACGCCTTCGAACAACAACTGCTCGGTCCGCCCGCCGGTCTGGATCAAATGGCGCAGACCCGGCGTCACCATCAGCAACTCATGGATGCCCACGCGTCCCCGCAGGCCGGTACCCTGGCAATGGCTGCAACCCGGCGCGCTGTATTGCGTGAGCTTGCCCTCATGTCCAAAGTCTTTCAGCCATTCCTGGTGCACTGCATCGCGCGACGGTCGCAGTTCGACCGGAAACGAATGCAGAAAATCCTCCAGCAATTCATCAATAACTGCATCCGGTGCCTCCGTGCCAACTCGACAATCGATGCAAAGCCGGCGCACCAGCCGCTGCGCCAGCACCGCCAGCAGCGAGTCGGCGAAGTTGAACGGGTCCATACCCATGTCGATCAGCCGCACGACGGTCTCGGGCGCGCTGTTGGTATGCAGTGTGGACATCACCAGATGCCCGGTAAGAGATGCTTCGATGGCAATCTGGGCCGTTTCCTGATCCCGGATTTCGCCGACCATGATGATGTCCGGGTCGGCACGCAGAAACGAGCGCAGGGCCTTGGCAAAAGTCCAGTCAATCTTGCGGTTGACCTGCACCTGGCGCAGATCCGGCTGGGTGATTTCAATCGGATCTTCGGCGGTCCAGATCTTGCGCTGTGGCGTATTCAGAAAGCCCAAAATCGAGTGCAGTGTGGTGGTCTTGCCAGAGCCGGTAGGGCCAACGCACAACACCATGCCGTATGGGCGACTAACCGCAGTGCGCAGATTCGTCAGGTTGCTGGAGGTCAGGCCGATCTTGTCCATCGCAATCGGCTTTGCCGATGACAACAGCCGCAGCACGATATCTTCCAGACCACCGTAGGTGGGTATCGTCGCAACACGCAACTCCAGCCGGTGCCGGCTGGAGAACTTGGCGAACTCGATCTTGCCGTCCTGCGGTTTACGCCGCTCCGAAATATCAAGATCGGCCATGATCTTCAGGCGCGCCGTCAACGCTGAACGGTAGGTGTGCGGCAGTTCCAGATAAGTTGAAAGAACCCCGTCCTTGCGAAAGCGAATGCGCGTCTTGGCGCGTCCGGGATGGGTCTCGACATGAATGTCCGAGGCGCCTCGGCTGTGCGCTTCGATGATCATGGTGTTAATCAAGCGCACCAGTGAGTTATCGGACTGTTCGATCGGGCGCTCGATGGCCAGGGCTTCCTCTTCCTGCTGCTCAAGTTCCATCGATTGCAGCAACTCGCTGGTCGATGCCAGATCCATCGGCGCTGCATCTGCCGATAACTCGCCCGACTTGTCAACCTCGACACCCAATTGCGTGTAGATGCGAGTCAGATTCTGCTCGATCAGAACTTCATCGCCGAGCGTGGCAACGACGCGCTTGGAAACCATGAACTCGAGTTCTTCGAGCATATCGCGCCGGGTCGGGTCGCCCGTGGCAACCACCAGCAACTTGTCGCGCAGCAACAAGGGCAGGACACCGAGCCGATGCGCCGTCGCCAATGACACCACCCGCAGCGCCTCGACCTCCACCGGAAACAACATCACATCCACCACCGGGTAGCCCATCTTGCGCGCCAGCGCCGTGTTGAGATCGCGCCGCGTCAGAAACCCCATATTGACCAGCAACTGCCCAAGCGACACCGAGCGTTCGGTCTTCTGCCGCTCCAGCGCCTGGTTCAACTGGTCCTCGTCGATGTAGCCCAGCCGCACCAGGGCTTCACCGACCCGAATCATCGGCATCTTGTCCTGCTGCTCCAGCGCCAGCATCAACTGTTCAGTTGAAACAATCGCACTGCCCACGAGCTGGTCCCCCAGCTTGCGGCTGCGCAGATTCTCCTGCTCATCAACCGCCTGCTCCACCTGCTGTGGCGTGACGGCGTGTTGCGCCACCAGCATGTCCCCAATCAGTTCGCCATAAGTGACCCGCTCGTAGGCTTCGCGCGGAATAAAGGTTCGCGACACGCCGCCACCGCCATCAAAGGGGTGAAAAACAAACAGGCCAAAACCGGTTTCAACGTAACCCACCGTCTTGTCCGAAACAACGCTGCCATCGCGCAGTTGCAGGTGGTAGTCAATCGTGGGGCGATGGCCAAAGACGTCGGCAAAGTCGGAGTCGCTGACCGTCTCTTCCGGATAAAGCGGCTCTTTGAGCGTCAGGCGGCGAAACTGTGAGAACTGAACCCGCCCCGGCGCGGTGCGGCGCGGGACAAAGATCATCACGGTCTTGTCGGTCGGCGTCAGCATGGCCAGGCGGCAACTGCGCACGACGCCTTTGTAGTCCTCAATCTCGCAGGCTTGCGGCTCGCTCCAGGGAATCGCTTCGCTGAAGATGGCAAACGGCGGGCTGGGCCAGTAAAGACCGTTGAACTTGCCGAGGGCATCGGGAGCGCCGCTGTCGGCAGCGGAAGACGTTGAATTGTGCGTTGGATCGAAAGTTGAATCAACCATCATCGACTTTCCTAGTACTAACAGTGAATACGATGGTAACCGTTTGGCCCCAAATTAAAACGGCACATGCTGATCACGGATCCAGTCCCGCTTGGCGCTGCCCACCTGCTGCGTCAACAACTCAAACGGCAGGGATTGCTTGACCAGGATCACCGTGCAGGGCGCGTCCATCGCCACCTTGATCGGAACCGTCGCGACAAAGCGCTGCGTTTTCAGGCCGTGCGTTGCCGCGCCCATCACGATAACACTGACCTCGTTGCCCAAGGCGTAGTTCAAGAGCGCCTGCGCCACATCGCCCGACTCCAGTACATGGTAGGAAGTCTGCTGCCCCGGCAGGTCCAGCGGCTGTGCCCACTGGCGCAGGTTGGCGATGTACTTGCGCTGAACACTGGTCTCACTGGTGGCATCGTTCGAGGTGCTGGTCTGGCCGGGGGAAATCACCGTGACGCAGGCCAGTCGGGCACCCTGGCGCGTGCCGAGCGAGCGCGCCACCGCCTCGCGCAGCGAGTACAAGGTGGCATCACTGACGTCCTTGTGCGGCACCGCGACCATGACGATGGGCACTTCTTCGATCTGGTGCGAGGGCAGCGGGCTGGGCTGGTAATGCATGCCGGCCGCCTTGATCCAGCGCTTGAAGTGGGTGCGAAAGCCGGTACCCACGATCTTGCGGCCGCGCTCGGTAACCGTCACCTGCTGCGGATGGCGCAGATCAAACGCCAGGTGCTTGGCCGACGGATAGCGCTTGGCGGCCTCAGGCTCCAGACAGCGCAGGATCACCTCCTGCAGCCACTCTGGCAAATCGGGTCTCAGCTTGCGCGGCGGTGGCGGGTCCATCCACAGGCGTTGGCGCATCCCGCCATCGGTCTTGGGCGCGCCAAACGGCAACTCACCGGTGGCAAGCTCATAGAGCATGACGCCGACCGCAAAAATGTCGCTGCGCGGATCACCCCGCACGCCGACCACCTGCTCGGGCGCAATCCAGGCCGGCGAACCGACCGCCTTGCGCAACTGCTCAGCCAGCAAATCGGGATAGAGCGCATTGCAGGACAAGCCAAAGTCAAGCAGCACGGCACTGCCGTCCGCACGGATCAGAACGTTGGCGGGTTTGAGGTCCAGGTGCACCGTGTTCTGCTGGTGCAGGCTGTGCACGGCCAACGCGACCGCTGCACCGAGTTGCGCCAGTTCATCCACGCCCGGGCGCTCGGGCGCATCGAGCCAGTGCTCCAGCGTGCGCCCATGCACGTACTCCATCACCAGATAGGGTACGTTTTCCAGATCGCCAGCCGCCACAAAACGCGGCACGTGCGTGCCGCTGAGCACCTGCATGAGCTGGTACTCGACTTCGAAACTGACGATGTTTTCTGCGCCGTCACCCGCCGTCATGCGCGGCACCTTCATGGCCAGAGGGAAACCAGGATCGCGCACGCCTTCGGTGTAGCGCACGTGGTAAATGTGGGCCATGCCACCGGAATGGATGCACTCCTCGATCGTGAAGCCGTCGAGTTCAGCGCCGGGTTCGAGCAGTTTCATCGCCCCAGTTCCAGCCGGTCGGCAAACTGTGCCGGCAAAGCCGCCTGCCGGATGGCGACAGCAGCGGCATGGTGATCGTAGGCCACGCGATGAAACGTGAACTGCAGTTTTTCGGTATCGAACAGCGCGTACATCGCCTGCGGATTGCGGTCGCGCGGTTGGCCCACCGAACCGACCGTGGCCAGCCAGTGCCGATGCCGGGGCAGCGGCAGCACCACACCGGCCGTCGGTATGAACTTCATCAGGCTGGTGCCGGCACCCCGGTAAAACAGGGTCTGCTGGTGCACATGCCCGCCAAAGACATAGCGCACCTCGGGCATGGCGGATGCGGCGTCCATGCTGGCACTGGCGGCGCGTTCGTCATCGACGTAGCGCCACAGCGCCGGACCATCGGCGCTGGCGTGCAGCAGCAACATGCTCTGCAGTTGCAGCGTCAATGGCAACTGATCGAGAAAACTGCGCTGCTCAGCGCTAAGTTGGGCATGCGTCCAGGCTGCCGTGCTGTCGCCCACGGTTTGCACCACGGCTGGCGGGCGCACCGCCATTTCATCGTGGTTGCCCTTGATCAAGAACGCGCCCTGCGCCGCCAGCGCCTGCGCCCGCTCAACCACCGCCACCGGATCAGCGCCATAGCCAACCAGATCGCCAAGCAGTGCAAACTGCTGGGCACCGCGCTCACGGGCATGCGCCAGGCAAGCCTCAAACGCCTGGATGTTGGCGTGAATGTCTGACAGCAATGCCAGCTTCATGGGTCTCCTCATTTTTATATCGAATCCGTATCATGCCCGATTGTGCCGATGCGGGCCGCTGCGGTGGGCACCAATCAGGCGCAAAACCGCAGTTCCTTCGGGTTTGCGCTAATGGACGCCTCCCGCAGCGCGCCCGATGATGCCCTCTCGCTCGGGAGAATACACATGTTTGACTACATCATCGTTGGTGGCGGCTCGGCTGGTTGTGTTTTGGCAGCACGCCTGACGGAGGACCCCGACATCAAAGTGGCCCTGATTGAGGCTGGTGGCTCCGACAGCAGCGCCCTGATCCAATGCCCGGCCGGCATGGCGGTGCTGGCCAAGCTCGGGCAGTCCAACTGGAAATTTGCCACCGTAGCGCAAACCGGTCTCAATGGTCGGCGCGGCTACCAACCCTGCGGCAAGGTGATCGGCGGTTCCAGTTGCGTCAACGCCATGATCTATATCCGCGGCCAGCGCGAAGACTACGACCACTGGGCCGCCCAGGGCAACGCGGGCTGGTCTTACGACGAGGTACTGCCCTACTTCAAGCGCGCCGAACACAACGAACGCGGCGCCAACGCCTTCCATGGCAGCAGCGGTCCGCTCAATGTGATGGATTTGCGCAGCCCGACCCGCTTCGGAGCGATGTTCATCAAGGCTGGCGAGCAGGCCGGTTTCCCCGCAAACCCGGACTTCAATGGCGCCGCTCAGGAAGGTGTGGGCATGTTCCAGGTCACGCACAAGAACGGCGAGCGCTTCAGCGCCGCCAAGGCTTACCTGACGCCGAACCTGGCGCGCCCCAATCTGCAGGTGCTGACCGGTGCCCATGTCAAACGTATTTTGTTTGAGGGCAAGCGCGCCGTCGGTGTTGAATTTTTTCAGGACGGGCAACTCAAGCAGCGCAAAGCCTCGCGTGAGGTGCTGCTCAGTTCGGGCGCCTTGCAGTCGCCCAAATTGTTGCTGCTCTCGGGCGTCGGGCCGCAGCAGGAACTGCAGGCAATGGGCATTGCCGGTGTACACGAACTGCCCGGCGTCGGCCGCAATATGCACGACCACATCGACGTCGTGCAGGTACTGGACGCACCCAGCATCAAAGACCTGTTTGGCGTGTCCCTGGTCGGCATGGCGCGCGCTGTCAAGGGCATTTTCGAGTGGCGCAATTTCCGCACCGGCATGCTCACCACCAACTTCGCCGAAGCGGGCGGCTTCATCAAGAGCCAGCCCAGTGAGCCCATTGCCGATCTGCAACTGCACTTTGTCATTGGCAAACTGGTCGACCACGGACGCGCCACGGTTTTTGGCCACGGCTATTCGAGCCATTTGTGCCTGCTGCGCCCGCGCAGTCGCGGCAGCGTCAAGCTCGCCAGCAACGACCCTTTGGCCGCGCCTCTGATCGATCCCAATTACCTGAGCGACCCCGACGACATGCAGCGCATGGTTCGCGGCTTCAAGCTCATGCGCACAATCCTGGCGCAACCGGCACTGGCCAGCCTGGGCGGCAAGGAGTTGCCCGCCTGCGCCGCCGCGCAAAGCGACGCGCAGATCGAACAGTTCATCCGCAATAACGCCGACACCATCTACCACCCGGCCGGCACCTGCCGCATGGGCAGCAGCGCCAACGATGTGGTCGATGCACAGTTGCGCGTGCACGGCCTGCAAGGACTGCGTGTTGTGGATGCCTCCATCATGCCGCGCCTGGTCAGCGGCAACACCAACGCCCCGGTCATCATGATTGCCGAGAAGGCCGCCGACATGATCAAGGCGGCACAGCGCAACAATTCAGACTGAAAGCCGCAGCGAAACCGCCAGTGAGAACGTCAGGAAGGCCGCAGCGGTTGAGACCAGAATGATGCGGGCGATGCGTCCGTTGTCAGCGCCAAAACGCTCGGCCAGCAGCGATACATTGCTGGCGCTCGGCAGCGCCGCCGCCAGCACGATGGTGGTGAAAGCGGGTTGACCGAGCGGCAGCCCGGCCCAGATCGCCAGCGCTCCCACCAGCAGCACCAGGAGCGGGTGCGCCAGCAGTTTGATGGCAGCCACCGGCAGGAAGTCGCGCCCGGGAATCGGTGCGTGACCCTGCTCGATCGCGAGCATTTGCGAGCGTGCCAGCACCGCGCCGATGGTGAACAGCGCCACTGGCGAAGCTGCGTCGGCCAGCATGCCAACGGTTTGTGCCACCGGTTTGGGCAATTCGAGTTGCAACATCGAACTAAGCGCGCCCAGCAGAATCGACCACGGCAGCGGATTCGTCAGCACACCGCGCAGCGCTTTGCCGAAGGCCTTGCGCGCACCGTGCTGATCGGCACCATCGAGCCGGGACAGCGCGATGCACAGCGAGGTCGTGAGCACCATGTCGATCACCATGGTCAGAATCACGGGGCCGGCCGCCTG
>CAIWNX010000162.1 GCA_903914175.1 uncultured beta proteobacterium | reverse complement strand
CGCGCACATCCCCATCATCTTTATGACGGGACTGACCGAGACCGAATACCTGGTGGCCGCGCTCGACGCTGGCGGTGTTGACTACGTCACGAAACCGATCAAGCCCAAGGAAGTGCTGGCCCGCATGCAGGTGCATCTGCAGGGAGCACGCGAACGGCGCCAGGCGCGCAACGCGCTCGACGCCTTTGGTTTTGCCAGCATCACGGTGCGCGCCAGTGACGGCAAGCTGATGTGGCAGACACCGCTGGCGCGTGACCTGCTGCTGCGTTACTACGGCACTGAGGCGCCCGAGACGCCAGCGCCGGTCTTGACCTGGTTGCGCCGCCATGTGGCCAATGCCGTGGTGCTGATCGAGCCGCCGCGCCTGAGCATCGAACTGGGGCCCAAGCGCCTGACCTTTCGCCTGCACCAGCAGATTGGCGATTCCGAAGGCGGTGGCGACTGGCTCATCATCATGCGCGAACAGTCCGACGAGAGCGTGATCGACGCCATTGCACTCTCGTTCAAGCTCACGCCGCGCGAAGCCGAGGTGCTGTACTGGGTGGTCAAGGGCAAGATCAACCGCGACATTGGTGATATTCTGGGCAGCAGCCCGATGACCGTGAAGAAGCACCTGGAGCACGTCTTCGCCAAACTCGGCGTCGAGACCCGCACCGCGGCGGCCGGCATGGCGATGAGCCGCATTCGCCAGTTGCATCCGCAGTTTGAGGGTTAGAGATATTTGATGTCATTGCGGGCCTGACCCGCAATCCATGCAGCGCGTGGCACTGTCGCAAAGCATGGATCCCGGATCAAGTCCGGGATGACAATCAAGGGGTCCGGAATGACAGCGAACGCCTTGGTCCGAATCATGTTTTATGGAATTTTCAACCACAAAGTGGAGATTGAATGATGGGAACCACCGTCATCCTGCAAGCCGACGGTCTGTGTTTTTCTTACCCGCAGCACCCGCTGTTCACGAACTGGTCGGCGCGTATCACGGCCGGGCTCACGCTGCTGCGTGGTGATGACGGCAGCGGCAAGACCACGCTGTTACGCCTGCTGGCGGGCGAACTGCCAGCCGATGCCGGCGCACTCACGATCAATGGCGTCTCGCTGAGCGCGCAGCCTGTTGAATACCGGCGTCAGGTGTTCTGGCTCGATCCGCGCACCACACAATTTGATCAGATCACGGCGCTGGAATACTTTGCATCACTGCACGGCCAGTACCCGGCCTTGGACACCGCGCTACTGGCCGAACTGGCCGACGGTCTGGCCCTCGCGCCGCATCTGGCCAAGCCGCTCTACATGCTCTCCACCGGCTCCAAACGAAAGGTCTGGCTGGCGGCGGCTTTCGCATCGGGTGCGGCCGTTACCCTGCTCGACGAACCTTTCGCCGCGCTCGACAAGGGCTCGATCAACTTCGTGCTCGAGTTGCTGGCAGACGCGGCGCAATCCGCGCGCGCCTGGGTCATGGCGCACTACGAGCCGCCGGCTGGCGTGGCGCTGGCGCAGCTGATTGAGTTGGGTGCGTGAGGGATCGGTTCTTCTGTGTTTGCCGGTCGAATAATTTGGCTGCAAAATAGTTGGCCAATCAGTCCCCGGGAGTGCGCATGGAGAAGATGGATCTGCTCAAAACCCTGAAACCACTGTACCAAGCCAGCGCCAAAGAGATGGCCCTGGTGGATGTGCCAGCGATGAATTTCCTGATGGTCGATGGCGTGGGTGACCCCAACACGGCGCCGGCTTATGCGCAGGCGGTTGAGGTGCTGTTCATGGTGTCTTACACGCTCAAGTTCATGATCAGGAAGGGGCCGCTGGCCATCGACTACGGCGTCATGCCGCTGGAAGGTCTGTGGTGGGTTGACGATATGTCAAAGTTCTCCGTCGCCGACAAGTCCATCTGGCAGTGGACGGCGATGATCATGCAGCCGTCATTGGTCACGCCGGAAATGGTAGCCACCGCCATCGCCGACGTGCAGGCAAAGAAACACCCGCCGGCCATCTCACGGATTCGTCTGGCGTCTTTTGCGGAAGGCAGGTGCGCGCAAGTCCTGCACGTCGGCCCGTTCTCCGAAGAGGGCCCCACCATCGCGCGGCTGCACCAGTTCATCGAAGCCCATGGGCAGCGCAGCGGCAAGCACCACGAAATCTACCTGAGCGACATCCGCCGCGCCGACCCATCAAAGTGGAAGACCATCATCCGCCAGCCGATGGCATGAGAGACGCTGACGCGGGAGATTCTTATGCGGCCAAGCGAAACTGCTCCACCCGCGCCAGAAAGGCCGGCGGCACCGGCGTGACCTTGCGCGCCTCGCGCGTGATGAAGACGATGCCGATCTTGCCCAGCGCCACCTCGCGCCCGGCTGTCGCTTCGCTCATGCGGAATTGAAGATCGAAGCCGTATTTGTTGAAGTCGGCCGGGTTCATCTCAATGCGCATAGTCTCGCCGTGAAAGCCCTCGGACTTGTACTGCGCCACGATGTCGCCCACCACGATCAGCGCGCCTTCCACGCCGGATTCAAAGTAACCCAGCGCCTTGAAAAAGCGCAAACGCGCCTCAGACGCCAGCGTCAGCAGTTGCGCATTGTCCAGATGCCCGCCCTGGTTGACGTGGCTGATGTAGATCTGCATCTCGGTGGCAAACGGGTAACTGGCGGCGGGACTGAGCTGGATGCGGGGCATGGGGGTGGTGTGGCTTTGGAATGGGGTCATCATGCCATGTGCAATGACATAAGGCTGTCATGCCGGACCTGATCCGGCATCCATGCATGCGATCAATCGCTTGGCTTCGTGATTTCGCAGCGGCAGTAACACCACTAGTTCACTTGGATTTGGCGAACGCGATTAGTAATGCCGAAGTGACAAATTCAAAACGCCCATGGACACGGCAATTGATCCACCCCCCCATACGCCACTCGGCGTATTCCCCAATCCCCTGACCTTCCCTAAAGTCACTCCATCGTTACGCAAGACCTGTCTGAACAGCAGCAGGGCCGGCGCAGCGAGATGGATTTCTTTAACTTTGGAAGGTCTCACATGCAACGTCGATTTACTCTCAAGGCGCTCACCGCTGCCGTCGCCCTGGCTGGCCTTACCAGCCTGCCAGCTTTCGCCGCCGACACCATCAAGGTCGGTATTCTGCACAGCCTATCCGGCACCATGGCCATTTCGGAAACCGTTTTGAAAGACACGGTGCTGATGGCCATTGACGAGATCAACGCCAAGGGCGGCATCCTGGGCAAGAAGCTCGAGCCCGTGGTGGTTGACCCGGCTTCCAACTGGCCGCTGTTTGCTGAGAAGACCAAGCAGCTGCTCGGTCAGGACAAGGTCGATGTGATCTTTGGCTGCTGGACTTCGGTCTCGCGCAAGTCGGTGCTGCCGGTGGTGGAAGAAATGAACGGCCTGCTGTTCTACCCGGTGCAATACGAGGGTGAAGAGCTCTCCAAGAACGTGTTCTACACCGGCGCTGCGCCGAACCAGCAAGCGATTCCGGCAGTGGATTACCTGATGAGCAAAGACGGCGGCGGCGCCAAGCGCTGGGTGCTGCTCGGCACCGATTACGTTTACCCGCGCACCACCAACAAGATCCTGCGCGCCTACCTGAAATCCAAGGGCGTGAAAGATACCGACATCGACGAGAAGTACACCCCGTTCGGTCACTCGGACTATCAAACCATTGTTGCCGACATCAAGAAGTTCTCTGCCGGTGGCAAGACGGCGGTGGTCTCCACCATCAACGGCGACTCCAATGTGCCCTTCTACAAGGAACTCGGCAACGCCGGCCTGAAGGCCAAGGACGTGCCCGTGGTTGCCTTCTCTGTCGGTGAAGAAGAACTGCGCGGCGTGGACACGAAGCCGCTGGTGGGTCACCTGGCCGCCTGGAACTACTTCCAGTCGATCAAGAACCCGACCAACGACGAGTTCATCAAGAAGTGGACGGCTTACGCCAAGGCCAAGGGCATCGCCGGTCACAAGGACAAGGCGCTGACCAACGACCCGATGGAAGCCACCTACATCGGCATCAACATGTGGAAGCAGGCCGTCGAGAAGGCCAAGTCGACCGAAGTTGACAAGGTGATCGCCGCCATGGCAGGCCAGACCTTCAAGGCACCGAGCGGCATCGTCAGCAAGATGGATGAAAAGAACCACCATCTGCACAAGAGCGTGTTCATCGGCGAAATCAAGGCCGACGGCCAGTTCAACGTGGTCTGGAAGACCCCCGGCCCGGTGAAAGCCAAGCCCTGGAGCCCGTACATCGAAGGCAATGCTTCCAAGCCTGACGAGCCGGCGAAGAAGTAAGTTGGTCTGAGAGCTGAATCGGAGCTGAATTGGGGTCGGATCCCAATTCGCCCCGATTCGCCTTGGCTGTCATCCCGGACTTGATCCGGGATCCATGGATTGCG
>CAIWNX010000161.1 GCA_903914175.1 uncultured beta proteobacterium | reverse complement strand
CGCAGGGTGGTTTTTGAAAAACGAATTTTGCATGCCCGACTAAATAAAACCATTGCTATTCCCTGCAATGGGTATACCCTCGCACTGCATAGCAAATTTGAGTCATTGAGGAAGAAATAACGATTGACAGGCGGGAAAGGGGGCAATGGAGCTTGACTCCACTTAACTCGGCAATCGTTTCGCGTGAAACTCGACATCGTTCCCTGGAGATCACTCAAAGTCCGGGTCACCTTGCTGACCTTGGCCATCTTTCTACTGGGTATCGGCATCTTCGCCGGCTACGTCACGTTCGCCTTGCGCGCCGACATGCAGCGCGTGCTGGAAGAACAACAGTTTTCGACGGTTGCCTTTATTGCCACCGACATCAATGACCATGTGACCGATTACCTCGGCGCACTGGAGGCCGAAGCCGCCCGAGTGAACCCGGACCTGATGCGCAATGCGGCGGCCTTGCAGGAATTCCTGCGCAACTGTCCGCAGCTTGTGCGCGTCTTCGACGCCGGCATCACGATCTACGGGCTTGAGGGGAGCGCCCGCGCGGGGCTACCGCTGAAGACAGTGCAGGCGGACCGCAAGGGAACTGACATGGACAGCCTGCGGGCCGTGCTTGCCGGCGGAAAATCGCAGGTGGGCCGACCCATCAAGGACCCGTTATCGCAGTTTGCCGTGATCACGATGACTGTGCCAATTCGGGATGCAAAAGGGCAGGTCATCGGCGCCATGGCCGGTCTGTTCAATCTGGGCCGCCCCAATTTCCTCGACAAGGTTTCCAAGCACCGCTACGGCAAGACCGGCAGCTATTTTTTGGTCGCGCCGAAGTGGCGCTTGATCATCACTGGCTCCGACCCGAGCAGCAACATGGGTGCGCTTCCGGCGCCTGGCGCCATCCCCTGGGTTGACCGTAGTGTCGGCGGTTATGAGGGTTCTGCTGTTTACATGGCGTCCAACGGCACCCAAGTGCTGTCGTCGGTCAAAGCCATTGCGGCTGCCAACTGGTACCTGGTAGCCCGGGTACCGACAGCCGAGGTGTTTGCGCCGATTCGCGCCCTGCAGGAACGCAGGCTGCTTGCGGCAGCGTTCATGAGTCTGCTCGTGATGCTGCTGACCTGGTGGATGTTGCGTCACCAATTAGCACCCGTCACGCAGACAGTGGCTGCACTGGCGCAATGGGATCCCGCCAAACCCTTGATGCCGACATTGCCCGCCGCCGGCAGCGACGAAATCGGCACGTTGATCGGGGGCTTTGACCGGCTGTTAACAACCCTCGCCCATCGTGAAGAGGAACTGCGTCGGGCACAAAAGGATCTTGAAGGCGAACGCGGGCGCTATTTCGATCTCTATGATCTGGCGCCCGTGGGTTATCTGACGGTCGACGCCAAAGGGCTCATCCTGCAAGCCAATCTGGCCTGCTGCGCGATGCTCGGTCTGCCGCACAGCCGGCTAATCCAAATGGCCCTTTATCGGCTGGTCTACAAAGAAGACCGGCCGCTTTATTACCACTACGCCAGGGACCTGCTTGCGTCGCGCCTGGTGCAGGAATGCGAGTTGCGGTTGATGCTGGGCGACGGTACGCCGTTCTGGGCACACCTGATGTCCGAAGTTGAAAAAGACAGTCCGGATGCACCGGTATTTCGCGTCGTGATCAGCGACATCAACGCCCGCAAGAAAACGGAGTTGGCCTTGCACGAGACCCATGTTGAACTGGAAAAGCTGGTCAACTACAGCAAGCTCTATCAAAACGAACGTCTGGTGGCGCTGGGTGTGATGGCCGGCGGCATTGCCCATGAGCTGCGCAACCCGCTCTCGGTCTGCTTTTCTGCAGCGCAATTTTTGCGGGACCAGCCGGGTGACCTGGCAGAACAACAGCAGTGCACGCAGAAAATCATTGAGGGGATTGAAAAATCGTCGGCCATCATCGACAACCTGCTGCGCTTTGCACGCCCGCCGCTGGACGATGAAATGAAGCCGACGAACCTGGTCAGCGTGCTCCATGAGGCCGTAATGAGTGTCACGGCACAGGCGCGGCTGCAGCGAATAAGGTTGCTTGAAGATTACCAGGAATCCAACGTGCCGATCCTGGGCAATGCCATCCTGCTGCAACAGGTTCTGATGAATTTGTTCCTCAATGCCTGCCAGGCGATGCCGGCAGGTGGTGAAATCAGAACCGCCGTGCGTCAAAGTGCAAGCGAGGCTGTGTTGTGGGTGCGCGATACGGGCGAAGGGATTGCGTCGGAAAACGTGAGCCGCCTGTTTGATCCTGTCTTCACAACCCGTCCAGAGGGCCAGGGCAATGGCCTGGGATTACCAATCTGTCGTCTGATCGTGCAGCGCCACGGCGGTAGCATCCGTGTTGAGAGCGTGATCGGCGAGGGAAGCACCTTCACAATTCGGTTGCCATTGCTGCCGCTCAACGAACACAGTGTCTGATGAACATCCTGCGGTGTCAGTAAAAACTTAATCACGTCATCAAGTCAAACACCGCCATGCTCTCAACATGGGCCGTATGCGGGAACATGTTCACGACACCAGCGGCACTGCAACGGTAGCCGGCGCGGTTCACCAGCAGACCGGCGTCACGCGCCAGCGTGGACGGATTGCAGCTCACATAAACGATGCGCTGCGGCGGCGTCCAGTGCTGCGCTCCCGGTGTGGCCGGGTTGTTCGCGCTATCAACCTTCTGTTGATGCAAATCGGCCAGCGCCTGGACCAGTGCAAAAGCACCTTCACGCGGCGGATCAACCAGCCATTTGTCGGCGACGCCATCCTGTATCAACAGCGCCGGCGTCATCTCAAACAGGTTTCTCGCAACAAACTCAGTCGGCGCCAGCGCCGGACTCGACACCGAGCGCTTCCGATTGAACTGTTCGTTCTCACGCGAGCGTGCAATCAATTCCTCGCTGCCTTCGATGCCCAACACGTCGCGCGCCTGCCGTGCAATCGGCAGTGTGAAGTTGCCCAGGCCGCAAAACCAATCGATCACACGTTCCTGCCGCTGCGCATGCAGCAGGCGCAAGGCACGTGACACCAAAACCCGGTTGATGTGCGGATTGACCTGGGTAAAGTCGGTCGGCTGAAAACGCATCTGGATGCCGAACTCCGGCAAGTCATAACTCAGGTCTGCGCCACCCGCATCAAGCAATTGCACGGTCTGCGGACCGCCGGGCTGCAACCACCATTGGACACCGGCGTGAGTCCACGCAAAGGCACGCAGACGCTCAAGATCAACCGAACTCAATGGCTGCAGATGGCGCAACACCAGCGCAATCACGGTATCACCGCAAGCCAGTTCAATCTGCGGACAGGTTTCGACTGCGTCCATGGACCCAATCAGAGCGCGCAGCGGCAGCAACAGCGCGCTGACTTGGGCCGGTAGCACCGGGCAGACCTTCATGTCGGCCACATAGCGACTCTTGCGCTCATGGAAACCAACCAGCACCTCACCCTTCTTGCGCACGTAGCGAACCGACAGCCGCGCCCGGTAGCGATAGCCCCAGGCCGGGCCCTCGATGGGACGCAAGATCGTGTCAGCGCGGACCTTGCCCAAATGCCACAGATTGTCTTCCAGCACCCGCTGCTTGACAGCCACCTGAGCTGCCACGTGCAGATGCTGCATCTTGCAGCCACCACAGGCGCCAGTGTGCAAACCAAAATGCGGGCAGCCCGGCGTGACACGCTGTGAAGACTCGCGATGAATCGCCGTCACCGTGCCCTGCTCCCAATTGTTCTTGCTGCGGTGCACATTGGCGCTGACCTGCTCGAACGGCAATGCGCCTTCGATAAACACCACCTTGCCGTCGGCACGGTGCGCTACGCCCTGAGCCTCCAGATCCAGCGATTCAACCTGCAGCCAATCCGGGTGCAGCAGCGCCCCGTCATTCATTTCATCAGTCATGGTCTTATTGTCGGCGAGACCGGAGCCCCAACGCCCGGCACTTCTTCAATTGAACCCTGCTCACAGCAAGGCTTGTTGTGTGATGCCACGCTGTAGCAGGTGGCGTTTGAGCTTGGCCAAAACCTCATTCTGAATTTGGCGCACCCGCTCACGCGTCATGCCCAAACGCACGCTAAGCACCTCCAGGGTCTCGGACTCGCGCTCATGCAAGCCATAACGACCTTCCAGGATTTCCTGCTCCCTCGGACTCAGGGTGCTGGTCCAGTCCTGCAACAGGCGCTCGACTTCGTGCAACTGCGTCACGCCGGACGGATCGGGCGTCACTTCGTCCACCAGCGAATCCCCCAGGGACTGGTTATCCCCCAGCCGCTCATTCGTGGCATCCAGCGAACGCGGCACTTCGGCCAGGGCCAGCAAATCAGCGACGTGGCCGGAATCGCGACCCAACAGGGCAGCAATATCCTCGGCACGAATGCCCTCGGGCCGGGTGGCGACAAAAGTATCGTCATTTTCAAGCGTCCGCCGTGCCCGCAACACCTGTTGCAACTCCCTCACCACGTTGACCGGCAGACGAACCGCCCGCCCCTGGCCGATCAGCGCGCGCTCGACCGATTGCCGTATCCACCAGGTGGCATAAGTCGAAAAACGAAAGCCACGCTCGGGTTCAAACTTGTCGATCGCATGCATCAAACCCAGGTTGCCTTCCTCGATCAGATCCGACAGCGGCACACCACGCCCCAAATAGGCTTTGGCAATGCTGACCACCAGACGCAGATTGTGTTCAATCATGCTCTGGCGCGCCTCGAAGTCCCCGGCACGCGCCCGGCTGGCGAATTCGAACTCCTGCTGCGCGGTGAACAGGTCCGTGCGTCGCACGTTGCGCAGGTAAACGGTCAGCGCGTCAGCCGACTCGCCGTTCGCCTCAGCGCTGTTCAGAATATCTGAAAGTGCCTGCGTGTCGTGCGTATCCCCCGGCGCACGTGCGACGGGCAGATTCGGGCTGCTGGCAGGACATTTTTTCACGGCGTGGCGCCATCATCTGGCAGGCAGATAACGCGCTGGGTCCACCGGTTTGCCTTGCCGGCGGACTTCGAAATGCAGCTTGACGCGATCAGCATCGCTGCTGCCCATTTCGGCGATCTTCTGACCCTTTTGCACCGCTTGGTCTTCCTTCACCAACATCGTCTGATTGTGCGCATAGGCGGTCAGGTAGGTGTTGTTGTGCTTGAGGATGATCAGATTGCCATAGCCGCGCAAACCGGCGCCAACGTAAACCACGCGCCCATCGGCCGCTGCCAGCACCGCGTCGCCAGCAGCGCCACCAATGTCGAGCCCCTTGTTCTTGGTTTCATCAAAACCGGTCAATACCGCGCCCGATGTCGGCCAGATCCAGTTAATTTCGTCGTCTGGCGTCGCCGGGGCGGGCGGCGGCGCGGGCTTGCTTGCCGTCGTGGCCGGCACAGGCACGCTGGCCAACGGCGTCACGCTGGCCTGTGTCACGGGTCTGGCGACGACGCCGGTGCCTGCACTGGCCAGTGGGGGTTCGACACGCAGCACCTGACCAACCTCGATGCGATTGGGGTTCTCGACGCCGCTCCAGCGCGCGATGTCCTTGTAGCCTTGCCCTTGGTCCAGGCCAATGCGGATCAGCGTGTCACCGGGTTTGACGGTGTAGTAGCCAGGCTTGCCGGCATTCTCGAAACCAGGCAACTGCTTGACGGGCGCTGACACGACCACAGGCGCTGGCACGGCCTGCGCTTGGCTGACCGGCGCGGCGATTTTGCCGATGGCAGGGCCGCGGTCTTCCACCGGCGCCAGGTTGACCGATTTGGAGGCACAGCCACCCAGGACGACAGCAGCCAGCACCAACACCCCAGCAGAGACCATCCGAGCACTCAAAAAAAACATGGCAAACCCTTTACGCGACGCCCGATTTTATAGGGACAAATAGAACTGTCTCGAGCATGGTCTGACGCAAACCCTGCGGCGTCTTGTCAATCACCAGCAGGGCCTGCTGTCCGGCGGCGCCCGGACCGCGGTGCACCGGCGCCACAATGCGCCCGCCGAGCGCCAGTTGATCAATCCAGGCTTGCGGCACGGCTTCACCGCCCGCAGCCGCGATGATGGCGGCATACGGCGCGCCTTTGGGGTAACCCAGCATGCCGTCGCCAAACAGCAGATGCAGGTTGGCCAGGCGCAAGTGGCGCAAATTGTCGCGTGCCTTTTCATGCAGGCCGCGCAGGCGTTCGATGCTGTAGACCTCAGTCGCCAACTGGCTGAGCACGGCAGCCTGGTAACCGCAGCCGGTCCCAATCTCCAGCACCCGCCCCAGGCGAACGCTGCCACCCTGGCGCAGCAGTTCCAGCATGCGCGCCACGACGCCGGGTTTGGATATGGTCTGTCCCAGGCCGATGGGCAGGCTGGTGTCCTCGTAGGCCTGATTCACCAGCGCACTGTCAACAAAACGATGGCGCTCAATCAACCCCATCGCCGACAGCACCGCCGCATCGGTAATGCCCTGCCCGGCCAGTTTGCGCACCATGTTCATGCGCACGGCGCTCGAGTCCATCCCGTGGCCCTGCGACACCGCAGCGGGCGCCGGCGCGGGCTTTGACAGTTTGGATTGCCCGCTCGAAAAATCAAGCTTGGCCGGGAAGGACGGGCGCTTGTTCATGACCCGCTGTGATCGCCCTGCCGCAACCGCGCTGCCGTCTGCGCCCAATAGCCCAGCCGGTCATGATCGGTCAGATCCACCTTCAGGGGCGTCATCGCGATGTGGCCCTGAGCCGTCGCATGGAAATCGGTCCCTTCGGCCTCGTCCAATGCGGGACCCGCCGCGCCGATCCAGTACATGGTCTCGCCGCGCGGGCTGGTCTGCGTGATCACGGATTCGGCCGCATGGCGGCGCCCGAGGCGACACAGTTTGACGTGGCCGAGTTGCTCGAAGGGCAGATTCGGAATATTCACGTTGAGCAGCCAGGGGCTGGTGCCGATCAGCTTCTGCTGCGACATCTTCAGCACCAGTTCCCGCGCCGTGCGCGCGGCGGCGTCAAGCTCACCCCAATTCTTCTCGACTTGCGAGAAGGCGATGGCTGGAACGCCGAACAGATAACCCTCCATCGCCGCCCCCACCGTACCCGAGTAAATCGTGTCATCACCCATGTTGGCGCCGTTGTTGATACCCGAGACCACCAGATCGGGCCGGTAGCCCAGCAGGCCGGTCAGCGCGATGTGCACACAGTCAGCTGGCGTGCCATTGATGTAACGAAAGCCATTGCTGGCGCGGTTCACATACATCGGCGAATTCAGGGTCAGCGCATTCGATTTGGCACTGTTGTTCTGCTCGGGCGCGATGACCTCGACCTCGGCCACATCCTTCAGCGCTTCGTACAGGGCGACAATGCCCGGCGCCTGGTAACCATCGTCGTTGGAAATAAGAATTTTCATAGGTAAGCAGAGTTGATCTTCATTGTAGGGGCCGGCTCGAATTGGCGCCCTGGTCACGCGTGGGACATTTTGCCCCGGCGCCACCCACTATCATCCGGGCAAATCATTGGAGACTGACCCATGCATGCCTGGCTTTGTGAGAACCCCACCGGCGTTGACGCCCTGACCTGGAAAGAGCTGCCGACACCGGTACCCAAAGCCGGTGAAGTGCTGCTCGAAATCAAGGCTGCCAGCCTGAATTTCCCGGATCTGCTGATCGTGCAGAACAAGTACCAGATGAAACCGGACTTGCCCTTCGTTCCCGGTTCCGAATACGCCGGTGTGGTGCAAGCGGTGGGCGACGGCGTCAAGCATCTGCGCGTAGGCCAGCACGTAGCCTGCCTCTCGGGCACCGGCGGCTTCGGTACCCATACCCTGGCGCCGGCAGCGCTATGCCTGCCACTGCCCGACGCGTTTGGCTTTGTCGATGCAGCGGCCTTCATCATGATTTACGCCACCTCCTACCACGCGCTGGTGGACCGTGGCCAGCTCAAGGCCGGCGAAACCGTGCTGGTGCTCGGTGCCGCCGGTGGCGTTGGCACCTCAGCCATCCAGATCGCCAAGGCCTGCGGCGCCAAGGTTATTGCGGCCGCTTCCACCGATGAAAAATGTGCACTGTGCAAATCCATTGGGGCCGATGCCACCATCAACTACAGCAAGGAAAACCTGCGCGATGCCATCAAACTGCTGACCGATGGCAAAGGCCCGGACGTCATCTATGACCCGGTCGGTGGCGACCTGGCCGAACCAGCCCTGCGCTCGATTGCCTGGCGTGGTCGCTACCTGGTGATTGGTTTTGCGTCCGGCAACATACCCGCACTGCCGCTGAACCTGCCACTGCTAAAAGGTGCTTCCGTGGTTGGCGTCTTCTGGGGCAGCTTTGCAAAGCACGAACCCCAGGCCAGCGCTGCCATGATGCAAACGCTGGCCCAGTGGTACGGCCAGGGAAAAATCAAACCGGTCATCGACCGCAGCATGCCGATGGCCGAACTCAAGGCCGCTTTCGCCCACATGGGCTCGCGTGGCGTGATGGGCAAGCTGGTGCTGGTGAACTGAGTACCAACGCAAGAAGCGGCGCCACCGGATAATGGCGCCATGACGCCACAAACCCTGCTCCAGCACAACGATACGGGCACGCTCTGGCCCGAGCCGGTCAGCACCGCCGCCGACTTTGATATAGCCGCAGCCTACCGCAGCGCGTTGGCACAGCGGCAGTTGCGCCAGGCGCGTGGCGAGTTGCCACGCGGCTACAAGATCGGCTTCACCAACCGCAACATCTGGCCACGCTACGGCGTCTACGCGCCAATCTGGGGTACGGTTTACGACAGCACGCTGACCTTCTGCGATGGGCACGGCCGCATCGCTCTGAGCAAGACCTGTCAGCCGCGCATTGAGCCCGAACTGGTATTTGGCATGAAGGCAAGGCCGCCCGCGAGTGCGTCGCTGGAACAACTGTTCACCGCCATCGACTGGCTGGCACCGGGCTTCGAGATCGTGCAGTCGCACCTGCCGGACTGGAAATTCAAGGCTGCCGACACGGTCGCTGACGGCGGCCTGCATGCGCGCTTGCTGGTGGGCCCGCGCATCCCGATCAACGCAGTCGCCAGTAGCGCGGCGCAACTCAACGGCATTCTGGCAAGCGCACGGGTCAGCTTGCGCAAAGGGGAGCAAGTCATCGACCAGGGCTGCGGCGCCAATGTGCTCGACAGCCCGTTGCACGCCCTGCTGCATTTCCTCACCGAGTTGCGTCAGTGCCCGGGCGCGCCTGATCTGATGCCGGGTGACGTCATCACCACCGGCACCTGGACCGACGCCTGGCCAGTGCTGTCCGGTGAGCGCTGGCGCGGCGATTTTTCAGCGCCACTGTCCCGCCTTGATGTTGAATTTGACTGACCCAAACTGCCCAGCGCAACATGAAACTCGCCACCTGGAACGTCAACTCACTGACCGTGCGCCTGCCGCAAGTGCTGGACTGGCTGGCAGCCAACCCGGTTGACGTGCTGGCGCTGCAGGAACTCAAACTCACCGACGACAAATTTCCTTTTGACGCACTGGCGCAAGCTGGTTATCAGGCGCAATGCTTCGGTCAGAAGACCTACAACGGCGTCGCCCTGCTGTCGCGGGCAGCGGCCACCGATGTGGTGCGCAATATTCCCGGCTTCGCCGACGACATGGCACGCGTCATCAGCGCCAGCATCGATGGTGTGCGCGTCATCGGTGCCTATTTCCCCAACGGTCAAGAGCCGGGTTCTGAGAAGTTCGACTACAAAATGAACTGGCTCAAGGGCCTGCGCGGCTGGGTACGCGAGGAATTGAAAGTGCACCCCAAGCTGGTGCTGATGGGCGACTACAACATCACCTTTGACGATGCCGACGTCTGGGACCCGGTCGGCCTGAAGGACACAATCCACTGCACGGACGAGGAACGCTACGAGTTGCGCGCCCTGATCGCGCTCGGCTTGCACGACGCTTTTCGTCTGTTCAAGCAGGCCGCCAAGAGTTACTCATGGTGGGATTACCGGGACTTTGGTTTCCGGCGCAACCGCGGCCTGCGCATCGATCACATTCTGATCAGCGATGCGCTCAAACCCCTGGCAAAGGCGTGCGTGATCGACAAAACACCGCGCAAGAACGAGCGCCCCAGCGACCACGCGCCGGTCGTACTCGAACTACTCTAGACCGAGTTCCTGGATCTTGCGTGTGATGGTGTTGCGGCCAATGCCCAGGCGCTGTGCGGCCTCGATGCGCCGCCCCCGCGTGGCCGACAGCGCGGCCAGAATCAGGCGTGATTCAAAGCGTCGCGTCAATTCATCCCAGATGTCGTTGCGTGCGGTGGCCAGCAGCGTCTTCGCGTCGGCCTCAAGCCCAGCCTCCCACGTCGCAGTGCCGCCAACCAGCGCTGGCGCCGTTACGTGCGCAGACAACTCCGTCGCGACCGGATTCGCCAGCGCAGTCGCCGGCACGACAGGCAACTCGACCGTCCCGCCCGCCGCCACGCCAACCTCAGGCGGCAAGTCTTTGGGCTCAATGAGTTGTGCCGGCGTCATCACGGTCAACCAGTGGCACATGTTCTCCAGTTGGCGCACGTTGCCGGGAAATGCAAAAGTGCCGATCCAGGCCAGCGCGCCATCAGAAATCCGCTTCGGCTCGACACCCAGTTGCAAGGCACTTTGCTGAAGAAAGTGACGCGTCAGCATCGGCACGTCTTCGCGCCGCTCGCGCAGCGCCGGCAGGCGCAGGCGAATCACATTGAGGCGGTGAAACAGATCCTCACGGAACGCACCATCCTTGACGCGCTGCTCCAGATTCTGGTGCGTCGCAGCGATCACGCGAACATTGGTCTTGACCGCCGTGTGGCCACCGACGCGGTAAAAGTGACCATCGCTGAGCACACGCAACAAGCGCGTCTGCAAATCAAACGGCATGTCGCCGATCTCGTCGAGAAACAGCGTGCCGCCATCGGCCTGTTCAAAGCGGCCACGGCGCATGGTCTGCGCGCCAGTGAAGGCACCGCGCTCATGGCCGAACAATTCGGACTCCAGCAAGTCCTTCGGAATCGCCGCCGTGTTGATCGCCACAAACGGTCCGCTGGCACGGCTCGAATGCTTGTGCAGGGCACGCGCCACCAGTTCCTTGCCGGAACCCGACTCGCCCGTGATCATGACCGTGACGTTGCTCTGGCTCAAGCGGCCGATGGCGCGAAACACGTCCTGCATGGCCGGTGCCTGGCCCAGCATTTCGGGCGTCTGCGCCATCTGTTCCTCGCGGAACTCTTCGCGCTGGCTTTCCTCAACCGCACGCCGGATCAGTTCAACCGCCTTGGGCAAATCAAAAGGCTTGGGCAGGTACTCGAAAGCACCCCCCTGAAAGGCGGACACCGCGCTGTCCAGGTCCGAAAAAGCGGTCATGATGATCACCGGCAGCGCCGGGTATTTCTCCTTCACCGCGTCGAGCAGATCCAGCCCCGAGCCGCCGGGCATGCGAATATCGCTCACCAGCACCTGCGGCGCCGTCTCTTCGGTCGCATTGCCGAGAGCTGCCAGCACATCGCGTGAGTTGGTGAAACTGCGCGTCGGCAATTCCTCCCGCAGCAGCGCCTTCTCCAGCACGAAGCGGATGGACTGGTCATCGTCTACGATCCAAATCGGCTTCATAAATGTTGGCACCTCAAGTCAAATGTTAATAGGCCATGTCAGACCGAACCCACGCCTCAGGGCAGAGGAATCAGTATCTTGAAATCCGTATGGCCTGGCACACTGTCACACTCGATCAAGCCATGATGCTGCTGCACAAAAGTTTGCGCCAGGGTCAGGCCCAAGCCTGAACCCCCTTCCCGTCCTGACACCAGCGGATAAAAAATTCGGTCCTTGATCGAGGCTGGTACACCAGGCCCGTTGTCAATGACATGCAATTCCAGTGCCAACCGGTAACGCTGTTTGCCAAACGTCGTCTGTCGCGCAACACGGGTGCGAAACGTCAGACAGGCGTCCCCTTGCGCAATGCGATCCACCAGCGCCTGACAGGCATTGTGCGCAATGTTGAGAATGGTCTGAATCAGTTGCTCGCGGTCACCGCGAAACTCGGGCAGCGAGGCGTCGTAGTCGCGCACCAGGGTGAGTCCTTTGGGAAACTCGGCCGACAGCAGCAGGCGCACATGCTCGAACACTTCATGGATATTGACATCGCCCACCACATGCGGACGCCGGTGCGGCGCCAGCAAGCGGTCCACCAGCGACTGCAGCCGGTCTGCCTCATGGATGATGACCTGCGTGTACTCCGTCAGATCAGGAGATTCCATCTCCATCTCCAGCAGTTGCGCGGCGCCGCGAATGCCGCCCAGCGGGTTCTTGATCTCGTGCGCCAGGTTGCGGATCAGTTCCTTGTTCGCAAGGGCCTGCTCCGCCAGGCGCTCCTCGCGATCCTGGCGCGCCTGCAACTCCAGCGGCAATAACTCGATCACGATTTCATCGGCGAGTTCGGTCTGCGTCACGATCACATGCACCTGCAGCGGATCGCGGTTCAGGCGTTTAAGCCAGGCGTCGTAGCGCAGGGCAGCAAACTGATTGCCGCCGACCCCCTGTAAAGCATTGCTCAGGCTAAGCGGCTCGGTAAAACTCTCGGGAAGAAGCGATCCCACAATCGAGCGTCTGGATATACCCAGCGCGTCTTCCAGCGCGGCATTGGCAAACAGCACCGAGCCGTCGCTGTGCGCAACGGCCACCAGGGTGGCCAGCAAATCGAAGGACTGAAAACGCACGGCCGCACTGCCGACAGCCGGCATATCGAAATTTCCCGAAGTGGGTGCCGCAGGCATCAACAACCTATTTCAGCGCCACGCCCGGTGCAATACGCCCGAGTTCGCGTCGGATGCCGGCGATGTCGCTCTCATTGCGCAGCAAACTGGCTTTGAGTTCCGCCACCCGGGTCTGGTACTTCGCAGAACTGCGGGTTTCGTCCGCGCGCAATTGCGGTTCGCCACTGTTGTATTCCTTCTGTAACTCAAGCTGTCGCTCCAGCGCCTTCTTCAGTTCAGCCTCCAGAATCAGGCGCGCATCGGAATCGCGCGACTTCTGCTCGCCAGGGTCCACCCGCTGCGCTGCCGAGGCCGGTGCGCGCGCAGTTGCTGAAGCGGCCGGACGCGTGCCCTGCACCACCGTCACATTGCCGCCTTCGAGCAGCTTGCATTCGCTTGCCTTGGGACCACTGGGCACGGCGTTGGTGTACTCGTTGCCACAGCGGTAGATCCGGTCCTGCGCCAAAGCGCTGCCCGCGACGAAGGCAGCGAGCAATGGAATCAGCAGAAAAGGTTTCATAGGGTTTCCCACGCGGTATGACAGGCATGGCCGGCCTGCCAGTATGCGCCGGCACACGCGGCACAAAAAAAAGGACGGCCTGAACCGTCCTTTTTTACCACAAAGCGCTAATCGCTTACAGGGAATAGTACATATCGAATTCGATCGGATGCGTCGCCATGCGCAGGCGCGTCACCTCGGTCATCTTGAGTTCGATGTAGGCGTCAAGCATGCTGTCGGTAAAGACACCGCCCTTGGTCAGGAAACTGCGGTCGGCATCAAGGCAGTCGAGCGCCTGATCGAGGCTGTGACAAACGGTTGGGATCTTCGCATTTTCCTCGGGCGGCAAATGGTACAGATCCTTGGTCGCTGCTTCACCCGGGTGAATCTTGTTCTCGATGCCGTCCAGACCGGCCATCATCAGGGCGGCAAAGCCGAGATACGGGTTCATCAGCGGATCGGGGAAACGCGCTTCGATGCGGCGACCCTTGGGGTTGGCCACATAGGGAATGCGGATCGAAGCCGAGCGATTCTTGGCCGAGTACGCCAACTTCACCGGCGCTTCGTAGCCAGGAACCAGACGCTTGTAGCTGTTGGTGCCGGGGTTGGTAATGGCGTTGAGGGCACGTGCGTGCTTGATGATGCCGCCAACGTAGTACAGGGCGAAGTCAGACAAACCGGCATAGCCGTCACCGGCAAACAGGTTCTTGCCATCTTTCCAGATCGACTGGTGCACGTG
>CAIWNX010000160.1 GCA_903914175.1 uncultured beta proteobacterium | reverse complement strand
TGCATTGCTCAGCGTGGCCGTGTAGGTGATGCTCGTTGCGGCTTCCGTGATGCTCGACGTTGCACTCAGGCTCACCGTGGTGTCCTGGATGGTGTCGGTGATAGCGGTCACTGCTGGCGCACTGTTGACCACCAGATTCTCGAAGTTGCCGCCCGTGGCGCTGCTGATGGTTGCGCTCACGGTGGTCAGATCGAGGTAGACGTCTTCGTTGGGCGTGACCGCATGCACCACAGTGCCGCTGGTAGCACCGGCCGCAATCGTGATGGTCTCGCCGTTGCTCAGCGTGACTGTGACCGGGTGACCCGCATCGGCCGCGTTGCTCAGCGTGGCCGTGTAGGTGATGCTGGTGCCTGCTTCCGTGATGCTCGCCGTTGCGCTCAGGCTCAGCGTGGTGTTCTGGATGGTGTCGTTGACAACCGTGATGACATTGGCGTCATCGACGGTGATATTGGTAAACCCGCCGCCTGACACCGTGCCCACGGTGGTGGTGATTGTTTCGGCATTCTTGTAAACATCTTCACCGTGCACAGGTACCAGCACGGAGCCGCTGGTCGAACCGGCTGTAATCGTAATGACCGCCCCGTTGCTCAGGGTGATGGTCATGTCGCTCTGGGCCGTGTTTTCCAGGGTGGCGGTATAGGTGATGCCGGCACTGCCTTCGGCAACAGTGCCCTCGGCCGACAGATGCAGCGTGGTGTCAGTGGCTGCCAGACCTTGCTGCGCAGTGGCGGTCTGCGCGCCAGTGCCGTAGCTGTAATGGTAGGACAAGGGGTCCACGCCCTCACTGATGCGCAGCAACTGCACAAAGGTGCTGCCGCCGTCAGTGCCACCACCGGCGCCCAAGCCGCCCGCTGTGGCATCCAGCGTTTGGTTCAGGTCGGTCCCGCGCTCAAGGGCCTGGATGATGGTGTCGGCTGTGGCCGGTGTGGTGACAGCACTGTCCTGCGCGGTGGGGCGCTGATCGGATTCGACCACGTTGTCATCCAGACGCACGTTTTGCGCTGGCGCCACGGCCAGCAGGCGGCCGTCTTCCATCAGGAGTTCGGCCCGGACATCGCCCACGGTGCGGATGGTTTCGCCTTTTTGCAGTTCATCGCCGACCTTCAAGGCGCGACTGATGCCTGCGGCGTTGACTGCGTAAACGGTGCCGTTGCCATTGATGGCGGCGAGGGTTGCGAATTGGGCCATGAGAATCTCCGGTGAAAAATCAGTTGCCCGAAGATTAAGGCCCGCGCGGCCGTCTGCCTATTGGACTATGGTCCAGTTTTGAGGGTTTTTGCCGTCAGAGTAGACCGCCGTCCTTCTCGTCGGGCAGCAGATTGAGCCGGTGCGTGAGGTTGGCGCGGGTCTGGCGGCGCTCGAGCAGTTTGGCTTGCGCGGCTTCGGGCAGATCGGTGAACTGGATGTGGCCGCGGGTGATGAGGACGTCAATCAGGTCTTCCAGCACACGGGCCATGCCGGTATCGGACTCGGCCAGCGGATTGGAGGGGACGGGTGGTTGGCTCATGGCTTCGCCTCGCTGGCAGGTGGGGATTGCGGATCGGGGGAACCTGCCAGGCGCAGCACCAGTTGCAAACGGTCGCGCAGGCCGAGCTTTTCAAACACGGCACCCAGATGCGCCTTGACGGTTCGCTCGGAGATGAACATCAGGCTGGCCACTTCCTTGTTGGAACGACCCGCCGACACCGCGCGTGCCACCTGCGCTTCACGCGCTGACAGCAGTTGCCACGGATTGGCAGCCGCCGGTGTGGCTGGTGCCGGGGTTGCGGCCAGCACCGGCGCGGCCCGCCCAGCCAATGCATTGTGAGCCGAACCAACAAGGCGCAACAGCAGTTCCGGGCCAACCCACAATCCACCGTGTTCGACCACCGTCGCCACTTCCTGCAACAGGCTGGGCACGGCGTAGGCATGGGTGTAGGCGCGCACGCCGGCGTTCAAGGCCAGCAAACCCTGCTGCGGATCGGGCGCGCCCGACAGCAGCACGACACGGGCACCGGGCTGCATTTGCAGCACCTGTTGCAGCGATTTGCCCCACTGCGCGTCATCGGCACTGAGCCAAACCATGCTTTGCTCGGGCGCCTGGCCACGCAGACGCGCCATCAGATTCAGGGCGCTGAGCGCCTTTGCGTCGGCAAACGCCTCCTGCCAACGCGCCGGCACCAGAGCCGACGCGCCGATCAAGAAGTAGTGCTGCGTCTTCATCGCTCGGTCATGGCGTTGGCCTTGGCCCGCAACACGGGTTTGAGCAGATAGGACAGGATCGTCTTCTTGCCCGTCAGGATATCAACCTGCGCCACCATGCCCGGGATGATGGGCAGCCCGGTTCCCAAACTTGCTTTGCGTGTACGCACGCGGATGTGATAGAACGCATTGCCTTTTTCGTCGAGCACCGAGTCCGCGCCAATCTGGATCACGTCTGCGCTCAGACCACCATAGATGGAAAAGTCGTAGGCCGTGAACTTGACGGTGGCTTCCTGCCCCGGGCGCAAAAACCCGATGTCCTTGGGCGTAATCTGCACTTCCAGAATCAGCGCTTCGTCCAGCGGCACGACTTCGACCACTTCCTTGCCCGGCTGCACCACGGCGCCCACGGTGTTGACCAGCAGGCGCTTGACGATGCCGCGCATCGGCGACTTGATGTCGGCGTGTTTGACCTTGTCCTGCAGCGCCAGGCCACCTTGCGACAGGCTGGCGAGTTTGCTCATGGTTTCCGACAACTCGCCGCTCATCTGGTTGCGGCTGGTGAGCTGCACCTCTTCGATCTTGCGCGTGGCCTCCAGAATGGCCGACTGCACACGCGCAATCTGCGCCGTCGACTGCTCACGGTCGCCACGCAGGCGCGCAACTTCGCGCTCAAGCCGGAACACCTCAACCTCAGACACCGCACCGCTGGCGATCATGGGCCGCGTGGCGTTGAGTTCCTTGGTCATGAGTTCGAGCCCGCGCTCGGCCTGCTCGCGCCGCGCCCGCACTTCGTTGAGCTCCTGCTGGCGCTGGCCGAGCTGGTTTTGTGCAATCGAAATCTGGGCGTTGATCTCGGCCCGGCGCGACTCATACAAGCGCGTTTCCTGCGCCACCACATCGGGCACTTCACGCGTCAGTTCGGCCGGCGGGCTGAACGCAGTGCCCCGGGTGAGCGCCTGCAGGCGCAGCACCTTGGCCTGCATGGCAAGCTGGGCGCTGCGGCTCTCCAGCATGCTCGAGACAAAGCGTGTCGGATCAATCTTGAGCAACATCTGCCCGGCTTCCACGGTCTGGCCTTCCTTGACGAGTAGTTCAGTGACGACGCCGCCGTCCACGCTCTGGACAATCTGCAACTGGCTGGTCGGCACGACGCGGGCCTCGCCGCGCGTGACTTCGTCAATCGAGGCAAAGGCAGCCCAGATCAGCATGATGAGCAGCGCAGCAGCGGCCAGCCGCAGCAACTGGCGGGCACGCAGTGGCTCCTGCTGCAGGCGCGCCCAATCGGCGTCCCCTGCCCAATCCAGATGGTCTTTCTCCTCGATCGGTGTCAGACGCGCCACCAGTGGGCCAAAGGTGGCCTGGCTGGAGCGGGCACTGCGTGTCACCAGGTCACCCAGGCGCTGAAATGCTTTTTGACTGAACCAGGCCATTACGCAGCCTTTCCGATGCGCCCTTGGCGCAGTGCAGTAACGACCTGATCTTTGGGACCATCGGCCATGATGCGGCCACCGTCCATGACGATGATGCGGTCCGCCAGGTCCAAGAGCGAGGTGCGGTGGCTGATCAGAATCACGGTCTTGCCCTGCGCGTACTCGCCCAGGCGGCGTTTGATGTCGTCTTCACTGGAAAAATCCATTGACGAAGTCGGCTCGTCGAGCAGCAGAATGGGTGGGTCGTTGATGACGGCACGCGCGATCGCCACGCCCTGACGCTGACCGCCCGAGAGCGACTCGCCGCGCTCACCGACCAGCATATCGAAGCCCTTGGGGTGCTGGTTCACCAGGCTCAGGATGCCGCCGATTTCAGCCGCCTTGACAATGGCTGCATCGTCAGCCAGCGGCGCACCCAGAATGATGTTGTCACGCAGACTGCCATAGAACAACATCACGTCCTGCTGCACGTAGCCGATCTGTCGCCGCAGTTCGGCCGGATCAAGCTGGCGCAGGTCAATGCCGTCGACCAGCACCGCGCCCTGCGTCGGCAGGTACAAACCCAAAATGAGTTTTTCCAGCGTGGTCTTGCCGGAGCCGATGCGCCCCAGGATCGCTACTTTTTCACCCGGCTTGATGCTGAATGAAAGATTGCGCAGCGAGGGTTCGCTCTGGCCGGGGTAGCTGAAGCTGACGTCGCGGAAGTCAATGGCACCTTTGAGTGCACCCCGGCTGATGAAGTGGGTGTTCTCCGGGCGCTCGATGTCGCGCGCCATCATCTCGTTGAGCGAGGTCAGCGCCGTCGCCGCCGTGTGGTACTGCACCAGCAGACCGGCCACCTGGCCGACGGGCGCCATCGCACGCGACGCCAGCATGGTGCAGGCAATCAGTCCGCCCATGGTGAGCGCGCGCTCGGAGATCAGGTAGACGCCGATGATCACAATGGCCAGATTGATGAGCTGCTGGACAAAGCCCGAGGTGTTGCTGGCAGTGCTGGAGAGCAGGCGCAGCTGCGCGCCGACACGCGCCAGCAGGGCTGCGCTTTTTTCCCACTTGCGCTGAATCGGCGCTTCTGCGGCCAGCGCCTTGATGGTCTCGAAGCCGACCAGGCCTTCGATCAGCGTGGCGTTGCGCTGGGCGCCGGCGCGGTAAGTGGTTTCAGCCAACTCGTGCATGCGCCCCTGTACCGCCAGCGCGTAAACCAGCATGATGATGGCGCCGAGCGTGAGCGGAACCAGCATGTACCAGGAAATCCAGCCGATCACGACCATGAAGATCAGCGCGAACGGCAGGTCAATAAAGGCCACCACCGTGGCCGAGCCGATGAAGTCACGCACCGACTCAAAGGCGCGCAGATTCGACGCGAACGAACCAGCCGACGCCGGACGCTGCTCCATGCGCGTGCCCAGAACGCGCTCCATGATGAAGGCCGACAACTTGACATCCGCACGGCTGCTGGCCAGATCAACAAAGCGGCCACGCATCGTGCGCAGAACCAGGTCGCTGATGAGCATCAGCAGCAGGCCCAGCGCCAGCACCCACAGCGTCTCGAACGCATGATTGGGCACGACGCGGTCGTACACGTTCATGGTGAACAGGGGCATGCCCAGCGCAAACAGATTGGCCAGCAGAGCCGCCAGCAGAACGTCACGGTACAGCGGGCGGCTCTCGGCAATCACGCCCCAGAACCAGTGGTCATGGCGACCAGCGCGGACTTCGGGTGTGCGCGCATCGTAACGCTGGGTCGGTCGCGCATAGATCGTGCTGCCAAGGTAATCAGCCGCTATCGCGGTCAGCGGAACTTCAACCGGGGCGTCAGCAAGTTCCGGATAGGCAATTCGGACCTGGCTGCGATCTTCGTTGAAGCCCAGCAGCACGCAAGCGCGCTCGTCGCGCAGCAAAACAATGGCCGGGAGCAGCGCGTCTTTGAGCTCGCTCAAGGGACAACTGACCAACTGACTGCTAAGGTGGGCGCGGCGCGCGGCGCGGGAAAAAAGACCCGGTGTCAGCCGACCGTTCTCGGCGGGCAAGCCGGCCATGAGGGCGTCACGCGTTGGCAATTCACCATGCGCACGCGCCAGGAACTGCAGGCACAGCAGTAACTCGTCGGGTCCTGTCTTCTTGTTGTTGGCCGCAATCGCTTGCGACGCTTCGCTGTTGGGCATGCCTGGCCTGACTTGGTGGGGATGTTCTGTTTTTCAGTGTAACAAACACTGAGCGAAGCTGCACATTCCCGGTGCGCCCCATGGCGCTCAAGCCTGCCGCCAGGCGTTACTTTTTCTGGCGATAGCGACGCAGCGCCGCAATCTGCGCCGCCATGACGGCGAGTTCGGACGTGGCCTTGGCCAGATCGATATCGGTCTTGGCGTTCTTGATCGCTTCTTCGGCTGCTGCCTTGGCGGCGTTGGCTTTCTCGTCATCGAGATCCTTGCCGCGGATGGCGGTGTCGGAAAGGACGGTGACGCAATCGGGCTGCACTTCCAGAATGCCGCCGGCAACGAAGATGAACTCTTCCGTGCCATCGGCCAACTCAATGCGTACCGAACCGGCCTTGATGCGCGTGATCAGGGGCGTGTGGCGCGGCAGGATGCCAAGTTCGCCGCCTTCGCCAGGCAGGGCAACAAAGCGCGCCTCGCCCGAGAAGATCGACTCTTCGGCGCTGACCACATCGACATGGATGGTGTTCATATTGTTCCTAATCAGTTGGGGACAGAGCTTGTCGCTGCACGACTGCGGACTGTCCCGCAAGGATATTAGATCTTCTTGGCTTTTTCGAACGCTTCGTCGATCGTGCCAACCATGTAGAAGGCCTGTTCCGGCAGGTGATCACACTCGCCGGCCACAATCATCTTGAAGCCGCGAATCGTTTCGGCCAGGCTGACGTACTTGCCGGGCGAGCCGGTGAACACTTCAGCCACGTGGAAGGGCTGCGACAGGAAACGCTGAATCTTGCGGGCGCGGGCCACGGCCTGCTTGTCTTCAGGGGCCAACTCATCCATGCCCAGAATGGCGATGATGTCGCGCAGTTCCTTGTAACGTTGCAGCGTGCCTTGCACGGCGCGCGCCGTGTTGTAGTGGTCTTCACCGACGACCAGCGGGTCAAGCTGGCGGCTGGTGGAGTCCAGCGGATCGACCGCCGGGTAAATACCCAGCGAAGCGATGTCACGGCTCAGCACCACGGTGGAGTCCAGGTGGGCAAAGGTGGTGGCAGGTGACGGATCGGTCAAGTCATCGGCCGGCACGTAAACGGCCTGGATCGATGTGATGGAACCAACCTTGGTGGAGGTGATGCGCTCTTGCAGACGGCCCATTTCTTCAGCCAGCGTTGGCTGGTAGCCCACGGCGGAAGGCATACGACCCAGCAGCGCGGACACTTCGGTACCGGCCAGCGTGAAACGGTAGATGTTGTCAACGAAGAACAGCACGTCCTTGCCTTCGTCACGGAACGACTCGGCAATGGTCAGGCCGGTCAGCGCCACGCGCAGACGGTTGCCCGGGGGCTCGTTCATCTGGCCGTAGACCATGGACACCTTGGACTCACCGAGGTTCTCCAGGTTCACAACGCCAGAATCGGCCATCTCGTGATAGAAGTCATTGCCTTCGCGGGTACGCTCACCGACACCGGCAAACACCGACAGACCGGAGTGCGCCTTGGCGATGTTGTTGATCAGTTCCATCATGTTGACGGTCTTGCCGACGCCGGCACCACCGAACAGGCCGACCTTGCCGCCCTTGGCAAACGGGCACACCAGGTCAATCACCTTGATGCCGGTTTCCAGCAGTTCCTGCGACGGGCTCAGTTCGTCATAGGACGGGGCCTTGCGGTGAATCGAAGCATGCAGTTCGGAGTTGACCGGGCCGCGCTCGTCGATCGGCGTGCCCAGCACGTCCATGATGCGCCCCAGCGTGGCCTTGCCCACCGGCACCATGATCGGGTGCCCCGTGTTGTCAACCATCAGACCGCGGCGCAGACCGTCGCTGGAGCCCAGCGCAATGGTGCGCACGATGCCGTCGCCGAGTTGCTGCTGAACTTCCAGCGTCAGGGCCGTGCCTGCCAGCTTGAGGGCGTCGTAGATCCGGGGCATGCGGTCACGCGGGAATTCCACGTCGACCACGGCACCGATACATTGAACAATTTTTCCCTGAACGCTGGTGTTCGCTTGTGTAGTTTCTTGGGCCATTTGGCTTTGCTCCAATAAATTTGAATCTTGCTTGCTGCTGATGCGTTGAGGGCCTAAGCCCCGATCGCTGCGGCGCCCGAGACAATCTCGGACAGTTCTTTGGTGATGGCTGCCTGGCGCGTCTTGTTGTAGACGAGCTTGAGTTCACCAATCACGTTACCCGCGTTGTCGGTGGCAGCCTTCATGGCCACCATGCGCGCCGCATGCTCGGAGGCCATGTTCTCGGCCACCGACTGGTAAACCAGCGCCTCGACGTAACGCACCAGCAGGTCATCAATAACCGACTGCGCATCGGGTTCGTAAATGTAGTCCCAGCCATGCTTGGCGCCCGCAGCCGCCTCAGCGTCATGGGTCTCGGCCTGCATCCGTGCTGCCGACAGGGGCAGCAGTTGTTGCAGCACCACTTCCTGTTTCATGGTGTTGACGAAGCGCGTGTAAGACAAGTAAACCGCGCTGATTTCGCCCTTGGCATAGGCATCAAGCAACACCTTGACCGGGCCGATCAGGCGCTCCAGATGCGGCTTGTCGCCGAGTTGCGTCACGTGTGACACGACCTTGGCACCGATGCGATTGAGGAAACCAAAACCCTTGTTGCCAATGGCGACGGCTTGCACCGCGACACCGGCTTGCTGCAGATCGCGCAACTTATTGGTCACGCTGCGCAGCACATTGGTATTGAGGCCGCCGCACAAACCCTTGTCGGTGGTGACCACGATCATGCCGGCGACCTTGGCGTCGTTGCTCTTCATGAAGGCGTGCACATACTCGGGGTTGGCTTCGCCCATATTGGCAGCAATGTTGCGCACCCGTTCTGCGTAAGGCCGGGCCGCACGCATGCGTTCCTGCGCCTTGCGCATCTTGGACACGGAGATCATCTCCATGGCCTTGGTGATCTTCTTCGTGCTCTCGAAGTTTTTGATCTTGCCGCGTATTTCCTTGCCAGTTGCCATCTAAGACTCCTTCGCTGTTACTGCAGGTGGCCTTAAGCGAAGGTCTTCTTGAAGGCAGCGACGGCAGCGTTCAATTCCGCCTCGGCGTCCTTGTCCATGGCCTGGCTGGCTTCGAGCTTGGCCAGCAGGGCCGCGCTCTTGTCTTTGAGGTAGCTGTGCAGACCGTGCTCAAAGGACAAAACCTTGTTGATTTCGATGTCATCAAGGTAGCCCTTGTTCACGGCAAACAGCGTGGCGCCCATCAGCGAGATCGGCAGCGGGCTGTACTGAGCCTGTTTGAGCAGTTCAGTCACACGCGCACCGCGGTCGAGTTGCTTGCGGGTGGCTTCGTCGAGGTCGGAGGCGAACTGCGCAAAGGCCGCGAGTTCACGGTACTGCGCCAAGTCGGTACGGATACCGCCGGACTGTGCCTTGATCAGCTTGGTCTGGGCTGCGCCACCGACGCGCGACACCGAGATACCGGCGTTAATGGCGGGACGGACACCGGCATTGAAGAGCGAGGTTTCCAGAAAGATCTGGCCGTCGGTAATCGAAATCACATTGGTCGGCACGAAGGCCGAAACGTCACCCGCTTGGGTTTCAATGATCGGCAGCGCGGTAAGCGAACCGGTCTTGCCCTTGACCGCACCCTTGGTGAAGTCTTCAACGTATTTTTCGTTGACGCGAGCGGCGCGCTCCAGCAGGCGGCTGTGGAGATAAAACACGTCGCCAGGATAGGCTTCGCGACCTGGCGGGCGACGCAGCAGCAGCGAGACCTGACGATAGGCAACCGCTTGCTTGGACAGATCGTCATACACGATCAGCGCGTCTTCGCCACGGTCACGGAAGTATTCGCCCATCGTGCAGCCTGAGTAGGCGCTGACGTATTGCATGGCGGCCGACTCGGAAGCCGTAGCGGCGACCACAATCGTGTATTCCATGGCGCCGACTTTTTCCAGCGCGCGCACCACGTTCTTGACGCTGGAGGCCTTCTGGCCGATCGCGACATAAACGCAGGTCATGTTCTGACCCTTCTGGTTGATGATGGCGTCGATCGCAACCGCAGTCTTGCCGGTCTGACGGTCACCAATGATCAACTCGCGCTGACCGCGGCCAACTGGCACCATGGAGTCGATCGACTTCAGGCCGGTTTGCATCGGCTGGCTGACGGACTGGCGGGCGATCACGCCGGGCGCAACCTTTTCAATCACGTCGGTCATCTTGGCGTTGATCGGACCCTTGCCATCGATCGGCTGGCCCAGCGCATTGACAACGCGACCCTTGAGTTCCGGGCCGACCGGCACTTCCAGAATACGGCCCGTGCACTTGACGGTGTCGCCTTCGGAGATGTGCTCGTACTCACCCAAAATCACGGCGCCAACCGAGTCACGCTCGAGGTTGAGCGCCAGACCGAAGGTGGGCAGGCCATCGCTGCCAGCCGGGAACTCCAGCATTTCGCCCTGCATCACGTCGGACAGACCATGGATGCGGCAAATACCGTCGGTAACGGACACGACCGTACCCTGATTGCGGATGTTGGCACTGGCGGACAGGCCCTCGATACGGCTCTTGATCAGTTCAGAAATCTCTGCGGGATTGAGTTGCATGACTCTTTCCTTCTTTCGTTAATTGGGCTTGCCAACCGGGCTTGCGCCTCAGGCTGTCAAAGCCACTTTCATTTGTTCCAGACGGGCTTTGACGGACGTGTCAAGAACCTCATCCCCCACCACCACGCGAATGCCGCCGATCAGATCGGGCTGCAATTGAACCGCCACATTGAGCTTGCGGTTAATGCGCTTTTCAAGCGTTGTCGCCAGATCCGCCAGGGCTGCGCCGTCAATGGCGAACGCACTGTAGACCACGGCGTCAGACGAGCCGCCACTGGCATTCTTCATGACCCGAAACTGCGCGGCAATTTCAGGCAGAACCGCCAGGCGCCCGTTCTCGATCACGGTGCGAAGAAAGTTCTTTGCCTGCTCCGGCAAGGCCACCTGGGCCACACCGGCAATGACATCAAACACCTGCGCGGCCGTGACGTTGGGGTTGTCGGCGAACTGCAGCAGTTGCGGATCTTTCGCAACCTCGTTCAACGCATCAACCCAGAGCGCCGCACCCGGCAGGTCGGATGACGAAGCCTTGAACAAGGCTTCGGCGTAAGGTCGGGCAATGGTGGCAAGTTCAGCCATGGTTGTCCTCTTACAGCTCGGTCTTCAGGCGGCCAAGCAACTCGGCATGGACCGTGGCGTTGACTTCCCTGCGCAGAATCTGCTCGGCACCCTTGACCGCCAGCGCCGCCACCTGCTCGCGAAGAACTTCGCGCGCCCGGTTGCTTTGCTGTTGGGCTTCAGCCTTGGCGGCAGCAATGATCTTGTTGCCTTCCTCGACTGCTCGTGCCTTGGCATCTTCAACCATGGACTGGCCACGGCGCTCGGCCTCAGCCAGACGCGTTGCGGTTTCGGTGCGCGACGATGCCAACTCGGCTTCCACGCGCTTGTTAGCGGAGGAAAGCTCGGACTTGGCCTTGTCGGCAGCCGCCAGGCCGTCGGATATTTTCTGTGCCCGCTCGTCGAGCGCCTTCATGATCGGGGGCCACACGAATTTCATCGTGAACCACACCAGGATCGCAAAGACGACCGCCTGCAGGAACAGGCTTGCATTGATATTCACAGCTTATTCCCTTTCAAGCGTGAAAGCTTGGCCAAAATTAGATGGCAAAGGGCTTGGCGAACGCAAACAGCAGGGCAATGGCCACGCCGATCAGGTAAGCAGCGTCGATCAGACCTGCCAAGATGAACATCTTCACCTGTAGCTCATTCATCAGCTCAGGCTGACGGGCCGAGGCTTCCAGGAACTTGCCACCCATCAGCGCAATGCCGATCGATGCGCCCATTGCGCCCAAACCAACGATCAAACCGCAAGCCAGTGCCACGAGGCCGAGAATGTTTTCCATGATTGCTCCTAAAAAGTACGGAAAAGAAAAAGAAAAAGGTAAAGAAAAAAACGATCAGTGTGAGCTGTGGGCCTGCCCCACATAAATCAGCGTCAACATCATGAAGATGAAGGCTTGCAGCGTGATCACCAGAATGTGAAACAGTGTCCAGACCGTTCCAGCAAACACTTGCCCGAATCCCAGCCAGAACCCGCC
>CAIWNX010000159.1 GCA_903914175.1 uncultured beta proteobacterium | reverse complement strand
GGCTATGCCAGCGGCGGCATCAAGCCCGTTAATGCCACCAACCAGCGCAACGGTACAAGCGGGAAAACTGTCTTGACCGGCGAGGAGTCGCTGCGTATCGACATTCCGCGAGACCGCTCGGGTTTGTTTGAGCCGCAACTCATCGGCAAACACGAACGCCGGTTCACGGGCTTTGATGACAAGATCATCGCCATGTACGCACGAGGCATGACGGTGCGCGAAATCCAGGGCTTCCTGGCCGAGATGTACGCCGTCGATGTCTCCCCCGATCTCATCAGTAGCGTCACCGACGCGGTGATGGGCGAGGTTGGACTTTGGCAATCACGCCCGCTGGAGCAGATGTATCCGGTGGTATTTTTTGATGCCTTGCGGGTCAAGATTCGTGACGAATCGGTGGTGCGTAGCAAGGCCGTGTACCTGGCCCTAGGAATCCTGCCCGATGGCAGCCGCGACATTCTTGGCATCTGGATTGAAAACACCGAGGGAGCCAAGTTCTGGATGAAGGTGTTCAACGACTTGAAGACCCGAGGCTGCAACGACATCCTGATTGCCGTCACCGACGGCCTCAAGGGCATGGGCGAAGCGCTCGCCGTGGTGTACCCCGCCACGACCCTGCAAACGTGCATCGTGCACCTGATCCGCAACAGCCTGGACTACGCCAGCTGGACTGATCGAAAAGCGTTGGCTGCGGCCATCAAGCCAATCTATCGAGCCGTCAGTGCTGAGGCTGCGCTGGGCGAACTTGATGCCTTTGAACAAAGCCAGTGGGGCAAGAAATTCCCCACCGTGGTGTCGGCCTGGCGTCGGGTGTGGGACAAGGTGATCCCGTTCTTTGCCTTCCCGCCCGAGGTGCGCCGTGTGATCTACACCACCAATGCCATCGAAAGCGTCAATGCGCGGTTGCGCAAGATCATCAAAACACGGGGGCATTTCCCAAGTGACGAGGCAGCCACAAAGCTGATCTGGCTTGCACTGCGCAACATCACGACCGACTGGGGTCGTGCGGCCAACAACTGGAAAAGCGCAATGAACCAATTCGCAATCCTCTACGAGGACCGCTTCACACAAGTCAAATCGTAAAATGAGTCCGGACTTACCCACCCAGTTGCCCGCTCATGTGGATAACGTGCCCTTGGCCTTGAAGGGCCAGCACGTTAACCACAAGCGAACAACTGCATGGATAAGTCCTACACCCCGCGCCTCGAACACAAAAATCCGGACACCCCCCGACAGAGTACATGTTGGTTATTGTTTTTCTTCTCTTCTCTGTGTTAGCGTTGATTTTCACCTCCGTTCACGTGGTCTTGGGTGTCAGCTTAGCTGTCTTCATGGCTTATCTGGTTGGGTACATCATGGGCAGAAGGAAGGGACGGAACACGGCCATTGAGACCGCTTCGCAATCACCGCCGCCTTCTGAGCCTAGTCCAGCATTTTCGCCAGATCGCACTGCATTTGAAGGGAGCAAGACCCGAGAGGATTCACTGAATTCAGAGATTGGGGACGGCTTGCTTCACAGTTCATTGGAACTGGCAATGTTCAAGTCTAGAAATACGTGAGTTATAGATCGTGGTCTAGTCGGCTACCGGGTGCCCGCCAGACGCCCTCGTGATGAAAGAGTGTGTTTATGACTTCGGCCAAAAACTTTCGGGACGAATTCACAAAGCTCGTGGCGGCCTACGGTAAGTGGGACGAAGGTGAGGTCAAACTGCTGAAAGAATCCCTGACCTCTTCAGGCAAGTCACTCCGGGTGGAAACAGTGGACGATTTGCAGTGGGAAGAATCTGAGTCCGACGCTTATGAGGAATGCCCTCTCGTTGTGCAACGCTTTACAGTTTTCCTAGGCGATGAAAT
>CAIWNX010000158.1 GCA_903914175.1 uncultured beta proteobacterium | reverse complement strand
CTGCGCTGTTGACGACCACTCAGGGAAATTGATTGTTGAAGTTGAACGACAGCTTCACGATTTTTTGGCTCGGTTGCGAACGGCCGGTTACGGCGAAATTCAAGGTCGGCTTCCAACATTCCGCCGGGTTTCATGCGGTTCCGGCGAACGCCGGCTATGTGTCTCTTCCGGCTGTAGACCGTCAAAACTGCCTGTTCGAACGAATGTCCGCGGGCGCTGTCACTGACCAATCGTTGTGGGGATGTCCGTGGCATCAATTTGCATCATTGCCACGGAATCGACCCGACCTGCGCGCTCAGGCTGCTGCTGGAACCTTGGGCAAGCCTTCAAGCGACAAAGCCAGATCGGCTTCGTCGTAACTCTCGTCGGTCAGTTCGCCCGCGAAATACTTTTGGTACGACGCCATGTCGAAATGCCCATGTCCGCTCAGGCCAAACAGAATGGTTTCGGCTTTGCCTTCGCGCTTGCAACGCAGGGCTTCCTCAATCGCGCCCTTGACCGCATGATTGGACTCTGGCGCCGGAACAATGCCTTCGGTTCTGGCAAACAGAACACCGGCCGCAAAACATTCAACCTGGTTGTAGGCCACGGCTTCCACCAGGCCCAACTCCTTGCAGTGCGAGACCAGTGAGGCCATACCGTGATAGCGCAATCCGCCGGCATGAAAGCCCGGCGGCGTGAACTGGCTGCCCAGCGTGTGCATCTTGGTCAAAGGCGTCATCCCTGCGGTATCGCCAAAGTCATAGGCATAGCGACCGCGTGTCAGCGACGGGCAGGCGGCCGGCTCCACGGCCAGGGCACGGGTCTTTTGACCACCGCGCAAGCCGTGGCCGATGAAGGGGAAGGCAATGCCGGCGAAGTTGGAGCCGCCCCCGGCGCAGCCAATCACCACATCGGGCCAGTCGTTGGCCATCTTCATCTGTTCCATCGCCTCTTGTCCGATGATGGTCTGATGCAGCAAGACATGGTTCAGTACCGAGCCCAGGGCGTACTTGGTATCTTCGCGCTGTACCGCAAGCTCCACCGCCTCGGAGATGGCAATGCCCAGACTGCCCGGATGATTCGGATTCTTTTCCAGCACCGATCGGCCGAAGGCGGTTTCAACCGAGGGCGACGCGACGCAGCGCGCGCCATAGGTTTCCATCATGGCGCGGCGATAGGGCTTCTGGTCATAGGACACGCGCACCTGGAACACTTCGACCTGCAGCCCGAACAGGGAGCCGGCAAAGGCCAAGGATGTTCCCCACTGGCCAGCGCCGGTCTCGGTCACGAGTCGCTTGACGCCCGCTTGCTGGTTGTAAAAAGCTTGTGGAATGGCGGTGTTGGGTTTGTGGCTGCCGGCCGGGCTCACGCCCTCGTATTTGTAGTAAATCTTCGCCGGTGTACCCAGCGCCTTCTCCAGACGGCGCGCCCGGTACAGGGGAGCGGGGCGCCAAAGGCGAAACACATCGCGCACCGGCTCGGGAATCTCGATCTCACGCTCCTGGCTGACTTCCTGCATGATGAGTTCCATCGGGAACAGCGGTGCAAGATCATCGGGACCGACGGGCTGCAACGTACCCGGATGCAGAACAGCGGGCGCCGGTTTCGGCAGGTCGGCCTGGATGTTGTACCAGACCTTAGGCATCTGATCTTCGCTGAGTAGGTATTTGGTTTGTTCGCTCACGCTGGCTCCTTCGTTGTATTTGATACGCAGACTGCGTTGGTTGTTGATATGACAATTTTCCGGGTAAGAGTATGCCCGATTCG
>CAIWNX010000157.1 GCA_903914175.1 uncultured beta proteobacterium | reverse complement strand
CGGCCATCGACAAGAGCGTGCTCGCGCTGATCGAAGACTCGGTGCAGCAAGCCAAGGCGGCACCGCTGCCGACGCTGGCCGATCTGACGACCGACGTCTACGTCAACTACTGAACCGAACAATTGAACAAAACCAGGAGCACATGATGGCTAGAAAAATCAGTATGAAACAGGCGGTCAATGAAGCGATTGACCAGGAAATGTCGCGTGACCCGACGGTGATCATGCTCGGCGAAGACATCGTCGGCGGCACCGGCTGCGACGGCGAAGAGGACGCCTGGGGCGGCGTGCTCGGCGTCACCAAGGGCTTGTACGCCAAGCATCCGAACCAGTTGATCGATACCCCATTATCCGAGAGCGCCTACGTTGGCGCCGCAGTCGGCGCTGCGGCCTGCGGCATGCGCCCGATTGCCGAGTTGATGTTCATCGACTTCATGGGCGTTTGCTTCGACCAGATCTTCAACCAGGCGGCCAAGTTCCGCTACATGTTTGGCGGCAAGGCCGAGACGCCGGTTGTGATCCGCACCATGGTCGGCGCCGGCTTTCGCGCCGCCGCCCAGCACAGCCAGATGCTGACGCCGCTGTTCACGCACATCCCCGGCCTCAAGGTGGTGTGCCCAAGCACGCCCTACGACACCAAGGGTCTGCTGATCCAGTCGATCCGCGACAACAACCCGGTGATTTTCTGCGAGCACAAAAACCTCTACGCCTTTGAAGGCGAAGTGCCCGAAGGCTCGTATGCGATCCCGCTGGGCGAAGCCAACGTGGTACGCGAAGGCAAGCACTGCTCGATCGTCACCTACGGCTTGATGGTGCACCGCGCGCTGGATGCCGCCGCGACGCTGGCCAAGGAAGGTATCGAAGTTGAAGTCGTTGATCTGCGCACGCTCTCGCCGCTGGACATCGACACCGTGCTGGAAAGCGTCACCAAGACCGGTCGCCTGGTCTGCGTGGACGAGGCCAGCCCGCGCTGCAACATCGGCACCGACATCGCGGCCCAGGTTGCGATGCACGCCTTCGTCGCGCTGAAGGCGCAGATCGAGCAGGTCGCGCCACCGCACGTGCCAGTGCCGTTCTCGCCAACGCTGGAAGACCTATACATCCCGTCGGCCGCGCAAGTCGCTGACGCCGTGCGCCGCACCCTCAAGGGAGGCAAGCACTAATGGCTGGCATCACCCCCATCATCATGCCCAAATGGGGCCTGTCGATGGCCGAGGGCACGGTTGGCGCCTGGCTGGTCGAAGTCGGCACCGAGATCACGGTGGGCATGCCCATCGTCGACGTCGAAACCGACAAGATCGCCAACGCCGTCGAGGCCCCCGACCCCGGCCTGCTGCGGCGCAAGGTGGCCAATGAGGGTGAGCTGCTGCCGGTCAAGGCGCTGCTGGGCGTGCTCGCCGGCAGCGATGTCAGCGACGCCGAGATCGACGCCTACATCGCCGCCTACGTCATGCCAGTCAGCGACGCGGGCGATGCCGAGCAGACCGGCCCTGCCTACCTTTTTGCCGACGTCGATGGCGTACGTATCCGCTACGCGCGCCGCGGCGCAGCCGAGGGTACGCCGGTGCTCTTTGTGCACGGCTTTGGCGGTGATCTGGACAACTGGTTGTTCAACATCGATGCCATCGGCGAGAAGCATCCGGTGATCGCGCTCGACCTTCCCGGCCACGGCCAGTCCGAAGTCAAGCTGCCCGGCGCCAGCCTGGCCGCACTGGCCGACTTTGTGGCGCGCTTCATGGATGTCATCGACGTCGCGCAGGCGCATCTGGTCGGCCACTCCGTGGGCGGGGCAATTGCCGCGCAACTGGCGCTTACGCAGCCGCAACGCGTGGCAACACTCAGCCTGATCGCCAGCGCCGGTTTTGGGCCCGAGATCAACAGCGCCTACACCGAGGGCTTTGCCAGCGCGGCTTCACGCCGTGAGCTGAAACCGGTGCTGGAGTTGTTGTTCCAGGACCCGACGCTGGTGAGCCGGCAGATGGTGGACGACGTGCTCAAGTACAAGCGCCTGGACGGTGTTGGCGAACTGCTGGCCACGCTCAACAATGGTCTTTTTGGTGACGACCAGCAACGCGCGCTGCCGGGCCTGAACCTGGCAGGCGCCAGCAAACCGGTGCTCGTAATCTGGGGCAAGGATGACCAGATCGTGCCGGCCGCGCACGCGGCACACTCACCAGCGGGCGCCACGGTGGAGGTCTTCGAGGGCGTCGGTCACATGGCGCAGATGGAGCGCGCCAGCGACGTCAATCGATCGATTCTGCGGCACATCGGTGGCTGAAGCCGACCTTTGCGAAACAGCCCGCGCCAGCGCCATTGAGCCCCGCTGGTCGCGCGTGTTGTGTCCGGACGAGGCACTTGACGGAGAACTTGAAATGCAGTGGCTGGAACAGGCGCTTGAAGGCGAAGCGACAGCGACCATCTGGCACGGGCAGCCGGGTCTGGTGGCGCCGCTGTCGTACCGCCGCTACGCCGATCTGGCGGAGGTCAGCGCGGTCTTGCGGCGGTGCGGTTGGCCGGTGCGGCTGCGCCGCTCCGGTGGCGGTGTCGTGCCGCAAGGCCCGGGCATTCTGAACCTGAGCCTGGCCTACCCGTGCGAGGGCGCGCCCGGTGAGCGGACCGAGCCGGTCTACCTGCATCTGTG
>CAIWNX010000156.1 GCA_903914175.1 uncultured beta proteobacterium | reverse complement strand
CCTTTTTGTCGTCACCGAAATCAAATTCGAGCTTGTAGTTTTTGGTTTCCTCGTCGAACTTGATCACCATCTCGGCCGTGAATGGCCAACCGGCCTTGGACCGAAAGCCATCGAGCGGACCAATCTTGCGATCGCGCAAAAACTGCTCGACCTCGGCCACCTCAAAGGTGCGCCCGGCCGGCGTCTTGCCAAACGAGAAGCCACAGCCGTCTTCGCTGCCCGATGCGCCGGTGCAGGTGTAGCGCCGGTAGTTTTCCTTGACAACGCCACCGCAGTTCGGACACGGCGCACTCAGCGTGGCGTAGTCGCCAGGCACGGTATCGCGGTCGTATTCCTTGGCTTTCTTCACCATGCGCTCGGTCATGGCGGCAATCTCGGCCATGAAGGATTCGCGGCTCAGCTTGCCGTGCTCCATCTGCGCGAGTTTGTATTCCCACTCGCCGGTCAACTCGGCCTTGGAGAGTTCCTCAACGCCGAGGCCGCGCAGCAAGGTCATCAACTGGAATGCCTTGGCTGTGGGGATCAACTCGCGGCCTTCGCGCAGCATGTACTTTTCAGCGATCAGGCCTTCGATGATGCTCGATCGTGTCGCGGGCGTGCCCAGGCCTTTTTCCTGCATCGCTTCGCGCAGTTCGTCGTCTTCCACCGTCTTGCCGGCACCTTCCATGGCGCCGAGCAGCGTCGCTTCCGAGTAGCGCGCCGGTGGCCGCGTCTTAAGTCCCTTGGGATCGACGGCCTCGGTCTTGACCTGTTCGCCCGGCTTGACCGGCACCAGGTTGCCAGCGCTCTTGTCGTCGCCGTCCTTGACCTCCTCAGCAGCTTCCTTGCCGTAGATGGCAAGCCAGCCCGGCTTGACCAGCACCTTGCCCTCAGTCTTGAAACTGTGAGGGGCCACGGTGGTAATGCGCGTCGTGATCTGGTACTCGGCACTCGGGAAGAACACGGCCATGAAGCGGCGCACCACCAGGTCGTAAATCTTTTGTTCCGCTTCGCTCAGACCGTGCGGTGCCAGCAGCGTGGGGATGATGGCAAAGTGATCGCTGACCTTGGCGTTATCGAAAATGCGCTTGCTCTTGCTGATGTAGTTGCCAGCAAGCGCCGTGCGCGCGTGCGGCGCCAGGTGCTTCATGTCGCTGCCGCCGATCATCTCGAAGGTCTGCTTGACCACCGGCACATAGTCTTCGGGCAGGGCGCGTGAATCGGTACGCGGATAGGTCAGTGCCTTGTGGCGCTCGTACAGGCTTTGCGCTATCGAGAGCGTGGTCTTGGCCGAGAAACCAAACTTGCCATTGGCCTCACGTTGCAGCGAGGTCAAGTCGAACAACAATGGCGAAGCCTGCGTTGTGGGCTTGCTTTCCTCGGTCACGCTGCCGGGCTTGCCGCGCACGGCATCGGCAATGGCCTTGGCCTCGCGCTGGCTCCAGACGCGGTCGGCCTTGAGTTCGGCATCAATCTCATCGTTGCCGGCGGCGGCATTGGCAGCGGCGCGCTTCCAGGTGGGGTCGAACCACTTGGCGTTGTAGTCACCGGCCTGCGCAGCAAACGTGGCGTGCACTTCCCAATAGTCGCGGCTGATGAATTTGCGGATCTTTTCTTCGCGCTCCACCACCACCGACAGGGTTGGCGTCTGCACGCGACCCACCGTGGTCAAAAAGAAGCCACCGTCACGCGAGTTGAAAGCGGTCATGGCGCGCGTACCGTTGATGCCCACCAGCCAGTCGGCTTCGCTGCGGCAGCGCGCGGCGTCGGCCAGCGGCAGCATCTGCTTGTCGCTGCGCAAGGCACCGAAGCCGTCGCGTATCGCTTGCGGCGTCATTGACTGCAACCACAGGCGCTGCACCGGCAGCTTGACCTTGCTGTACTGCTGGATCAGGCGAAAGATCAGTTCACCCTCGCGCCCGGCATCGCAAGCGTTGATGAGGGCGCCGACGTCTTTGCGCTTGGCCTGCTTGACGATGGCGTTGAGCCGCGTCTTGGTCTTGTCCATCGGCTTGACGTCGAAATGCGGAGGGATCACCGGCAGGTGGGCAAAGCTCCACTTGCCGCGCTTGACATCAAACTCCTCAGGCGCCTGGATTTCCAGCAGGTGGCCCACCGCGCTGGTGACAACGTACTTCTCGTTTTCGAAGTGCTCGTCGTGTTTTTCAAACTTGCCGGCAACAGGCGTGAGCGCCCGCACAATGTCCTGCGCCACCGAAGGCTTTTCGGCTATGACCAATGTTTTGGTTACCACTGCGTTTTTCATCTGACTACAATCCGTTTCTCGCGGGCGCACGGGCGCACGCATATGCACGTGAGCGCGCACACACGCGCCCATACGAGTTCACCATACCAAATTTTCAAGACGTGTCCAAAAAACCTGCCTTCGACAGCGGTCGCCGCATTCAAACCCGCCGCTCCGGCGTGCACGGAAAAGGCGTGTTCGCCCTGCAAGACATTGCCGAAGGCGAGACCCTGATCGAATACGTGGGCGAGATCATCAATTGGAGCGAAGCGCTCAAGCGCCATCCGCACGATCCACGCGACCCAAACCACACGTTTTATTTTCATCTGAACGAGAGCTACGTCATCGATGCCCGGGTCGGCGGCAACTCGTCGCGCTGGATCAACCACGCCTGCGACCCCAACTGCGAAGCTGACGAACAAAACGAGCGCATCTTCATCAAGGCCCTGCGCAACATCCGAGCCGGCGAAGAACTCAGCTACGACTACGGTCTGATCATCGAAGGGCGCCTCACGTCCAAAATCAAGGCCGAATACCCCTGCTGGTGCGGCGCCAGCGTCTGCCGTGGCACCCTGCTGGCACCCAAACGCAGCCGGCTTTGAAAAACCATGAACAAGCAGCCGAACCAATGGCCTGCTGAGGTGATTTGGGAGTCGGTTGTGACCGACCACCCGGGCTTTAGCGTCGAAGTGCTGGCGCAGATCGATTCGACCAACAGCGAGCTGATGCGACGCGCGCGCGCCGGGCGACTTGAGCCCGTGTTACTGGTGGCCGAGCAACAGACCGCCGGCCGTGGGCTCCTGGGCCGCCAATGGTTTAGCGGGACAGAAACCAGCGTGGCGGCAAGCTCGTTGACTTTCTCCCTGGGCCTGCCCTTGGCACCACAGAACTGGTCTGGCCTGTCACTGGCGGTGGGCCTGAGCATTGCCCAAAGTCTGCACCCCGATTTGCGCCTGAAGTGGCCCAACGACATCTGGTGGCATGGGCGCAAGCTGGCCGGCATTCTGCTCGAAACCGCCAGCCAGGGTGAGGCGCGCTATCTGGTGGTGGGTGTCGGCATCAACATCACACAGCCGCAAGCCGAAGGCCTGGCAACGCCGCCAGCCTGGCTGCAGGAGCTGCTGCCGGGCATCAGCGCAGGGCAAACACTGCAACGCATCGCAGCACCGCTGTTGCAAACCATAGGGCGCTTCGAGCAAGAAGGATTTCTGCCGTTTCAGGCGCTGTTCAACGACCGCGACGCCCTGCACGGGTTGAATGTGAGCCTGAGCGACGGCGTGACCGGAATGGCGCAGGGCGTGGACACCGATGGCGCGCTGCGCGTGCTGACCGCTCAGGGCCTCAAGAAGATTAGCAGTTCGGAAGTCAGCGTGCGTACGCTGCCCTAAGACCATGTTGCGCGTCTTTGCTCTGCTTTTGCTGCTGCTCAACAGCCTGTATTTCACCTGGTCACAGGGCATGCTGGCCGGTCTTGGTTTTGCGCCGGTGCAGCACACCGAACCGCAACGCATCAAGCAACAAATCAACCCCGATGCGGTGCGCCTGCTCTCGCCGCAAGAACTCCAGCAATCGGATAACAACCCGGACAAACTGCAGCCGTGCCTGCTGACCGACCCACCCGGTAGGCCCTGCCTGTAATCAAGCCGACAGTTCGCCAGCCTGGGCGATGAAGCGAACGTTGAAACGGGCCCCCGGCGGCTGATGTCCGGGTCGTGTGTCTTCCACACCGATAGTGGCATCGTGCAAGTGAGCAATTTCCATCACAATGCGCAAGCCCAAGCCGGAGCCATCGACTTCGGTGCCCAACGCGCGGTAAAACGGCTGGAAGATCAATTCACGCTCGGCCAGCGGCACCCCGGGCCCGGAGTCTTCCACCTGAAGCACCAGGATCTTGCCAAACGCGTCGATCAATACCCGCGCGGTAATCATGCCCGGTACATCAGAACTCGACGGCGTGTAATTGATGGCGTTGTCAACCAGGTTGCGGATCAACTCCTTGAGCAGGGTCGGGTTGCCCACGAGTTGCCCACCGTCGGCGCCGGCTTGCGGCCCCTCGTAGCCCAAGTCGATTTGTTTCTCAAGTGCCCGCGGCACGCAGTCGCGCACTACTGAGATCGTCAGATCCGCCAGATCGCAGGCAACGCGCGGCATGGCCGAGCCGCTGCTCTCGGCGCGCGCCAGCGCCAGCAACTGGTTGACGGTGTGTGTGGCCCGGATGCTGGAGCGCCCGATCTGGCGCAGCGATTGTTTCAGTTCCTCGGTGTTGGCGCCTTCGCGCTGGGCCAGGTCAGCTTGCATGCGCAAACCGGCCAGCGGCGTTTTGAGCTGATGCGCGGCGTCGGCCAGGAAGCGCTTTTGCGTGGCAATCGAGTCCTTGAGCCGCATCAGCAAATCATTGACCGACGACACCAGGGGTACCACCTCCAGCGGCACCGCTTGTGCATCGATTGGACTCAGGTCATCGGGTTTGCGCGCGCGGATGCGCTCTTCCAGACGGTTGAGCGGCTTGATCGCCTGCACCAGGGCCAGCCAGACCAACAACACCGCCATCGGCAGAATGACGAACTGCGGCAGCATGACGCCCTTGACAATTTCGGTTGCCAGCACGGAGCGTTTTTCCATGGTTTCAGCCACCTGCACCAGCGCCGGGCGCGCGTTGGGCAGGGTCAGCTTGACCCAGGTGTAGGCGATCTTGACATCAACGCCATGGACTTCGGCATCACGCAGACGGACTTCACCGAAAAATGCCTTTTCATCGTCCGCCGGCAGCGGCAGGTCACGCTCACCACTGAGAAACTCGCCCTGTGCACCCAGAACCTGGTAGTAGACGGTGTCGGAATCATCGGCCCGCAACAACTCGCGCGCCGGCAGCGGCAGATTGAACTGGACCCGGTTGTTGCTGACACTGACCAACTGCGCCAAAGCACTGGCGTTGTATTCCAACGCCCGGTCAAATGGTTTGCCCGCAATACTTTGCGCCACCAGCCAGGTCAGCACCAGGCTGATCGGCCACAACAAGAGCATCGGCGTGAGCATCCAGTCCAGGATTTCCCCGAACAGCGAGCGTTGCTCTTGCCGAAAAATGTTCACCCGGGGATTTTCTCCAGGCAGTAGCCAAGACCGCGCACTGTGGCAATGCGCACCGGTCCCTTTTCAATCTTCTTGCGCAGGCGGTGGATGTAGACCTCGATGGCGTTGTTGCTGACTTCTTCGCCCCATTCGCACAGGCGCTCCACCAGTTGGTCCTTGCTGACCAGGCGACCGGCGCGCTGCAGCAGCACTTCGAGCAATCCAAGTTCGCGCGCCGAGAGCTCGACCATCACGCCGTCAATAGTCGCAACGCGGCCCGACTGGTCATAGAGCAAGGGGCCGTGCTTGATCATGCTGCTGGCTGTGCCCATGCCACGTCGGCCCAGGGCACGCACGCGCGCTTCGAGTTCCTGCAGACTGAACGGCTTGGCCATGTAATCGTCAGCACCATAGTCCAGGCCCTTGACACGTTCTTCAACGCTGTCAGCGGCGGTGAGGATCAACACCGGCAGCGAAGAGCCGCGTGCGCGCAGTTTTTTCAGCACCTCAAGGCCGTGCATTTTGGGCAGACCGAGATCCAGAATCACCAGATCAAACTCGGTGTTGGTCATCAGTGCGGCATCGGCCTCGGAGCCGCTGGCCACGTGGTCAACGGCGGCACCGGAACTGCGCAGCGTGCGCAGCAAACCATCGGCCAGGACCTGGTCGTCTTCAACAATCAAAATTCGCATGTCTGTCTCCAATGGGGTCAAAGACCGCTGATGGCTCGATTCTTTTTTTGTCCATTCTAGGCGCCCTGACTGGAGCCTGACGACCGGCAATGCGACATCGTCTGTTAGCCCGCATACGCTTCCAGCCCAATCGCCACCACGGTCGCTACTTCAGACCCGACGGCAGCCTGGAATTCGGCTTCGGCCTGGGCCACGGCCTGGCCAAAAGCCTTGAGCCAGCTCAGTCCTACCGGCGTGAAAACGATGCAGCGCGCACGGGCATCGCGGGCATCTGCCGAGCGGCTCACCAGGCCCCAGGCTTCACATTCCTGTACCAGCTTGCCCATGGCCTGTTTGCTCACACCGGCGCGCTGTGCCAACTCGGTCAGACGCGAACCTTCCAGCGCCAGATGGCGCGTGATGTGAATGTGGGAAGCCGTCAGACGCCCGCGCGCTGCCAGATTCGATAAACCCAAGGGCACCGTATCGTCGTGCGCCATCAAGGACAAAACCCGGGCATCAAAGCGCTGCTGGGACGCACCAAGCCAGTAACCCAAATGGGCTTGCCGCCAACCCAGGGCATGCGTATTGGCAATGTTTTGATTCATGTTCAAAATGGTAAACCAAATTGACTAAAAATGTGGCTTGTCAAATTCAACAATCGAATTAAACTACTGTCTAAGCATCCAGCCTGTTGTTAAAGACAGACGATGCAGCCGATTCAAGCCGATCCAATTTAACCCCATTCAAGGAGCACCTCATGGACGCAAACGTCAAAGCCCCCACCCCCGCCAACAGCGAAAAAGCCAAGGCCCTGCAAGTCGCCCTGGCGCAGATTGAGAAGCAATTTGGCAAGGGCACCATCATGCGTCTGGGCGAGGGCGAAGTGATCGAAGACATCCAGGTGGTCTCAACCGGCTCGCTCGGTCTGGACATTGCCCTGGGCGTCGGCGGCCTGCCGCGTGGCCGGGTGGTTGAAATTTATGGCCCGGAGTCGTCTGGCAAAACCACGCTCACGCTGCAGGTGATTGCCGAGATGCAAAAAGTAGGCGGTCAATGCGCCTTCATCGACGCCGAGCACGCGCTTGACATTCAGTACGCGCAAAACCTGGGCGTGAATCTGCAGGATCTGCTGATCAGCCAACCCGACACCGGCGAGCAGGCGCTGGAGATTGTGGACAGCCTGGTGCGCTCGGGCGCGGTGGACCTGATTGTGGTGGACTCGGTTGCGGCACTGACGCCAAAGGCCGAACTCGAAGGCGAAATGGGCGATTCCCTGCCCGGTTTGCAGGCGCGTTTGATGAGCCAGGCGCTGCGCAAGTTGACAGCCCACATCAAAAAGACCAATTGCATGGTCATCTTCATCAACCAGATCCGCATGAAGATCGGCGTCATGTTCGGCTCGCCCGAAACCACCACTGGCGGCAATGCGCTCAAGTTCTACGCATCCGTGCGCCTGGACATCCGGCGCACCGGCACCATCAAGAAGGGCGACGAGGCTATCGGCAATGAAACCAAGGTCAAGGTCGTCAAAAACAAGGTTGCGCCACCGTTCAAAACCGCCGAGTTCGACATCCTGTTTGGCGAAGGCATCAGCCGCCAGGGCGAGATCATCGACATGGGTGTAAACGCTAACATCCTTGACAAGTCCGGCGCCTGGTACGCCTACAACGGCGAAAAGATTGGCCAGGGGCGCGACAACGCACGTGAATTCCTGCGCGAAAACCCGGCACTTTCGCATGAGATCGAAAACAAGGTGCGCGCATCGCTGGGCATTCCGCTGTTGCCCGACGCGCTCACCGATGAGCCCGAGGCAAAAACCAAGGCGCCAAAGAAAGCTGCCTGAGCACGGTCGTGCCGTCGAGCGCAAACGCCATGTCCGCGCCCCAGCTCTCACTCAAAGGTCGCGCCTTGCGCTTGCTCAGCGGCCGCGAGCACTCGCGCGGCGAACTCGAGCGCAAGCTCAAATCCTATGAGGAAGAGCCCGGCACGCTGGCACGCGCCCTCGACGAACTGCAGGCCAAAGGCTTTATCAGCGAGCAGCGGGTGATTGAATCGGTGCTGAACCGGCGCGCCGCCAAACTTGGCGCAACACGCATCGAACAGGAGTTGCAGGGCAAGGGTCTGGACCCCGAGGCCATCAGCGATGCGCTTGCAAGCCTGAAAGCCACGGAGCAGGAACGTGCGCGGGTGGTATGGCAAAAAAAATTCGGCACACCTGCCGCCAATGCGCAGGAGGCCGCACGTCAAATGCGCTTTCTGGCGTCACGCGGCTTTAGTGCCGACGCCATCCGGCGCGTACTCAAAGACCGAGCATCAGACTGAGGTTCTGCACCGCTGCGCCACTGGCGCCCTTGCCCAGGTTGTCCAAGCGCGCCACCAGCACGGCGTGTGAGAAACCATCCCCAGCATCCGAGTTCGAAAAAACCCGCAGCTCCATCTTGTTGCTGCCCACCAGCGCCAGCGCATCAAGTTTGTTGTCGGCTGTAGCCGGTTCGACGCTGACCCATTGACTCCCCGCATAGTGCTTGCGCAGCGCCTCCTGCAAGTCCCGCGCACTCGGTTTGCCGGGTAGCAGGTCCAGATGCAAAGGCAACTGCACCAACATGCCCTGCCGGAAATTGGCGACCGCCGGAACAAATACCGGGCGCCGCGTCAAACCGCTGTATTGCATGATCTCGGGCAGATGCTTGTGCTTGAGCCCCAGGCCATACAGCTCAAACGCCGGTGCCTGGTCTTTCTCATAGGCTTCGATCATGCTGCGCCCGCCGCCGGAATAGCCACTGACCGCCGGCAGGGTGAGCGCAAAATCCGCCGGAATCAAACCTGCATCAACCAGCGGACGAATCAGCGCAATCGCACCGGTCGCGTAGCAGCCCGGATTGGCAACGCGGCGCGCCTGGGCCACGCGTTGTTGTTGTCCCTCAATCAATTCCGGGAAACCATAAACCCAGCCTGGTGCCGTGCGATGCGCGGTGGAGGCGTCGATGATCTTCGGACCTGGCTGGCCGCTGGAACGTGCTGTTGCATCGATCATCGCAACCGACTCAACCGCAGCTTCATCGTGCAGGCACAGCACGACCAGGTCAACCTGTGCCATCAATTGCGCCTTGGCGCCAGCGTCCTTGCGCAGCGCCGGGGCGATGCTGACGAGTTCAATACCGGGCATGGCCTGCAGCCGTTCCCGAATCTGCAAACCCGTGGTTCCGGCTTCGCCGTCAATGAATATTTTGTGCATGCTTGATCCTGGTCAGGCTCCTCAACGGGGTCGTGTAAGACTGGCAACAGTTTGGTGCGTTGCACCATGATACAGTCCACGACTGCGTTGTCCAGTGCCTGCCCCGAGCAGCGAAGTTTCGAGGCCGGAGAAAAACCCATTCACTCCTGAGAGCATCCTCATGAAGATTCACGAATACCAAGGCAAGGAAATCTTGCGCCAATTCGGTGTGCCGGTGCCACGCGGCATTCCGGCCTTCACCGTTCAAGAAGCGGTGGAAGCCGCACAAAAACTCGGCGGCCCGGTCTGGGTTGTCAAGGCGCAAATTCATGCCGGCGGTCGTGGCAAGGGCGGCGGCGTCAAGCTGGCGCGCTCCATCGACGAAGTGAAGAAACTCGCCAGTGAAATTCTGGGCATGCAACTCGTCACGCATCAAACCGGCGCAATGGGTCAAAAAGTGCGCCGCCTGCTGATCGAAGATGGCGCCGACATCAAGAAGGAATACTACGTCTCTGCCGTGACCGACCGCGCCTCGCAGCGCGTGGCGATGATCGCCTCCAGCGAAGGCGGCATGGACATTGAAGGCGTGGCGCATGACACACCCGAAAAAATCATTACCGAAATCGTCGACCCGGCCACCGGCCTGACGGTTGCGCAGGCCACAAAACTGGCCGACGCCATTGGTGTTCCCGCCACCTCCACCGCACAAGCGGTCGACGTGCTGCAAAAGATCTACAAGGTGTACATGGACACGGACGCCTCGCTGGTCGAAGTGAACCCCCTGATTCTGGAAGGCAACGGCAACATCAAGGCACTGGACGCCAAGTTCAACTTTGACGCCAACGCGCTGTACCGCCATCCCGAGATCGTCGCCTACCGCGACCTCGACGAAGAAGACCCGGCTGAAGTTGAGGCCAGCAAATTCGATCTGGCCTATATCAGCCTGGACGGCGACATCGGTTGCCTAGTCAATGGTGCCGGTCTGGCCATGGCCACCATGGACACCATCAAGCTGTTCGGCGCCGAGCCGGCCAACTTCCTGGACGTGGGCGGCGGCGCCACTCCCGAGAAGGTGACCGAAGCGTTCAAGATCATGCTCAAAAACGAGAAGGTCAAGGCGATTCTGGTCAACATCTTCGGCGGCATCATGAAATGCGACACCATTGCCATGGGCGTGATCACGGCCTGCAAGGCGACCAATCTGAGCGTGCCGCTGGTGGTGCGCATGAAGGGCACCAACGAAGAACTGGGCAAGAAGTTGCTGGCCGAGTCCGGTTTGCCCATCATCAGCGCCGACACCATGGCCGATGCGGCCCGTAAAGTGGTGGCTGCGGTCAAAGCCTAATTCTTTGTTGGACGGACCGTCGCTGCACACAAAGCGCCGGTTCTGTCCTGAACTGAAAGTGAATCATGTCCATTCTCATCAATAAAGACACCCGCGTCATCACCCAAGGCATCACCGGCAAGACCGGTCAGTTCCACACTGAAAAGTGCCAGGAATATGCCAACGGCAAGAACTGTTTCGTAGCCGGCGTGAACCCGAAGAAGGCCGGCGAGTCGATCTTCAATATCCCAATCTTTGCCTCGGTCAAAGACGCGGCCAAAGAAACCGGCGCCACCGTGTCGGTCATCTACGTGCCGCCAGCCGGCGCTGCGGCTGCGATCTGGGAAGCGGTCGAAGCCGACCTGGACCTGGCCATCTGCATCACCGAAGGCATTCCGGTTCGCGACATGCTCGAAGTGCGCAACAAGATGCGCGCCAAGGAAGCGGCCGGCGGCAAGAAGACGCTGCTGCTGGGACCGAACTGCCCGGGTGTCATCACGCCGGACGAAATCAAGATCGGCATCATGCCCGGCCACATCCACCGCAAGGGCCGCATCGGCGTGGTCTCGCGCTCGGGCACGCTGACCTATGAAGCCGTGGCACAACTGACCGAAATCGGTCTGGGCCAGTCAACGGCAGTCGGGATTGGTGGCGACCCCATCAACGGCCTCAAGCACATCGATATCATGCGCGCCTTCAACGAAGACCCGGACACCGACGCCGTCATCATGATTGGCGAAATCGGCGGCCCGGACGAAGCCGAAGCGGCGCGCTGGTGCAAGCTCAACATGAAAAAACCCATCGTCGGCTTCATCGCTGGCGTGACGGCACCGGCCGGCAAGCGCATGGGCCACGCAGGCGCCCTGATCTCGGGCGGTGCCGATACGGCCGATGCCAAACTGGCAGTGATGGAAGAATGCGGTTTCAAAATTACGCGTGACCCGTCTGAGATGGCCAAGTTGCTCAAGGCCATGCTCTAAACAACGGCAGACGCAATCGGCCCCATGGCCGTTACACTGCAGGGCATACAAAAAGGGAAGCGCTCCAAACACCATGTTTCGAGCGCTTCTTGCATAAGGCCCGAGTAACCCTGGAGATTGCTGATGGAATTGCTGCAAAGCGTGGACTTCTGGATTGGTCTGCTCAAAATTGTCTGGATCAACATCATCCTGTCGGGCGACAACGCAGTGGTGATTGCGCTGGCAGCGCGCTCGCTGCCGCCACAACAACAGACGAAAGCTGTTTTTTGGGGTTCCGGTGCGGCCGTGGTGCTGCGCATCGGCCTGACTGTGGTAGCGGCCAAGCTGCTCGAAATGTCGTATCTGCAGATCGTGGGCGGCTTGTTGCTGCTGTGGATTGGCACGCAATTGCTCAGTGATGAAGAAGAAGATGAAGGCCACAGCAAGGAACACGGCAGCCTGATGGCCGCCGTGCGCACCATCCTGATCGCCGATCTGGTGATGAGCCTGGACAACGTCATTGCGGTGGCCGCTGCCGCCAAGGGCAGCATGTTGTTGCTGATTCTGGGTCTGGCCATCAGCATCCCGCTGGTGATCTTTGGCAGCACGCTAATGATCAAGTTGATGGACCGCTTCCCCGTCATCGTTACCTTCGGCGCCGCACTGATCGGCTGGGTCGGCGGTGAGACCATCGTCAGCGATGTGGCCTTGAAGAGCGTCGCGGCGGCCAATCCCTGGCTGCACTACGCTGGCGCCGCCACCGGTGCTGCCCTGGTACTGGGTTTGGGCCGGCTGCTACAAAGACGCAACGCAAAGGATCCGCAGGCCCCCGCCTGAGTGGCCGGCACCCGGTTCCGATGAAGTACACCTTCTGCACGCAGACCGATCCCGGACGGGTCCGCGCCAACAACGAAGACACGGTAGCGGTTGACGAAACAGCCCGACTCGCCGTATTGGCCGACGGCATGGGCGGCTATAACGCGGGTGAAGTCGCCAGCCACATGGCCACGAGCTTGATCCAGTCAGAACTGGGTGCATGGCTGCTCAATGCAACCAAGCGGCCCTCGACCAGCGAAGTCAAACACGCCATCGAGACCTGCGTTGCCAACGTCAACCGGGCCATCTTTGACGCTTCACGCGCCAACGCCCGCTACGCTGGAATGGGAACAACACTGGTGCTGGCGGTGTTTCTCGGAAAGCACCTGCTGCTGGGGCACATCGGCGATTCGCGCTGCTACCGTTGGCGCGATGACACGCTGGTGCAGATCACCAAGGACCATTCGCTGTTGCAGGAACAACTCGACGCCGGCTGGCTGACGCCCGCGCAAGCGGTCACATCCCCCATCAGGAACCTGGTGACCCGCGCGGTCGGCGTCGGCACCGGGGTTGCACTTGACCTGCGGGAACACCGTGTGCAAGCAAACGATGTCTATTTGCTGTGCTCAGACGGCCTGTCCGACATGGTGGACGACGGGTTATTAGCCGACGTCTTGCGCCAGGGCGGCGTGTTGACGAAAATGGCGGACGCGCTGGTGACCAAGGCCAACGAAATGGGCGGCCGGGACAATATCGCGGTCATCCTTGCACAGGCCAGTGGCTCAATTGAAGAGCCGCGGTTAATATCGCAGTGGCTGGGAAAGCAGTAGTTTCATGAAATCCGCAATGGCAAATAGTCGCAACAGGAGTCGTTAATGCCGAAATTGATTGTGTCGATCGACGGCGTTGTCATCAAGGAAGTTCAGTTGACCAAGGACCGCACCACCTTGGGTCGGCGGCCTTATAACGACATCGTCATTGACAACCTGGCGATCAGCGGCGAACACGCCCTGTTCCAAGTGACGGGCAAGCAGGTCTACCTGGAAGACCTCAACAGCACCAACGGCAGCTATGTCAATGGCAAGGTCGTCAAAAAACAATTGCTCCAAAACGGTGACGCGATTGAGGTTGGCAAGTACCAGATCAAGTTCGTTGACTTGAGCGCCAACGAAGCCACCGGAACAATTGCGCCGCCCATCAGCGCAGCCGGAGCAACGACGCCTGCTGCTTTGGCAGGACAAGCCAGTTCGTCAACGCCGCCCGTACCGGTCGAGCGTCACGCGGCAATCAAGGTCCTCTCAGGTATCGCCGCCGGCCGGGAGGTGGCACTCACCAAAGTGGTCACCACCCTGGGCAAGCCCGGCGTCGCCATTGCCGCGATTACCCGGCAAAACGACGGCTTTGTCATCCACCATGTCGAAGGCGCGCAGACGCCAACCCTCAACGGCGAACTGCTCAGTGCGGTACCGCTGACCTTGAAGGACGGCGACCTGATCGAACTGGCCGGCACGCAGATGCAGTTCAGTGCGGGCTGAGCCAGGCCACGCATGACCCACGCTGCTTGACCATGCACCAGGAGTTCTGCTCATGAATGACGTGGTGAAGCCACCATTGCTACAAAATTCGACAGATAGCTTTCCTGATTCGCGGCAGCCTCCCGCATCGAAGCAGGATATGGCGATCGAGGCGCTTTTCTACAAGCGGCTGCAACAGGTCACGGCGCGCATCCACGAAACTGAAAATCTTGAGCAGATCATGCTCGATGCCAGTGAGGATATCTGCCGGCTGTTCAACGCCGAGCGACTGACACTGTACGCAGTCAACGAAGACCGCAGCGCGATTGTCTCCAAGGTCAAAACCGGCCTCAAGAGCAACCGGGAACTCAAGCTTCCCATTACGCCGCAAAGCATCGCCGGCTACGTTGCTTTCAGCAAGCAGCTGATCAACCTGTCCGATGTTTACGACAGCGAAGCGCTCAAGCAAATCCATCCATCCCTGACTTTTCTGAAAGAAGTCGACAAGCGCTCCGGCTACGTGACGCGCGAGATGCTGGTGGCGCCGATT
>CAIWNX010000155.1 GCA_903914175.1 uncultured beta proteobacterium | reverse complement strand
TCCAGCAGCAAACGCCTCACACAGAATCTCGATGCCCTCGGATTCAAGGGCGTGCAGGGCGGCGTTGTCAAACATCATGTCAAACCCCCACAGCTTTGGCCGTCATTGCAAATACCCCCCTCGTCATTGCGAGGAGCGCAGCGACGTGGCAATCCATGCAGTTTGAATTCATGGATCGCCGCGCTGCGCTCGCGATGACGGCCGGGTTCATGGAGAACCCACACAAACTATCCAGCATGAAAGACCGCAACCGCTGCACCACCGAATTTGCCGGCGCTGTGCTGAACGTCAGCAACGGGCACAGTGCCGTAGTTGAGCGCATAGGCTTCAACGCCTGATGTTGACAGCGAAGCCATCTATTTGATTCGCTAAAGCAATGTCACCGTTTGCCCGAGTCCGCCGGAGCGAGACCCCGTCAACTTTTCCTCAGTCGTGAGCACCCATATCCACCGCCTTGCAGGCCAGACGCACTACCTTCGGAATGGGTCGGGTGGCGGTGCGGTAATTGATGATATTGCGCCGCGACATGCCCAGGGTGTCAGCCGCTTTGCTGGCCGAAAACCCGTGCTGCATCATCCATGCATCGAAGCTGCGCGCGCCGTCGTCCGCCTGCTCGGCGGCCAGTCGGTAAACCGTTGTAGCAGCTATCGACAGTGGGCCTTCATCGTCCCATGACAGGCCGCTACCCCATTCCTCGACAGCAACACGGGCAAACAGATCCGCATCGCGCAGGGGTTTGAGGCTCTTGAACCCAGCCACGAATTCGGCCAGATCAACGTCGGCGCTCCAACCGTCCTCAAAACACACGTTCAGTCGCATGTCGCCAAGCGCCGCGGCCTTGGTAATTCGGGGAAGTTTTTCACGCATAGTCATGCTCCATTGAGTTTGTCCCATTCGGCCTGAATCAGTGGTTTGTTGGCCAGCGCCTAGGCTATCGCCTTGGCAAGCAGTTTTCGATTTGCACAGCCCGCAAGCTCAGCCATGGTTGCAAGATCAACTGCCGAATCACCATCCGGCGTGCGCACATGAAAATGAACCGGCGCGTGGTCGGCATAGACCGATATCTTCATTTTGCCGTCGCGATAAATCGTATTCGCGGTTTCATTCTAGTGCAATATTTGCACCATGCAATGCGGTTGAAAGACTACTGTTACGAGACACCAAGCCTCACGCCTTCACGGCGGAGACTGGCTTCCGTCAAGGCGCCGGCGCTCAAGTGCCAGAGCCGCTAGACTTCACCCGATGTACTTCCGCATATTCATTTCCCTGCTGATTACTCTGGCCAGCTTCGGGGCCCGTGCGGCACCGACTCCGCTGAGCGATCTGGCTGTTCTGACTGACAAGGCCGGTACGCTGACGATAGCCGCCGTTTCCGCCACCGACCCCGCCCAGTTCAAACCGCTGCCCAGTGGCGGCTTTGCTGGCGGCTTTAGTCGCAGTGCTTTCTGGTTCCGTTTCACGGTGGCCCGCGCCGGTGAAACCTGGCTCGACATCCAGCCGCCCGTGCTGGACGATTTGCGTCTGTTTGAGCCTGACCCGCAGCACGCGGGCGCCTGGCTGGAGCGCCGCGCGGGAGACACGCTGCCTTTTGCAGTACGCGAGGTGCCGTACCGCAGTTTCGTTTTCAAACTGCGCCACGCCGACGCCACGCCGCACACCTACTACCTGCGCCTGGCCACCACCAGCAGCGCCGTCCTGTCGGCGCGCCTGATGACACCCGATGATTTCATCGCGACCACCACCACCGAATCCAACCTGCTGATGGCCAGCCTGGCGCTGGTGCTGGCACTTGCGCTGCTCAGCATCAATTCATGGGCCTGGTCGCGCAATTCGCTGACGCCGTGGTTTGTTGCCACGCTCCTCATTTTTGCCGGGCACCTGATGGGCAGCAGTGGCTTTTTGCAGCAATACTTGTTCCCCTCGACGCCACAGGTCAGCTTCTACTGGGTTGGCGCCTTCACATTTCTACTCATCAGCAGCAATTACGGCCTTTATCGACGACTGTTTGGCGTCGGGCGCGAACGTCCTGTTCTGTACTGGCTTTATGAAACCAACTGCTGGTTACCTCTGCTCGCCATGCCCTTGGCACTGATGGGTTGGCAGACCGAAATCCTGCCCCTGTTCCTCAACGTCAGCGTCCTCATGACCGGCGTCGGATGCATCCTGGCCGTCAAGCAGTGGCGACGCGGCGCACCCGGCAGTGGCGCCATGCTGCTGGCCAATTTTGTCAGCTTGGCAGGGTTGCTGGTGTTCATGCTCCACGCACTGGGCCTGCTCGCTGGCGGCTTTTTCGTCTGGCACAGCCTGCAGTTTGCCTCGCTCGGCAGCGTGCTCGCGCTTTACGTGGCGATGGGCGCACGCTACCGCAGTGTCAGCGATGCCCGCGTGAAGGCCGAGGAGGATGCCCGGCATGAGCATGAAGAGCGCGTGCGCCAGGGACAGTTCCTGGCCATGTTGGCGCACGAACTGCGTACCTCGCTAACCGTGCTGCGCATGGCCATCGGCAGCCAGCCGATGTTGCCCAAGACCATCGCAAAAGCCGAGCGGGCGATGAACAGCATGGGCGAGGTGATAGACCAATCGGTTCAAGCTGAAACCCTTGCCGATGGTCAGGTCACGATTGAAAAGATGCCTTGTGACATGGTCGTCCTTGTGCAGGCGGTGATCGCCGACAGTCGCGATCCCGCACGTATCCATGCCAACCTGGCCGCAGCGCTCACGCGCGAGACCGATGGTCGGTTGCTGCGCATCATCCTGTCCAATCTGATCGATAACGCGCTGAAGTACGGCAGTGTTGGGGAGTTAGTGGAGGTCGATCTTTTTGCGCAGGGGCCGAACCTGTGCCTTGCGGTCAGCAACGCCATCGGCTATGCCGGCGCGCCCAACCCACAGCATGTTTTCGAAAAATATTACCGGGCGCCACAGGCGCACGCATTCACCGGTTCTGGCCTCGGGCTGCACATTGCGCTGGCACTGGCGCGACTGATGGGGGGTGAGCTGCACTACCAGCCCAGCGTTGATCGTGTAGTTTTTGAATTGCGTCTGTAAGCAGTTGCAAGTTTTGCCGCGCCAAGCTTGATCTAATCGCTGCCATGCGGATTGCTTCCAAGAATTCCTGCCTCAAGATTGCCATTGTTGAGGATCATGAAGACCTGCGTGAACTGTTTGTCGATTTCCTGACGGAGCAAGGGCACGCGGTCTCCGGCTTCGGCTGTGCCGATGATCTGGACGAGTGCCTGGCGGGCGAGACGGTTGACCTGCTGATACTTGACCTCAATCTGCCCGGCGAAGACGGCTACAGCATTGCGAAGCGCCTGCGCGCTGCCCATCGAGACATCCATATCCTCATGCTGACGGCGCGCACCGCCGTTGCAGACCGCCTGAGGGGCTATGTCTGCGGGGCCGACAATTACCTGACCAAGCCGGTTTCAACGACGGAACTGATCGTCGTCGTTGACAGCATCATGCGCCGAGTGGTGGAAGCACGCGAGCACATGGAACACGTCACCGTCGACACCGCGCGCTTGCAACTGGTCGGGCCGGCTGGCACCGTGACCCTGACACCGCCCGAGGTACTGCTGCTCAAGAACCTGGCCGAGGCCCCCGGCTGCAAGCTTGCCTACTGGCGCATGCTGGAGTTGCTGCAGATGGAGCTGGACGACAACGGCAAAGGCGCGCTTGAAGTGCGCGTCTCGCGCCTGAAG
>CAIWNX010000154.1 GCA_903914175.1 uncultured beta proteobacterium | reverse complement strand
TCCGCTCCGGGCGCGTGCGCCCGCTGGCGGTGACGGGTCTCGCCCGCCACCCGCAGTTCAAGGATCTGCCCACACTCGACGAATCGGGCTTCAAGGGTTTCGATGCGCAGCAGTGGTATGGCGTGGTAGGTCCGGCCGGCATGCCGGCGCCGATTGTCAAGCTGCTCAACGAAACATTGGGCAGCGTCCTGCGCGCGCCGGACTTGCGCGAGAAGCTCGCGGTCGAGGCGCTGGAGCCCACCATCATGAGTCCGGAAAAATTTGGCGAATTCATCGCCGCCGATATCACACGCTGGACGCAACTGGCGCGTGCTCGCGGCATCCAGCTTGAAAATTGAAGCAGCTGGCTGGCTCGAAGCAAACAACCTCAACTTGCAGAAAACACCTTAGCACCATGGCCCGTAATACCCAGGTCGCCGCCGACCACAATGCCCCGCCCGTGACTCAGATCCTGGCGCAGTTCGTCGCAACCCATCCCGGCTACCTGGCAGGTGGCTGGAGTGATGCCGTGGACCACGAAGCGCAGCGCACCTTTCTGAACTGGCTCGGTTGCGCCGTGGGCGGCTCGCAGCACGAAGCGGCGCAGGCGGCCCTGGCCGCCGTCACGATGCTGCAGCCGGCGCCACAGGCCACGCTGCCCGGGCGCAGCGAGCGAGTGGACATGGGCAGTGCGGCGTTGATCAACGGCATCACCTCGCACACCTTTGACTTTGACGATACGCACCTTAAGACCATCATCCACCCGGCCGGCCCGGTGGCATCGGCCCTTCTGGCGCTGGCCGAACATACCGGCGCCAGCGGGCGTGCGCTGCTCGATGCGCTGGTCATCGGCATTGATGTCTCATGCCGCGTCGGCAACGCCATGTATCCGGATCACTATGACCGTGGCTGGCACATCACCGGCTCCACTGGTACGCTCGGCGCGGCGGCGGCCTGCGCCCGACTGCTCGGTCTGAGCGCGCAGCAATGCGCCATGGCGCTGGGCATCGCGGCCTCGCAGCCGGTGGGCATGCGCGAGCAGTTTGGCAGCATGACCAAGCCTTTTCACCCCGGCGCGGCAGCGCGCGCCGGCCTGATGTCAGCCTTGCTTGCCAGTCAGGGTTACACCGCCAGTAGTCGGGCGCTGGAAGCGCCGCGCGGCATGATGCAAACGATCTCAACCAAGAACGACTGGTCGGAAATCAGCAGCGAGTTGGGGCAGCGCTTCGAGATTTCCTACAACAGCTACAAGCCATTTGCCTGCGGCATCGTGATCCACCCCAGCATCGACGCCTGTGCGCAGTTGCGCGCGCAAGGTGTCAGGCCTGAGCAGGTGCAGCGCATCGAACTCAGGGTGCATTCACTGGTGCTCGAACTCACCGGCAAGAAGGAGCCAGCCGACGGCTTGCAGGCCAAGTTCAGTGTCTACCACGGCTGCGCTGCCGGTTTGACAGTCGGCCACGCGGCCGAGGACGAGTTTTCCGACGCGGTGGTGAACCGAGCCGACATGGTGGCGCTGCGGCGCAAGGTGGTGGCAACGGTGGACGATTCGATTGACGAAGCCAGCGCCGACGTCACGGCCGTGCTGGACGATGGGCGCCTTGTTCATGTGTTTGTTGAACACGCCATCGGCTCCTTGCAAAACCCGATGAGCGACGCCGCTCTGGAGGCCAAGTTCCGTGGCCTGTCTGACCCGGTGTTGGGCGCAGCCCGAACCGCCGAGTTGATTGCGACGTGTTGGGCCGTAGGCGCTGCAGCCGATCTGCGCGCACTGACCGGTTTGACGCGTCCCGTCTAGAGAAAATCCTAGAGCGGCTGGGCAGCGAAAGCCGTCCTTGATGCTGGGTGGGTTGGGTGTGCCGACGACACTGGGGCAGATGATTCCGCTCATGTCCCCCGCAGAGGGCTGTGCCCTCTGCTCCTCCTTGACTTCGCTGCACCATCCACCCCAGCGCCCTCGGCAACCTGCCGTGTTGGCAGGCAACGAATGAAGTCCATCAGATTGCCAACGCATACCCATAGCGTTTGTTGAAGCAGGGCGGCAAGGCGCTCAGCGCAGCGGCATAAAGGAGGAGGCCGCAGGCCGGGGGACAGCCGCGGAGCTGAGTGCCATGTCGCCGTGCGTGCCGCAGCTTAGGGTGTCCAATGAAGCGCGACTAAGCGCTTAGGGAAGTCTTCAAAAATTGAAACTGGAATGACCACTTGGTGTCTGACACGGTAGCTGACTCCAAACGTCCCACGCCCGCCGACGTAGCTTCATCAGGGCCTTGCCGTGACGAAGATGATCAGCCTCGGTGATGCCAGTTGGAGGGCCAACGACGATGCGCGCCGGTCTTACCGCAGCCAGCCGCGTCGGTAGCAATACCACATGGGTACGGCCGCACTCAGGAACATGAGTGTGACCACATACGGGTAGGCCAAAGTGCCCAGCGCTGCGAACTCGGGGAACTGCAGGTTCATGCCGTAGATGCTGGCCACCAGGGTTGGCGGCAGCAGGGCCACGCTGGCGACCGAGAAGATCTTGATGATCTTGTTCTGGCTGATGTTGATGAAGCCGACGGTTGCATCCATCAGGAAGTTGATCTTGTCGAACAGGAAGGCGGTGTGCGAATCGAGTGAGTCGATGTCGCGCAGAATCTGGCGTGCTTCTTCAAACTGTTCGTTGTTGAGGATCTTGCTGCGCATCGAGAAACTCAGCGCGCGCCGGGTGTCCATCACGTTGCGCCGGATGCGGCCATTCAAGTCCTCGTGGCGTGCGATGGAGCCCAGCACTTCGTTTGCCAGGGCGTCGGTCATGTTGCCCGAGAGCACTTTCTTGCTGACCTTTTCAACCTCGTCGTAAATGCCTTCCAGCGTGTCGGCCGAGTATTCAGCGTCAGCGTCAAACAGCTTGAGCAGCACGTCCTTGGCGTCCTCAATCAGACCTGGCGCCCGCCGGGCGCGCATGCGCAACAGGCGGAACACCGGCACGTCTTCATCGTGAATCGAAAACAGCACGCCTTTGCTCTTGAGGGCGTCGTTTTCCAGGTTCAGGATGAAGGCCACCCGCACCGTGCGCGGTTCCTCGTCGTCAGCGATCAAAAAGTCGCTGCGAATGTGCAGGTCGTCGTTGTCTTCCTTGTAGAAGCGCGCGGACTCTTCGATGTCCTCGTCCATCGCGTCTTCCGGGATGGACAGGCCGTAATGCTGCTTGACCCAGCGCTTTTCTTCCAGGGTGGGGGATTCCAGATCGACCCAGATGGGCTGGAAGTTGGAGAGCTCCTCCAGCGATTCGATCTCTTCCTGAAAGAGTCTGCCACTGGCGAGCGTAAAGATATTGAGCATGGTTTACTCCCGAGGGTGAGTTGCATCTGGCGAGGGGTGCGGGTTTTTGCTTTCAACCCCGATGCAGCTGAGGGAGTTGAAAGCTACCGACTGGGGTGGCTTAACAAGGAGTTTTCTCCGGGAGTCAATCTCTTTAAATTATCGCATTCAGAACCGGGCCGGTTGGCGGCCAGGGCAAAAAACCTTGGCGGAGTTTGATATCGATGCGCGGATGGCCATATTTGTTACAGTGGCATTCGAAAGGGTATTGCACTTTGGACCCAACGGGGGCATAGTGAATCCAGAGACAGGCTTTTCAACCCGGAAGACAACAGGAGGTTTTTATATGAACTTGACGATCAGCGGTCATCACCTCGAGGTTACCCCCTCCCTGCGCAGTTATGTCACCAGCAAGCTCGATCGGATCGTTCGACATTTTGACCAGGTGGTCGATGTCAAGGTGCTGCTCACGGTGGAAAAGCAAAAGGAAAAAGAGGGACGACAGCGAGCGGAGTGCAATATCCATGTCAAGGGCACCGACATGTTTGCCGAGAGTTCAAACGCTGATTTGTACGCTGCCGTCGACGAACTGGTAGACAAGCTTGATCGCCAGGTGGTTCGGCACAAGACGCGCTTGCAGGAACACCATCACGAAGCGCCCAAACGCATTATGTAAGACGCCCAGCTTTCAAGCTGAGCAGTCGGGCCGCTCCATTGAGCGGCCTTTTTTTTGCACTGCGATACTTGCGTGCATAATCTGACACCAAATTATGAATCGACTCGCGTCCATCCTTTCCCCTGCCCAGGTTCTGGTGCAGGTTGACGTCAGCAGCAAGAAACGAGCCTTTGAGGAGGCTGGCTTGCTGTTTGAAACGCTGCACGGCCTGAGTCGAGCCTTGGTCACGGACAGTCTGTTTTCGCGCGAGCGACTCGGTTCCACCGGTCTGGGGCACGGTGTTGCGATCCCGCATGGCCGCATCAAGGGCCTCAAGTCCCCCATGGCTGCCGTGCTGCAACTGGCACAACCGATTGGTTTCGATGCGCCCGACGAGCAGGCGGTCAGTCTGCTGATCTTTCTGCTGGTGCCCGAGGCGGCAACACAAAAGCACCTGGAAATACTCTCCGAGATCGCCGAAATGCTCAGCGATGCGAGTTTGCGCGACAAACTGGTTCACAGCTCGGACGCGGCCGATTTGTATGGCCTTATCAGCAACTGGCAGTCGGCCCAGGTGGCTTGAGCACGGCCGGCGCACGGGTCCAAGCCCACTGGATTTGATGTGAAGCCTACCGTTGTCAGCGCCGATGTTCTGTTCGAAGAGTTTCGCGCCACCCTGAAATGGGAGTGGGTGGCGGGACTGGGCGCTTCCGAGCGGCGCTTTGACGAGGGCGCGGTGCGCGCCGCGCGCTCCGGGGCCGATCTGGTCGGTCACCTCAACTACATCCACCCTTACCGTATCCAGATTCTGGGCGAGCGTGAAATCGCCTACCTGACCAACGCCACGCCAGAGGATTGCGCGCGACGGATTTCACGCATCGTCACGCTTGAGCCGCCGGTGCTGGTGCTGACCGACGGTCAGACCGCGCCCGAAGGCCTGCTCCTGATGTGCGAGCGCGCCCAGATACCGATGTTTGCCGCTTCCGGCTCGTCGGCCTTTGTCATTGACGTGCTGCGGGCTTATTTATCCAAGCATTTTGCCGACCGCTGCACGATCCACGGCGTCTTCATGGACATTTTGGGGCTGGGCGTGCTGATCACCGGTGAGTCCGGCCTGGGCAAAAGCGAACTGGGGCTGGAGCTGATTTCACGCGGCAATGGTCTGGTGGCCGATGACGCGGTTGACCTGTACCGCATCAACCAGGACACGATCGAGGGCCGCTGCCCCGAGTTGCTGATGAATTTGCTGGAGGTGCGCGGCATCGGCCTGCTCGATATCCGCTGCATCTTTGGTGAAACAGCGGTGCGGCGCAAGATGCGGCTCAAACTCATCGTGCATCTGGTACGCCGCGAGACCCTGGAGCGTGATTACGAGCGCATTCCCTACGAGCCCTTGACCCAGGACGTGCTGGGCGTTCCGGTGCGCAAGGTGGTGATCCAGGTGGTGGCGGGCCGCAATATCGCCGTGCTGGTGGAAGCGGCCGTGCGCAACACCATTCTTCAGTTGCGTGGCATCGACACCTATCAGGAGTTTGTCGAGCGTCAGCGCAAGGCGATGAACCTGATCGAGTGAAGCGGCTGCCGGTGCTGCCCGTCAGGGTGTTTCTGGCGCGGCAGGTGGCCGGTGCGGACAGGCCGGCGCAGTACAGTGCGCGTACAGGCTCAGGGCGTGGTCAGCAATGGAAAACCCCTTGATCTTGGCCACCGCGTGCTGGCGCTTTTCGATCTCGGCGTCGTAAAACTCTTCCACTTTGCCGCAATCCAGGCACACCAGATGGTCGTGGTGCTGGCCGGCGTTGAGTTCATAGGAGGCTTTGCCGCTCTCAAAGTGACTGCGACTCAGGATATTGGCTTGCTCGAACTGGGCCAGCACGCGGTAGATCGTCGCCAGGCCGACGTCGGAGCGATCTTCCAGCAGCACGCGGTAGATGTCCTCGGCGGTCATGTGGCGCTGCGTGCTTTTCTGGAAAATTTCCAGGATCTTGAGTCGCGGCAGCGTGGCCTTGAGTCCGGTGCTTTTGAGTTCGTCGATGTTGCTCATGGAGGTCTTTGAATCGCCAGCGATCGCTGTGCCTTTGCAGGTACAGCCGGTACAATGGCCCGATCATATCGCTACACTTCAATTCACTCATGTTTGATTCTCAATGTCGTGTTGCCGGATGGGTTTTACTCGTGACGGCCAGCGCCGCTCTGGTGGCTTGCGGTAGCGTGGACGGCGCCAGCAACCGGATTGCCAGTCTGGTGACGCCTTACAAGATGGACATGGTGCAGGGCAATTTTGTTTCGAAAGAGCAACTTGCCGCCATCAAGCCAGGCATGAGCCGTGCCCAGGTGCGCGATGTTCTGGGCACGCCGCTTTTAACCAGCGTTTTCCATGCCGACCGCTGGGACTATGTCTTTACCTTCAAACGCCAGGGCGTGGCTTCGCAGGAACGCAAGCTCACCCTGTTCTTCAAAGGCGATGTGCTGGACCGTGTGGATGCTGATCCCATGCCCAGCGAAGCCGATTTCGCGGCATCGCTGGATTCGGGTCGTCGCGTGGGCAAGGTGCCAGTGCTGGAGATGACGGCTGACGATTTGAAGAATCTGCCGGCACCCGCCAAGAAGCCCGAACCCAAGCCCCTGCCACCGCTGCCAGCAAGCTACCCGCCGCTGGAATCCCCCGCGCGTTAGGCTGACCATGGCGGATACGAAGAATCACCGGATCGCTATTGCGGGTGCGTCCGGGCGCATGGGGCAGATGCTGATCGAGGCAGTGCGCGCCAGCGCAGATTGTGAGCTGGTCGGCGCGCTCGATATTGGCAGCAGTCCGGCGCTTGGATCGGACGCGATGGCGTTCCTGGGCCAGGCCAGCGGTGTGCTGATTGACGCCGACCTGAAGCGCGCATTGGCCGGCGCCGAAACGCTGATCGATTTCACCCGGCCCGAGGGCACGCTGGCGCACTTGCAGGTGTGTCGTGAGCTCGGCGTCAAACTGGTGATCGGTACCACCGGTTTCAGTGACGTGCAAAAGGCCGAGATCGCGCAGGCAGCGCAGGACATCGCCATCGTCATGGCGCCGAACATGAGCGTTGGCGTCAACGTCACCCTCAAACTGCTGGAAATGGCGGCCAAGGCCTTGTCCACCGGCTATGACATCGAAATCATCGAAGCGCATCACCGCCACAAGGTCGATGCACCTTCGGGCACGGCGCTCAAGATGGGCGAGGTGATTGCCGACGCGCTCGGGCGCGACCTGAAGGAGTGCGCAGTTTATGCACGCGAGGGCGTCACCGGCGAGCGCGATCCGTCATCGATCGGCTTCGCCACGATTCGCGGTGGCGACATCGTGGGCGACCACACGGTGCTGTTTGCCGGTACCGGTGAGCGCATCGAGATCAGCCACAAGTCCTCCAGCCGCGCCACCTATGCGCAGGGCAGTCTGCGGGCTGCGCGCTTTCTGGCCGGACAGAGCCGGGGTTTGTTCGACATGTTTGACGTCCTCAATCTGAAATGAACGCCGCGCAGTTGTTCTGGCAGGGCGATGGCGTGACCAAGGGCGTGGCCTTGCTGCTGCTGGCGATGTCGGTCGGCAGTTGGGTGGTGATCCTGTGGAAGAGCTGGTTGCTCAAGCGCGCTGCGGGTGACGTCACACGTTGCGTGGCGGCCTTCTGGCAAGCGGCCTCGGTCGAGGCCGCCCTGACCCGGTTGGCGGCATTTGACCGGGTTGGTCTGGTCACGCCGATGCTGCTGGCGACGCAATTGGACGGCGCTGGCACGCTGGCAGCGGCGAGCCAGAAGTCGCAGCAGCTGACACGGGTTCTGCGCGATGCGCTGCACGCGGCCCTGCACAAGCTGCAGTACGGCCAGGTCCTGCTGGCCACTGTCGGCTCCACGGCGCCGTTTGTTGGCCTGCTCGGTACCGTATGGGGCATTTACCATGCGCTGATTGGCATTGCCGGAGCCGGGCAGATCACGATTGACAAGATTTCCGGCCCGGTCGGGGAGGCCCTCATCATGACCGCCGCCGGCCTGGCCGTTGCCATTCCGGCGGTGCTGGCTTACAACGTGCTCGGTCGCCAGATCGCTCGCATCGAGGCCGAACTCGAAGGCTTCGCCCGCGACCTGCGCGCGTTGCTGGCGGGTACCTCCAGCGCTGAGCTTGAATAGCATGGCTTTCGGCCGTTTCGAGCGCACGCAGGGCGCGCAACCGATGAGCGAAATCAACGTTACGCCGCTGGTCGACGTGATGCTGGTGCTGGTGGCCATCCTGATGATTACGGCGCCCCTGCTGGCCAGTTCCATCAAGCTCGACCTGCCGCGCAGCGAAGCTGCCAAAGCCGGCGAAGCGCCGAAGTTTGTAGCGCTGGTGGTGGACAAGTCCGGACAGGCGTTTCTTGACGACAGGCCGGTGGCCATCGACGCCCTGGCCACGGCGCTGGCGCAGATCGCCAAAGTCAGTCCCGACACCGAGGTGCAACTGCGCGCCGACGCCGCTGTGCCCTATGGCCGGATTGTCGAAGTGATGGGCACGGCGCAGCAGGCCGGCCTGAACCGGATCGGATTTGTCGCTGATCCAACGCAGCAGAGCGCCCCCGCCGGGTCCGCTGGCGGCAAACCCTAAAATCGGCAGCTTGCGATCCCCTGATCGCCGAGAGTGAAACCCCATGCAAGAAAAATACAACCATCTCGACGTTGAAAAGGCCGCCCACGGCCACTGGAACGCGCGCGACGCCTACCGTGTCACCGAGGACGTGTCGAAGAAGAAGTTCTACGCCTGTTCCATGCTGCCTTACCCCAGCGGCAAGCTGCACATGGGCCATGTGCGCAACTACACCATCAACGACATGCTGACGCGCCATCTGCGCATGAAGGGCTACAACGTCCTGATGCCGATGGGCTGGGACGCTTTTGGCCTGCCAGCCGAGAACGCGGCGCTGAAGAACGGTGTACCGCCGGCAAAATGGACTTACGAAAACATCGCCTACATGAAGACGCAGATGCAGTCCATGGGGCTGGCGATTGACTGGTCGCGCGAAGTCGCCACCTGTGATCCGAGTTATTACAAGTGGAACCAGTGGCTGTTTTTGAAGATGCTGGAAAAAGGCATTGCCTACCGCAAGACCCAGGTCGTGAACTGGGACCCGGTCGATCAAACTGTGCTGGCCAACGAGCAGGTGATCGACGGCAAGGGCTGGCGCACTGGCGCGCTGGTGGAAAAGCGCGAGATTCCAGGCTACTACCTCAAGATCACCGATTACGCGCAGGAGTTGCTTGAACACGTGCAAGCCGGCCTGCCGGGCTGGCCCGAGCGCGTCAAGCTGATGCAGGAAAACTGGATCGGCAAGTCCGAGGGCGTGCGCTTTGCCTTCCCGCACGATATTCGCGACAGCAGCGGCAAGCTGATTGGCGACGGCCGCATGTACGTCTTCACGACGCGTGCCGACACCATCATGGGCGTGACCTTTTGCGCTGTGGCGCCGGAGCATCCGCTGGCCACACACGCGGCCAAAAGCAACCCGAAGCTGGCGGCATTCATCGAGGAGTGTGCGCGCGGCGGCACCACCGAGGCCGAACTTGCGGTGCGGGAAAAAGAAGGTATGCCTTCGGGCCTGTTCGTCACGCATCCGCTGAACGGGCACAAGATTGAGGTCTGGGTCGGCAACTACGTGCTGATGAGCTACGGCGACGGCGCTGTCATGGGTGTGCCGGCGCATGACGAGCGTGATTTTGTCTTTGCCAAGAAGTACGGCATCGACATCATCGAAGTGGTGCTGATTGACGGCCTGACTTTTGACTACGACCAGTGGCAAGACTGGTACGGCGACAAGCAGCGCGGTGTCACCATCAACTCCGACAGCTTCAGCGGCCTGTCGTATGAAGCGGCGGTGAACGCCGTCAGCCACGCGCTGCAGCAAAAGGGCCTGGGCGAGAAGAAAACAACCTGGCGTCTGCGTGACTGGGGCGTCAGCCGCCAGCGCTACTGGGGCACACCGATTCCCATGATCCATTGCCCCGAGCATGGCGCGGTGCCGGTGCCGGAAAAGGATTTGCCCGTGGTGCTGCCGCAGGACTGCGTGCCCGATGGCTCGGGCAATCCGCTGCACAAGCACGAAGGCTTTCACGCCGGCGTGGTGTGCCCGGTCTGCGGCGTAGCGGCGCGGCGCGAGACCGACACCATGGACACCTTCGTCGACTCGAGCTGGTATTACATGCGCTACTGCGACCCGCAGAACGCGCAGGCCATGGTGGCCAAGGGCGCGGCCTACTGGATGCCGATGGACCAGTACATCGGTGGCATCGAACACGCCATCCTGCACCTGCTGTATGCGCGCTTTTGGACCAAGGTGATGCGCGATCTCGGTTTGGTCACAGTGGACGAACCGTTTACCAAACTGCTGACGCAGGGCATGGTCCTGAATCACATCTATTCGCGCAAGTCCGACAAGGGTGGCATCGAGTACTTCTGGCCGGCCGAGGTGGAAGACATTCTGGATGCAACGGGCAAGGTCACGGGCGCGAAATTGAAGCAGGCCAAGGGCGATCTGCCTGCCGGCACGCTGATCACCTACGAAGGTGTCGGCACCATGAGCAAGTCCAAGAACAATGGTGTTGATCCGCAGGACCTGATTGAGAAATACGGTGCCGACACGGCACGTCTGTACACCATGTTTACCGCGCCGCCCGAGGCGACGCTGGAATGGAACGATGCGGCGGTCGAAGGATCGCACCGCTTTTTACGCCGGCTCTGGAATTTTGCGTTCAAGCAAAGCGCACGCTCTGCCAATGCGCCAGGCCAGAATACGGCCTATAGCAAGGATGCCAAAGCGCTGCGGCGCGAGATCCACGCCATCTTCAAGCAGGTCGATTACGACTACCAGCGCATGCAGTACAACACCGTGGTGTCGGGCGCCATGAAGATGCTCAACGCGCTGGAAGACTTCGCCGACGATGGCAGTGCCGGCAGTCAGGCAGCGCTGCGCGAAGGGCTGGGTATCCTGCTGC
>CAIWNX010000153.1 GCA_903914175.1 uncultured beta proteobacterium | reverse complement strand
TGTCGCAACTCGCCACGGCGGCTGGCTTGTCGCGCACCATCCAGTCCTGCCAGGCTTTGGCTTTATCTTTGGCGCACCAGATGTGCTTGGATTTCTCGGTTGAATCGGCGCTCAGGATCGGATAGAGGAACATGTAGATCGTGACGTTGTCCACTTTTTGCAGGTCGCGCTCGAAGCGCTTGCAGTAGCCGCAGTTGGGGTCTTCGAAGACGGCCAGCTTGCGTTTGCCGTTGCCGCGCACGATGGTGAAGGCGTCCTTGAAGGGCAGGGCATCGAAACTGATGGCGGTGAGTTTGTCGACGCGCTCTTCGGTCAGGTTGCGCCGTTGTTTGGTGTCGATCAGGCTGCCCTGGATCAGGTAGTTGCCTTCGGCGTCGGTGTAGAAAATATCGGTGCCGTTGACGCGGACCTCAAACAGGCCCGGTATCGGCGTCTTGGAGACTTCCTCGATTTTTTGCAACTGCGGCAGGCGCTCAGTGAGGTTCTTGCGAAGCGTTGCCTCCTGCGCGCCTGCTGTGCTGGCCAGCGCCAGGGTGCAAGCCAGCAGGGCGGTTTTGATCAATAGCATAGTGTTCCTTCGCAAACTCGACATTTAAAAACCCATGGCCTGGCGTGCCACCCACTGCTTGACTGCGCCGCTGTGCTCAAAGCCGTTCATGCCCCAGTTGCGCAGGCTCTGCCAGGGTGCGCCGCTGTGCCAGAACAATTGCTGCAGGCCGTCCATGGTGGCGCCCATGGTCGCCACCTCCGCTTTGCGCGAACGCTCATAGCGGCGCAGCAGTTTCTCATCGCCCACTTTGCGCCAGTATTCGCGCTCATGCAGGGTCTTGGTCAGGGCTGCCACGTCGGCCAGCCCCAGATTGAGTCCCTGCCCGGCCAGCGGGTGCACGTTGTGTGCAGCGTCACCGGCCAGGGCCCAGGCCTTGCCCGCATGAACGCCGCCCCAACGCTCGGCGCTGGCCTTTTGCAAGGGCCAGGCGCTGCGCGCGCTGCTCAATGTCAAGTGGCCCAGGCAGCCCTGGCTTGCGGCTTCGATCTTCTGGCAGAACACGGCTGGCGCATCATCCAGCAAGGCCTGCGCGTTGCCCTCTTTAACTGACCAGACGATGGCCACAGAGTTCCCTTGTGGCCCGTCCAGTGGCAAGAAGGCCAGGATCTCGCCTTGCGAAAACCACTGGCGTGCGCATTGGCCATGGGCTCGCTCACTGGTCAGACGCGCAGCAATGGCGCGTTGCGGATAAGGCTTCACCTGAAAATCGACGCCGAATTCGGTGCGGGTGCTGCTGGTCTTGCCTTCGCAGATCACGGTCAGCCCGGCCGCTTGCGGTGCGTCGAGCAATTCGATTTGCGGCTGATAGCGCACGGCCTGGGCGAGTCGGGCTTCGAGCACCGGCACGTCAACAATCCAGGTCAGGCCCGGTACTTTGAGGTCGGCAGTGGAAAAGTTGACTTCGCCACCATCGTCGCCCTTGACCTGCATGCTCAGCACTTCGGTTGCATGCTGCGGATCGGGCCAGCAGCGCAGCGATTCCAGCAGGGCGCGTGACTTGGCGTTCAGGGCGTAGGCCCGTACGTCATCTGCTGGCGCTGCGCCGCCCGCTCCTGGTTTGGCGGCTTGCGTCACCAGACCAACGTGCAGTCGTTCACGCGCCAGCAAGAGCGCCAGCGTGCTGCCGACGATCCCGCCGCCGCGTATGCAAATGTCAAAGGCTTGAGTCATCACGGGATTGTAGAAGGCCGCTGCCTGCTCAGGCAGGCAATGCTCCCCCGGGAGATAATGGCGCGAACTTCTCCGGCCCGGTACCCGGTGGCTGACCCAGCATTGATATGACATCCAACGCGTTTAGCAGGAACTCACTCAAGACCCGGGTGACAATTTTCACGTTACTCATTTTCCTGATCAGCATCTGGTCGCTTTCGTTCTATACCAGCCGCATCGCGCAGGAGGACATGCAGCAGGTGTTGGGTGAGCAGCAGTCGTCCTCGCTCAAACTGGTCGCCACTTCCGTCAACCACGAGTTGCGCGACCGCATGGATGCACTGGAAAAGGTCGCTGCCGGTTTCAATCAGGCGCTGCTGGGCAATCCGGCGGCCTTGCAGGCCAACCTGGATCAGCGGCCCATTTTTCAGGAACTTTTTAACGCGGGTGTGATCGTCACCGGACTTGACGGCGTGGCGCTCGCGTCCGAGCCCACTACGGCACAGCGGCGCGGTTTGAACTACCTGAGCCGCGACTATGTGACAGTGGCCCTCACCCAGGCGAAATCGAACATCGGTCGCCCAGCGATGGATCCGCAACTGGCCGCTCCGGTGTTGGGCATGGCGGCGCCGATTCGTGACGCACAGGGCAAAGTCATCGGCGCGGTGGCGGGTCTGACCAATCTGAAGGCTGTCAATTTTCTGGAAGATCTGGTTGGGAACCGCTTGGGCAAGTCCGGTGCCTATGTGCTGCTGTCGCCGGAAGATCGTGTGGTCGTTGCAGCCACCGACAAGAGCCGCATCATGCAGCCTTTGCCGGCATCGGGCGTCAATCGTTTGGTTGATCGGCATGTTCATGGTGAAGGCCGGACCACCATCGCTACTGACGCGCAGGGTGTTGAGGTGCTGAGTTCGATGGTGTTGATCCAGGTGGCAGACTGGCGGCTCGTGGTTTCATTGCCAACCGATGAAGCCTTTGCACCGATTCGCGCCATGCAACTGCGGTTGTTGCTGGGCACCTTGCTGCTGACCGGGCTGGCCGGTGGTCTGATCTGGTGGATGCTCAAACGCCAGCTGGCACCGCTGCTGGCAGCGTCGGCCGCGCTGACCGATGTAGCCGATGCCAGGCAGGCTTGGCAGCCGCTGCCGATTGCGCGCGAGGACGAAATCGGCAACCTGATCCGCGGCTTCAATCGCCTGCAGTCAGAACTGGGGCAACGCGAAGCCTTGTTGCAAAAAGTACTTGACACTTCCAGCGTGGCGATCTTTTTGATCGATCCGCAAGGGCGCATCACGCAAGCCAACCATCGCATGGCCGAGATGTTCGGCTACTCGGTGCAGTCGCTGCTGGAACTGGAATACGTTGCCCTGGTTGATCCGGCTGACCGTGACACGGTGCGACAGCAAAAGGGGGAGTTGCTCAAGGGCGCGATCCCGACCCTCAATCTGGACCGGATGTACACGCGCGGCGATCACAGCATGTTCGGGGGCCACCTCACGGCCACGCGCTTTGTTGACGCGCACGGTCAGGATCGCGGCATTCTCGGTGTCATCGTTGACATCACCGAGCGCAAGCGCACCGAAGAAATCGTTCGGCAACTGGCGTATTACGACCCGTTGACCGGCCTGGCGAACCGACTGCTGCTGCGAGAACGCATGACCCAGGCCATGCTGACCAGTAAGCGCAGTGGGCACCATGGCGCCTTGATGTTCCTGGATCTGGACAACTTCAAGACCCTCAATGACACCTATGGCCATGGCGCGGGTGACCTGCTGCTGGTGGAGGTGGCGGCGCGGCTCAAGAAGGGTGTGCGCGAGGTCGATGCGGTGGCGCGCTTTGGCGGCGATGAGTTTGTCGTGCTGGTCATGGATTTGGCGCAGGACAAAGTGGCGGCGCAGGCGCAGGCGCTGGTGTTGGCGGGGAAGATTCGCGAGCTGCTGGCCGCGCCCTATGTGTTGACCCTGGCTGCGCAAGCAGATCGTCCACAGCAGGTTATCGAACACCGCTGCACCGCCAGCATTGGCATTGCGCTGTTCCTCGGTATGGCGTTCTTGGAAGAAGAAGCGATCAAGCGCGCCGATATTGCCATGTACCAGGCCAAGGCGGCTGGGCGCAATTCGGTTTGCATTTACGACGCGCAGGCGCAAGTGAGCGCGTAAGTTCTGCTTTTGGTAATTTCGTATTTTTCAAGATTGAAAGGCCTCTCAAATGTTTTTACCCCGGGTTTCCCGTCTTGTGTCCACTGTTCTTGCGTGGACCTTGCTGTTTGGCAGCATCGGGACATTCGCGCAGACACGCCCTGTGGTGAGCCGGCTTGACGCGGCCGAGGCGCGCTCCTTCCTGTGGGTCGGCAACAGTTTCTTTTATTACAACAACAGCATGCACGGTCATGTGGGCGGGCTGTCGGCCGCGGCTACGCCGGGCAAGGCACTGCGTGGGGTTTCCGTCACGATCAGCGGCTCAGGAATGGACTGGCACGATATGGCCTCGTACCTCAGGCCTGATGGCATCGGGCGTTATTCATTCGTCGGCAAAAACGAAATTAAGTTCAACAAACCGGGTCGCCAGTTTGATGCCGTGATCATGATGGACTGCAGCCAGTGCCCGATCCACCCGCAACTCCAAACAGTCTTTCACGAGACCGTGAAGAAAAATACAGAAATTCTCAAGGGGCAGGGCATACAGCCGGTGCTTTTCATGTCATGGGCCTACAAGGACAAGCCTGAAATGACGCAGCAGCTTGCTGAGCAGTACACCCTTGCCGGCAACGCCAATCATGCCCTGGTGATTCCCGCAGGCCTGGCCTTCGCCCGGGCGATCGCGGCGCGCCCCGCGTTGGAGCTCTACCAGCCTGACTTGCGACATCCCAGTCTTGCCGGCACCTATCTGGCGGCGTCCACGGTTTATGGCGCCGTTACGGGCAAATCGCCAGTGGGCAATAGCTACACAGCCGGACTTGATCGCGAATTGGCAGAATTTCTTCAGCGAACCGCCTGGGACACACTGCAGGCCTACTATCGGGATTGAATAACTCGCTGCACCTGCCGTAACGGCCACGCGCATCAAACGAGTGCGCTCGCTGATGCGTTTGGCCTGATCTTCGGCGCTAGACCGACCCGAGCGCAGCGTGCAGCGCGACAAAAGCCTGCGTCAGTTTGTGTTGCGGGTCCATGTAGACCTTGGGCAATGACTGCTCATGCGATTCACGCGTCCGCACGGATGAGGATAGATAGGGTTCCCGACGCCACCGCGGGGCACATGAAAGCGACTAATGCCTTTGGACGTGATGTGCGTCGTGTCGGGCTGGATCGCAGTGTCAGGAGTCCGTCACCACGGTCGGCTTTCGGGAAGTCCAATTACCCAAGACTGGTTTTTGTTTCGTTGTGGCCCAGACAATTATGCGTCAGCAAGAATTGTCCTGGACTAACGTGTATAGTTATTGCGAATTAAAAAGCTGTTTTGATTCAGGGCGACCCTAACGAACGCTCACACGAACACCCATGACGACGAAAATTTCACAACTTGAGTCCGAGGTTCATCGGCTGACCGTCGAAAACAAGCGGCTAAAAAGGATCCTGGCATTTGAAGCCAACACCTTAGCCGGCGAGTTGTTGGAGGGCGAAGAGCGTCTGGACCAAGCCAACCGCGATTTGCGTTCAGTCCTGAATAATATGCCTGCCATGATCGGGTACTGGGACAAGAATTTGTACAACCGTTTCGGCAATTCGGCCTACTCAGAATGGTTCGGCGTTGATCCGGCCTTGATGCCGGGAAAGCACATCCGCGAGGTCATCGGGAAAGAGCGATTCCAGCTTAACTCGCCCTATATCGAAGCTGCTTTGCGCGGCGTTCGCCAGCAATTTCAGCGTGCAATTCCGAGTCTGGATGGCACCCATATCCGTCAGTCGCTGGCCGAGTACATTCCAGACCTCGTAGACGGCGAGGTACAGGGGTTTTACGTCATGGTGACCGATGTCACTTCCATCAAAGAGAATGAAACAGCCTTGAGTAAAGCCGAGCAACTTGGAAGAATCGGCAGCTATCGGTTAGACATCGCCACTGATCGATGGATCAGTTCGGACGTGCTGGACGATATTCTTGGCATTGATGCCAACTACAAGCGCACCTCAGATGGATGGGCGCAACGGATTCATCCCGATGAGCGCGATGAAATGCTGGCCTACTGGCAGAATACGGCCGCCCACAAAACCTGTTTTGACCGCGATTATCGGATTGTGCGTGCCAATGACGGTGCCGTGCGCTGGGTTCATGGACGAGGTGAGATTGTCTGCAACGAACGGGGCGAGCCAACGCAACTTATAGGCAGCATTCAGGACATCACGGAGCGCAAACTCAAAGATGAACATTTGCTGGAAACGATAGCAGCGATCCGGTTGCGTGAGCAGGCCCTGAGTCAGATTTCGCAGGGTGTTCTGATCACCAACTCGGACCGGCTTACGACCTATGTCAACGACGAATTTGTCAGAATCACCGGCTACTCCCGTGAGGAAATACTGGGCAAACCCTGTAGCATCCTGCAAGGGCCTGATAGTCAGCCTGAAGTCGTATTGCAGATGCGTGCCGCTCTGGACGCCAAACAACCGTTTAGCGGCGAAATCCTCAACTACCGCAAGGATGGCACGCCATTCTGGAACGATCTATCCATCAATCCTGTCTTTGACGAAGCCGGCAATGTGACCCAGTTCGTCGGTGTGCAGCGCGATGTCACTGAGCGCAAACAAACACTTGAGGATCTCAAGTTGTTCAAGAAATGCATCAACCACTCCAATGATGTGATCGTGATCACCGAGGCCGAGCCGATTGAATTGCCTGGTCCGCGCATTCTGTTCGTCAACGATGCCTACGAGCGCACTACCGGCTATACGCGCGAAGAGGCCATCGGTGGCACACCACGCATGTTGCAGGGGCAGAAAACTGATTCGGCCACGATCAAGCGCATGGGGCAAGCTCTCAGAAAGTGGCATCCGGTGCGAGAGGAGGTACTTAATTACACCAAGGATGGTCGCGAATTCTGGAGTGAACTCGACATTGTCCCGATAGCCAACGAAGCAGGCTGGTGCACGCACTGGATTTCAATCCAGCGCGACATCACCGAGCGCAAATCGGCTAAAGAAGCGCAGCGCATCGCCTCAATTGCGTTCGAGACACAGCAAGGCATGTTCATCACAGATGCCAGGAACGTCATTCTCCAGGTCAATAAGGCGTTCACGGAAATTACTGGCTTTGCCGCCGATGATGCGATTGGCGTGACACCGCACTTTCTCAATTCAGGTCAACATAGCGCGGACTTCTATGCGGCTATGTGGGACAGCATCGGTCGCACAGGAACATGGCAGGGGGAGATTTGGAATCGACGAAAGAATGGCACGGTTTATCCACAACACCTGAACATCAGCACGGTCAAAGATGAGGCCGGAGCAGTCACCCATTACGTCGCTGTTTTTCATGACCTGACTTCGCATAAGTTGGCAGAAGATCAAATTCAGGCACTTGCTTTTTCCGACTTGTTGACCGGATTAGCGAACCGCCGTTCCCTGATTATTCGTCTGCAACAAGCCGTGGCGCCCAGCCTCAAGCCGCGTCAAAACGCCCTGCTGCTGATAGATCTGGATAACTTCAAGACCCTCAACGAAGCCCTTGGGCACGAAGATGGCGATCGTCTACTGCAGCAGGTCGCCAAGCGATTGAGCGCCTGCATAAGGGAGGGGGACACGCTTGCACGACAGGGTGGTGATGAATTCGTGGTGCTTCTGGAGAATCTGAGCGTAAACGTGCCAGAGGCGGTCGTCCAGGCGGAAATGGTCGCACAAAATGTCCTTGCCGCGCTCAAACCAGCCTATCCGCTACACGGGGCCAAACATCACTTCACAGCAAGCATTGGCCTCGCGCTGTTTGGCACCGCCCAGCACAATGACATCAACGAGCCACTGAAGTGGGCAGAACTGGCGATGTACCAGGCCAAGGCGGCTGGTCGCAATACATTTCGTTTCTTCGACCTGCAGATGCAAACAGCGATCAGTACCCGCGCAGCCCTGGAGGGCGATCTGCACGCGGCCTTGGCCAAGGATCAGTTCGTTCTGTTCTACCAACCGCAGGTAACGGACGAATTCCAGATCACAGGCGCCGAGGTCCTGCTGCGCTGGCAGGACGCAAAACGCGGCCTTGTCTCACCGGCCGAGTTCATCCCGCTGGCTGACGAGACGGGGTTGATCCTGCCGATCGGACGCTGGGTCATGGAGGCTGCCTGCAAGCAACTTGCGTTATGGGCTGACAAACCTGGGTTGAGCCAGTTGACTGTTGCAGTCAACGTCAGCGCGCGCCAATTTCACCAAAGCGGTTTTGTGGACCAGGTGCTGACTTTGCTTGAGCAAACGGGCGCAAAGCCAAATCGGCTCAAGTTGGAACTGACGGAGAGCGTTCTGATCAGCGACATTGAAGGCGTCATCGTCAAGATGAATGCACTAAAGGCGAAGGGTATCGGCTTCGCGCTGGACGACTTCGGAACGGGCTTTTCCTCGCTCTCTTACCTGAAACGCCTCCCCCTGGAAAAGCTCAAGATTGACCAAGGGTTTGTGCGGGACATTCTTGTCAACCCCGATGACGCAGCAATCGCCAAAATGGTGATCGCATTGGGTAACAGCATGGGATTGAAGGTTTGTGCCGAAGGGGTCGAGACCGAAGCGCAGCGGGCCTTTTTGAACGGTCTGGGCTGCCACAACTATCAAGGCTATTTATTTAGCCGACCCTTGCCGGTGCTGGAGTTTGAGGCGTTTGTGAGTCGAGGCTAGTATCACTTGCCGATAGTCCAGTGCGCGTATGACGTAACCGAGACCAGCGCCGTGTTATTGCTCTCAAAGCGTCAATGCGTGTGACGGCTATGGAGTAGCCTTGTTGCAAGTTTCTACAGCCGCTTTTTGTCTGCGCCAACCCGTCGCCAGTCAGCACCCCATTAATCGCAGTTCAACTAAGACCCGCTGCGCCGTGTGAACAGACTCGGTAAAACGTCAACCGCCAGTTCAACGCCAGCGCCAGCATCATGCGGAACTGCTTGCCTGCAACGCTGGTGGCAATGAGGAAAGTCCGTTTGCGCGCATTCAGCCGCACGCCAAAGCCACTCAACACCCGATCCCGCAGGATGCGACCGTCGCAAGCTGACGCCCTTTGCAGCAGCGATTCACTGATTAGTACAATCACGGCTAACTTCCCAGGACAAAACGAGGACAAAAAACCGTGCCGACAAGGTGTCTGCGGCGGTTTGTCGTTGATCTTTGCGAATGCGCCAACTGGTGCGCATCAGGCACTTCGACGATGCCCACATTGGGTTCGATCGTGCAGTTTGGGTATTGATATTTAAGGATTTTCATGAAATGTGGCATTGTGGGCTTGCCCAACGTCGGTAAATCGACCCTGTTCAACGCGCTGACCAAGGCTGGCATCCCGGCCGAGAACTACCCCTTTTGCACCATCGAGCCCAATGTGGGCATCGTGGAAGTGCCGGACGCGCGGCTTGATGCGCTCTCGGCCATCGTGAAACCGCAGAAGGTGCAACGTGCCATCGTCGAGTTTGTTGACATTGCCGGACTGGTCGCCGGTGCCAGCACCGGGGAAGGTCTGGGCAACAAATTTTTGGCGCACATCCGCGAGACCGATGCCACCGTCAACGTGGTGCGCTGCTTCGAGGACGACAACGTGATTCACGTCGCCGGCAAGATCGATCCGATCTCCGACATCGAGGTCATCCAGACCGAACTTTGCCTGGCCGATCTGTCGGCGGTCGAGAAGGCCCTGCACCGCGTCACCAAGACCGCGCGTTCGGGCGACAAGGAGTCGATCAAACTGGTCGCCCTTCTGGAGAAATGCCAGGCCGCCCTGAACGAGGCCAAGCCGGTGCGCACGCTGGACTTCAGCAAGGAGGAGTTGCCGCTGCTCAAGCAATTCTTTCTGATCACGGCCAAGCCGGCCATGTTTGTGGCCAATGTGTCGGAAGACGGTTTCGAGAACAACCCGTTTCTGGAGCGTTTGAAAGCCTACGCGGCCGCGCAGAACGCGCCGGTGGTGGCGATCTGCGCCAAGATGGAAGCCGAGATGGCCGACATGTCGGACGAGGACAAAAAGATGTTCCTGGCCGAGATCGGCCAGAGCGAACCGGGCCTGAACCGTCTGATCGTTGCTGCCTACAAACTGCTGGGCCTGCAGACCTATTTCACGGCCGGCGTCAAGGAAGTGCGCGCCTGGACGATTCATGTTGGCGACACCGGGCCGCAGGCGGCTGGTGTCATTCACACCGATTTTGAAAAAGGCTACATCCGCGCCCAGACCTTTGCCTATGAGGACTTCATTGCCTTCAAGGGCGAGCAAGGCGCCAAGGACGCCGGCAAGATGCGCAGCGAAGGCAAGGAATACATCGTCAAGGATGGCGACGTGATGAACTTCCTGTTCAGCCCCTAAAACCGGCTAGAAAATTCCCAGCAGCGCCGCCGTCATCACCACATAGCGTCCAAACTTGCCAATCGCCATGTAGGCCACGCTGGGCCAGAACGGCAGTTTGAGCCAGCCTGCGACTGCGCACAGCGGATCGCCCACCACTGGCAGCCAGGCCAGCAGGCAGGCCTTGGGGCCGAGCCGTTGCAGCCAGTCCAGTGCCCGCAGGTGGTGTTTGGAGTGCTGGTAGCGGTCCACCACCTGGTGTGATGCCAAACCCATGGCCCAGGTCAGGGCGCCGCCCAGCGTGTTGCCAATGGTGGCAACTGCGATGGCCGACCAGAATAAGTCGGGATTGAGTTTGACCAGACCGAATACCGCCGGCTCTGAGCCCATTGGCAGCAGTGTGGCGGAAACGAAGGACACAACAAACACCGTGCTCAAACCGTACTCGGGCAGAGCCAGCAGTGCGAGGAGGTGTTCGAGCCAGGCTTGCATGGGTGAATCGAGTATAGGCAATGTTCATGTGCTGAAAAATCAGGCAGTTAGAATCGGTCGCTCGCATGAACATCGGTCCATTTATTCCTGCCAACCGTTTCTTTGTCGCGCCGATGGCGGGTGTGACCGATCGCCCTTTTCGCCAGCTTTGCCGGCGTCTCGGCGCGGGCTACGCTGTGAGCGAGATGCTCAGCAGCAAGCAGGATTTGTGGCACACGCCCAAGAGTCTGCGCCGCGCCAATCACGAAGGCGAAAGCGGTCCGATTGCGGTGCAGATCGCCGGGGCCGAGCCGCAGATGATGGCGCAGGCAGCGGCCTACAACATTGATCAGGGTGCCCAGATCATCGACATCAACATGGGTTGCCCGGCCAAGAAGGTTTGCAACAAGTGGGCCGGCTCGGCCATCATGCAGGACG
>CAIWNX010000152.1 GCA_903914175.1 uncultured beta proteobacterium | reverse complement strand
TCATAACTCCTTGAATGACACAATCAGCACGTCATTAATGACCGCAACTTCAGGTACACGTCGCCCACCTGCGTGCTCGGACGGTACACGTCCTGCCAGACTGTGTGATCAGCGTGAGTCATGCTCTTGTAGAAATCCGCTGGCGTGAGGTTTACCACCACGTTCAGCATGTTGGAGAACCCTAGTCCCAAATCATTTGCACCAGCTCGCGCCGCATGCGTGGTGCGTACCTTGCCAGCTTCGACCAAGGATTTAACGATCGCCAGCTTGCAGTGCGGGGTTTGCTTCTCCATAGCCGAATGCTAACCTAGTTGGTTTATTTTGGCAAGTTGGTTAGTCGCATGGTTAATCGCCTGGTTACCTGAGCAAGAGTGTTAGTCACCGATTCCGTTCTGAATCTACACAATATGAGTGCATTGACACAGCACAATAGTAGACAGATAATGCATCTCAATATTAGCGATATTACGCAACTCAATGGTAGTGGTTTCATAACCAACACCCATAGTCAACATGGCCGCACCTCACGAAAAATTAGCCCAATCGCTAGCTGAACTGGCTAAGCTACAAGACCAAGGGGCCCGCGTCATACGCAGCAGCCAGCTCTCCCGCACGCACAGAGAGCGTTTGACAAAGGGTGGTTTCCTTCAGGAAGTGTTTAAAGGCTGGTACCTGCCAGGCAGGCCAGGCGAGCCTCTTGGAAATACCTCCACCTGGTTTGCCGGCATGCGCAACTTCATCAGCGGCTATTGCGATGAGCGTTTCGGCAATGACTGGCACCTCAGCCCGGAACAATCCCTGCAATTGCTTTCCGGTGAACGAGCGCTGCCACTGCAACTGCAAATCTGGACGAAGGACGGCCATAACCAGTTGGTCACGCTACCGCACGGCTGCTCGCTCTTTCTTTATCGCGCGCCGGGCTTGTTGCCTTCCAAGGCAGAACCTGACGAAGGTGGCCTTCGGCTGGTCGACTTGTCCCCTGCCTTGGTCGCCGTCAGCGCTGGTTTCTATCGGCAACAGCATGTCGCCGCGCGCATCGCCATGAGTTTGGTCGAGGATTTGACAGAACTTCTGACCGTGCTGCTGAACGGATCACACTCGGTCGTGGCGGGCCGTCTCGCCGGCGCCTTTCGAGCATTGGGTCGCACTGCACTAGCAGACAACATCGTGCAGACGATGAAAAGCGCCGGTTACGTGGTGATTGAGTCCAACCCGTTTGACGCCACCGCGTCGCCTTTGCCAGGAGGTCGGTCGGAATCCCCCTATGTGCAGCGCCTGCGTATCACGTGGGAGCGAATGCGCGCAGTCTCCATTGAAAACCTGCCTGCGCCCAATGCACTGCCAGCTGACATCGTGCAAACCCTCAAGGACGTAGAGGACCGCTACGTCAGCGATGCGTACCACTCGTTATCGATTGAAGGCTATCGGGTAACACCGGAACTGATCGAGCGCGTGCGATCGGGAAATTGGGATCCAGATGGCCAGGACAAGGATGCGCGTGATGCAATGGCCGCCAAGGGTTACTTTGAAGCGCACACCGAGGTGTGCACGTTTATCGAGCGCACGCTAAATAGTTCAAATCCGAGTTATGCCTTGCGTGAAACGCTTGGTAGCTGGTATAGAGCGCTGTTCAGTCCCAGCGTCCAGGCCGGCCTGCTCAAGCCAGGTGATTTGGCCGGATGGCGAAATGAACAGGTTTACATCCGTGGGGCCATGCATGTACCCCTGTCTAAAGAGGCGGTGCGCGACTGCATGCCGGTGCTGTTTGATCTGATCGCTGCGGAGTCACATCCGGCGGTTCGTGCTGTTCTTGGGCACTTTTTCTTCGTCTATATCCACCCCTACATGGACGGCAATGGCCGATTGGGGCGCTTCTTGATGAATGCGATGCTGGCCACAGGCGGCTATGTCTGGACAGTCATTCCTGTGGAACAACGCAAGACCTATATGGAAGCCCTCGAAGCAGCCAGTACCGGCCATGATATTGCAAGGTTTACTGCGTTCATCGGACAACTCATCCGGGAACAGACGCACACGCCATTAAAGCGACCGGCCTCACCATTTTAGTGAGCTGGCTAATGGCCAGACTAACGGACAGCCGCAACTAAATCGTCCGGAGTAATAATTTTTTGAGGCAGCAATGGAACAAAACGCGTTGGCAAGTCCATGATCACCCCAGCGATGCGCAAAGCAACGGCAACGAGCTCCGTGCAATAAAGTTTTTTGCCGTCATCATCAAGATCCAACTGGTCATCAAATGGACGACCCAAAAGTGATTTTGCTGCGCTTTGAACGGCATCCACCTTCCCCTCTGGCATCAGCAAGACTTCACCATCTGAAGCCTGCTCGGGACTGAAAAACACCTCGGGCTTTTCAAGCCTTGTGCCTGCGCCAGGCATGGCACTTTCAATGTAAATTTGACCGTCCGGTATCAGCTGCACCGCTATGCCAACATGGCT
>CAIWNX010000151.1 GCA_903914175.1 uncultured beta proteobacterium | reverse complement strand
CGCCAGGGCAATGCCTTGTCATGGGCTTCGTCGGGTGGACAAGGATTCAAGGGCTCCCGCAAGTCCACGCCGTTCGCAGCCCAGGTGGCTTCGGAAGTCGCGGGTCGTGCTGCCATTGAACAGGGTATCAAGAATCTTGACGTTGAAATCAAGGGACCCGGCCCCGGCCGTGAATCCTCGGTTCGCGCTCTTGCCGCGCTTGGTATCCGCATCAATATGATCGCTGACGTGACACCGGTGCCGCACAACGGCTGCCGGCCACAAAAACGTCGTCGTATCTAATTTTCTAAACAAGCCCACCGCCACTGGTCTCGCGCCGGTGGCTCCCACACTATCGTGTGGCAGATGACATAAAGGAAGTTCAAGTGGCACGCTATCTAGGCCCCAAGGCCAAATTATCCCGCCGTGAAGGCACGGACCTGTTCCTCAAGAGCGCCCGCCGCTCGATTGGTGACAAGGCCAAGTTCGACTCCAAACCCGGTCAGCACGGCCGCACCTCGGGTGCCCGTACCTCGGATTACGGTCTGCAACTGCGCGAGAAGCAAAAAGTCAAGCGCATGTATGGCGTTTTGGAGAAGCAGTTCCGCCGCTACTTTGAGCAGGCTGACAGCCGCAAGGGCAACACCGGCGCCAATCTGCTGACGATTCTGGAATCGCGTTTTGACAATGTGGTTTACCGCATGGGTTTCGGCTCGACACGTGCTGAAGCACGTCAGCTGGTTTCCCATAAGGCGATGACGGTGAACGGCAAGTCCGTCAACATTCCGTCCTTCATGGTCAAGGCTGGCGACATCGTCGCAGTTCGCGACAAGTCGAAGAAGCAGAACCGTGTGGTTGAAGCCCTGCAACTGGCCCAACAAGTTGGCATGCCAAGCTGGGTTGAAGTGAATATCGAAAAGGCTGAAGGTACGTTCAAGGCAACGCCTGATCGTGTCCAGTTCGCCGCTGACGTCAATGAATCGCTGATCGTTGAGTTGTATTCGCGTTAATAAGATTTAGTCGTATTTTTCGTTAGAAATCGTTCCTGAGGTGCAGGCGCTGCGCTTCAGGTGCTTCGTCAGCCTTACCGGTGTAACGAGCCGGGGGTATTGAGAGGAAGTCCGCATGCAAAATAGTCTATTGAAACCCAAAGCCATTAATGTTGAGCAGCTTGGTGCGAATCGCGCCAAAGTTGCGCTGGAGCCGTTCGAGCGAGGCTACGGCCATACGCTTGGCAACGCCCTGCGTCGCGTCTTGTTGTCCTCGATGCCCGGCTACGCCGCGACTGAAGTGACGATCGCCGGCGTTCTGCACGAGTACTCGTCGATTGATGGCGTTCAGGAAGATGTTGTCAACATCCTTCTCAATCTCAAGGGCGTGGTGTTCAAGCTTCACAACCGTGAAGAAGTGACGCTGAGCCTGCGCAAGGACGGTGAAGGCGCTGTCACTGCAAGCGATATTCAAACGCCGCACGACGTTGAAATCATCAACCCCGATCACGTCATTGCCAACCTCTCGCAGGGCGGCAAGCTCGACATGCAGATCAAGGTTGAAAAAGGCCGTGGCTATGTGCCCGGTACCATGCGCCGCTATGGCGATGAGCCGACCAAGTCCATTGGCCGAATCGTCCTTGACGCCTCTTTTTCGCCGGTCAAGCGCGTCAGCTACACGGTTGAAAGCGCCCGCGTTGAGCAGCGCACCGACCTTGACAAGCTGGTCGTAGACATCGAAACCAACGGCGCCATCTCGGCTGAAGACGCCGTGCGCGCTTCGGCCCGCATCCTGGTTGAGCAACTGGCCGTGTTTGCCCAGCTCGAAGGCAGCGAACTTGCTGCATTCGATGCGCCAGCTCCTCGCGGCAGCACGCAGTTCGATCCGATCCTGCTGCGCCCGGTCGACGAGCTCGAGTTGACGGTTCGTTCTGCCAACTGCCTGAAGGCGGAAAACATTTACTACATCGGTGACCTGATTCAGCGCACAGAAAACGAGTTGTTGAAGACTCCGAATCTGGGCCGCAAGTCACTCAACGAAATCAAGGAAGTGCTGGCTTCCCGTGGTCTGACTTTGGGCATGAAGCTCGAAAGCTGGCCGCCAGCAGCCCTCGAAAAGCGTTAATTTTTTGAGCCCTGAAAAGGGGCTCAACGCAACGGGCAGTACCTGATACGGCTGCCTGCAATACAAGCAAAGGAAAGCACCATGCGTCACGGACACGGACTACGTAAACTCAATCGCACCACCTCGCATCGTTTGGCGATGCTGCGCAACATGATGAACTCCATCATCGCGCACGAAGTGATCAAGACCACCTTGCCAAAGGCCAAGGAACTGCGTCGCGTCATCGAACCGATGATCACCCTGGCCAAGGAAGCCACGGTTGCCAATCGTCGTCTGGCATTCGACCGCCTGCGTGATCGCGACAGCGTCACCAAGCTGTTCAATGAACTCGGCCCGCGTTTCAAGTCCCGTCCGGGCGGCTACACCCGCATCCTGAAAATGGGCTTCCGCGTTGGTGACAATGCGCCCATGGCACTGGTCGAATTTGTTGATCGTCCCGTCGATGCAGAGCAGCCTGCACAAGAGATCGCCAGCACCTGATCGGGTACAATACACGCATACCGCGCGATGGAGCAGTCTGGTAGCTCGTTGGGCTCATAACCCAAAGGTCGGAGGTTCAAATCCTCCTCGCGCAACCAATCGATACGGAGCTAAATCCGTAAGCAAAACGCCAACTTTCGAGTTGGCGTTTTGCTTTGCGCCCACTCTTTGGTCACGAAATTGCAGCTTCTGAAAATCAACTGTTTTGCTCGTTCTATGATCTGGCACTGGAAGACGGCAGCTTTACCGCAGCCGACATGGAAAGCGCTTACTGATCCGCATGACGATGCCGTAAAGTGCTTGCCTGTACCGCTGAGGCGAGAGCAAGCCATTTTTATTTCAGAAAGACGTGAACATGCAAACAGCCAAGGGCATTGAACTGCGCGGCAAACCGGTGGCGGGGGGTAAGTTCCCGCTCATCTGTACGCCACTGGTCGGCCATACCCGCGAGCAGATTCTGAGCGAAGTGGGCGTCGTGCTGCTGAAGAAGCCAGACGTTTTGGAGTGGCGCGTTGACTACTTTGAAGGCATCACCAGCACAAGCGACGTGATCAGCGTGGCCAGCGCCATCAAGGCGCTCGCAGGCAGCGTGCCCTTGCTCTTCACACGGCGCTCGATCCGCGAAGGTGGCCAGAAGATTGCGCTGTCGGAGGAGCAGGTGATTGCGCTGTACCAAGCCGTGTGCCAGAGCCGCCAGATCGACCTGATTGACTTTGAAATGAGCAACGACCCGGCGCACATCGTGCAGGTGCGCGAAGCGGCGAAAACCAATGACATCAAGTTGATCCTGTCCTTCCACAACTTCGCGTTCACACCGAATCCGGAAACACTGAGCCAGCGTTTTCTGCAAGCTGAACAACTTGGCGCCGATGTGGCCAAGGTCGCCGTCATGCCGCGCAATCTGGAAGACGTGCTGACGCTGCTGACCGCCACGCTGTCGGCCAGTCAGAAGCAGCGTATTCCTTTGATCAGCATGTCAATGGGCCCCTATGGCGCGCTGACACGATTGTTCGGCTGGACCTTTGGCTCGGCACTGACCTTTGCGGTCGGCGCCAGCAGCTCGGCCCCAGGTCAGGTGCCGATCGAAGACCTCAACACCGTGCTCGCGATTTTGCAAAAATCCATCGAAGGCACGAAGTAATCAACTCATTCACGGCGGCTTACCGTAAGGCTTTGCGTAGCCCGCCCAACGAGACCGTGAATATCGTAGAGCGTCGATTCAGCGAGGCCGCAACCGCTCGGACCCAGGAGTGTGCGCGCATCAAGGCAGATCCATTCACCCTGGGGCCGGCGCAGCAGATTGATGGTCAGATCCGAGTTGACAAAGACGTATCGTTCCAAATCAAGAATCGCGCTAATGCCATTGCCGGAATCGGCGGCGACTGCGATGCGTTGGTAGACACTGGGCGATTCACCGTCAAGCAGTGGATGGCGCAAGCGAAACCAGATGGCACTGGGGCCCTTGAAGAGCTGGCCCTTTGCGACCCGAGTTTCGACCAGGTCGGCGTAGCCCACATGCTTGCCGGCAAAGGGGAAGAAAGCCTCGGGCGAATTTGCCGGACCGCGCGGTGTCAATGACAATGGATGGCCCGGCAGATCGTCTGGAATTGGCACATCGTTTTCACGCAGCATCAGTGCCGTGAAGCGCGCGACCTCCTTATCGCGGGCCATCAAGCGCGCCGAGAAATGGCCCGCGTTGCGACCGGCATAGTCGGTTACGACATCGATCGAGAGTTCGCTGATTGGCACCGGCCGAAACAGGTTGGCGGTGAGTCGTGCCATGTGGCTCAGCCCATGCGCCGCCCCGGCGTGTTCAATGGCGCGGCACACCAGCGCGATGGGCGGGCCAGCGTGCTGGTGCTCACGGTGCCAAGGTCCGCGTGTCAGGATGCTGGAACGATAGGCGCCGCTGTCGAGTAACGCGTAAGCGCTGGACGGCATTGGTTCTACGGGATGGGTCAACTTAAACTCCTGTCATGATGGCAACTTAACTCCCACGGAGCGAACGGTATCCGAACTTGCCGACCATGCACGAGTCCGGATTGCCAGAGTTCAGTTTTCAACGGGTAACAGATTACCATGGCGACCCGAGAGTAAACTGCCCGCATGCTTGCTATCAAGGTGTCCGATGCACATTGCAATACTTGAAGACGACGCTGATCAGCGCGCTCTGCTTGAGCTGTGGCTCGGTAGCGGGCAGCACACAAGTCGCGGCTTCGGCATGGCCGCAGAATTCATCGAAGGTGCCAAGAAAGAGCGATTCGACCTGCTGCTGATTGACTGGATGCTGCCCGATGGCACCGGCGCTGACGTGTTGCAGTGGGTCCGGCAAAACCTGGGCTGGGACATTCCGGTGCTGGTGGTGACGGCGCGCGACGACGAGGCCACGGTTGTTGCGGCCCTGAAGATGGGGGCGGACGATTACGTTGTGAAGCCGCCCAAACCGATGGAGTTGCTGGCGCGTCTGGAAAACGTGGCACGTCGCGTCAAACCCGGTGGCTTGCCCGTATTGCGGCTGGGTTCTTTTGAGGTCGATGTGGCGCGCCACCGTCTGACGCTCGACGGTGCAGCCATCACACTGACGCAGAAAGAGTTCGATTTGTCGGTGTACCTGTTTCAAAACCCCGGCAAGCTGCTCTCAAGGGATCACCTGCTCAACAAGATCTGGGGACTCAATACCGAGGTTGACACCCGCACCGTGGATACCCATGTCAGCCGCTTGCGCAAGAAACTGCTGCTCGATGGCAGCAAGGGCTGGAAACTGACACCGATTTATGGTTATGGTTATCGCTTTGACCGCGTTGATGCGGCATCCTGAACTTATGAAAGTATCCGTACTGTATGCCGGCCTGGCATCGCCCCACGCGGGTTGGGTTGCCATCGATGAACTGGCTGAATTGCTGCTGCACTATTTCGACGCTGAAGTGCTTTCGCCAAAGCAAGTGCCGGGCCCGTGGCTGAATCGCAAATTGCGTCCGCATCAGGTGCACTTTGAATCTTTGCAGACCCGCGGCGGCGATGTGCTGATTGTGGTGGCGCGCGGCCCGGGTGATCTGGCCCTGATCAATGCCATCCCCGACTGCCGCAAAAAGTTTGGCAGGATTTACGGCTTTGTCACGGACTCCTATTTCCAGGCCGGATTCGTCAAGGAAACCAGCCTCTTTGACGCCATCACCGTCACCGCGCACGAAGACCTTGATTTTCCGAAGTCTCGCTACGGCATTGCCGTTCATCAGTTGTATCAGGGCGCCGATTGCCTGACCTGGGTGCCGCGCCAGCAAAACGAGCGTGACATTGATGTGATCGGCTTCGGGCGCATGCCGCCGAGTTACCAAGCCTGTTTTTCAAAGCGCTTCCATGCCGCAAGCTCGCCTTATCTGTACCTGCATTCGCCGCTGGGCAATCAGGTCGGGCCGCAGGTGCAACTGGAGCGCGGCATGCTGTTCAAACTGCTGCAACGCACGCGCATCTCGCTGGCTTTTCATCTCTACGTGGAACCGCAGGGCGAACGACCACGCTCCATGATGGTGACCAGCCGCTGGCTTGAGTCCCTGCTGTCGGGTTGCATCGTGGTTGGGCGGCGTCCCGTGTCGCGCATGGCCGATGAGATGCTGTTCTGGCCCGGGGCCACGCTGGAACTCTCGGCTGATCCCCAGGCCGCTTCGGATGAATTGGTCAACCTGTTGTCGCGCAACGAGACCCTCGCCGAGCAGCGCCGCAGCAACATTTTTCACGCGCTGGGCCACCACGATTGGCGCTACCGGATTGCGACAATGTGTCGCCTTTTCAATCTGCCACTGCCGCAGTCGCTGCAAGACGACATGGCGCGCCTGCAAGGCCTGACGGCCTCGTTTGCACCAGGGGTCTGACCCGAATCGGACCGGGTTGGCTCAGGCCCCACGCCGCCAAGTACACAGAGTTGCCACAGTCTTTTCCGGAAAGTCCCTAAAGTTACGGGTGTTCAGGCACGCAACCGCCTGCCGACTCTCGCAGCAGGGACCAATCCATGACACAACGCAAAGGCATCATCCTGGCCGGCGGCTCCGGCACCCGGCTTTACCCGGTGACGCAGGCCGTCTCCAAGCAACTGATGCCGGTCTACGACAAGCCCATGATTTATTACCCGCTGAGCACGCTGATGCTGGCCGGAATTCGCGAGGTGTTGATCATCTCTACGCCACAAGACACGCCGCGCTTTGCCGAATTGCTGGGCGACGGCAGCCAGTGGGGCATGTCCATCTCCTATGCGGTGCAGCCGTCACCAGACGGCCTGGCCCAGGCATTCATCATCGGACGCGACTTCGTCGCCGCTCAGCCCAGTGCTCTGGTGCTGGGGGACAACATTTTCTATGGCCATGATTTGGTTAAACAATTGGCCAGCGCCAACGATCGCACCCGTGGCGCAACCGTTTTTGCCTACCACGTGCAAGACCCCGAACGCTACGGTGTCGTGGCGTTTGATGCGCATAAGCGCGCCATCAGCATTGAAGAAAAGCCGCTTCAGCCCAAGAGCAACTACGCTGTGACGGGCCTGTATTTCTATGACCGGCAGGTCTGCGACATTGCGGCCGACATCGCGCCTTCGCAGCGCGGCGAATTGGAAATCACCGATGTCAACCGGCGCTACCTGGAGCAGGGTGAACTCAACGTGGAAATCATGGGTCGTGGTTACGCCTGGCTCGATACCGGAACCCACGACAGTCTGCTCGAAGCAGCCAGTTTTATCGCCACGCTGCAAAAACGCCAGGGCCTGCAGGTCAGTTGTCCGGAAGAGATCGCGTTTGCACAAAAGTGGATTGATGCGGCACAGATTCAAAAGCTTGCTGCACCCCTGGCCAAAAACGGCTACGGACAGTATTTGCTCGGACTGCTGAAGTAAGCACCATGTCCTACACCGTCACAGCCACCGCCCTGCCCGGGGTCTTGATCCTGCAACCCAAGGTATATGGTGATGCCCGCGGCTTCTTCTTTGAGAGTTTCAACCAGCGCGACTTTGCACACGCCACCGGGCTTGACGTGCAGTTCGTGCAGGACAACCACAGCCGCTCGGCCCAGGGTGTGCTGCGTGGTCTGCACTACCAGATAGAACATCCCCAGGGCAAACTGGTGCGCGTCACGCAGGGAGAGGTGTTAGACGTTGCGGTCGATATTCGCCACAGCGCACCTACTTTTGGTCAATGGGAGGGCGTGCTCTTGTCGGCTGAAAACCAGCGCCAGTTATGGATTCCCCCCGGCTTTGCCCATGGTTTTGTCGTGATCAGTGACACAGCCGAGTTTCTGTACAAGACCACCGACTACTGGTACCCGGAGTTTGAACGCAGTCTGCTGTGGAGCGATCCCCAGGTTGGCGTGCAGTGGCCGATTCAGGGAGAGCCCTTGTTGGCACCTAAAGACGCAGCGGCGGCGTTGCTCGCGCACGCGCAGACTTTTGTCTGACACCGCTCAATCGCACAAAACAGATTTCGAAAAACGGAAGTGAAGAAAACATGAACAGGATTCTTGTCACCGGTGGCGCCGGCTATATCGGCTCGCACACCTGCGTCGAACTGCTCAACGCCGGCTACGAACTCACTGTGTTCGACAACCTGTGCAACAGCCAGCCCGAAGCCTTGGCCCGCGTGCAGCGCATTGCCGGCCAGAAGCTTCACTTTGTGCAGGGTGACATTCGTGACCGCGCAGCGCTGAAGCAGACGCTGCGTGCCAGCGGCGCCACCGCCGTGATTCATTTCGCCGGCCTGAAAGCGGTGGGCGATTCGGTGCACGATCCACTGTCTTATTACGACAACAACGTGGTTGGGACCGCCTGCCTGCTCAGTGCCATGGCCGAGTGCGGCGTCAAGACCCTGGTCTTCAGCTCGTCGGCCACCGTCTATGGCGACCCGCAGCATTTGCCTCTGACGGAAGAACACCCCTTGCACGCCACCAACCCCTATGGCCAGACCAAGCTGGTAATTGAAGGCATGTTGCAGGACCTGTACCGCAGCGACCCCGGTTGGCGTATCGGCATCCTGCGCTACTTCAATCCGGTGGGAGCCCACGCCAGCGGCCTGATCGGTGAAGACCCGCAAGGACCGCCCAACAACCTGCTGCCCTTTGTGGCCCAGGTGGCCGTCGGGCGGCGTGAATTCCTCAATGTCTGGGGCGATGATTACGACACCCCTGACGGCACCGGCGTGCGCGACTATATCCATGTCGTTGATTTGGCGCAGGGCCACCTCAAGGCGCTGGAACGCTTGCAGGTGCAAGCGCAATGCATGGTGGTGAATCTGGGAACGGGCGTCGGCTACAGCGTGCTTGACATGGTGCGCGCCTTCGAGCACGCCAGCGGCAAAGCGGTGCCCTACAAAGTGGCGCCACGCCGCAGCGGCGACATTGCCTCGAACTATGCCGACGCAACGCTGGCGTTTGAGCAACTGGGTTGGCGCGCCGAGCGCGGCCTGGCTGCCATGTGTTCCGACACCTGGCGCTGGCAAAGCGCCAACCCGAATGGCTACGAAGCGGCCGCAAATTGATCGATACGAAGCAATCAAAGTGAACAACACAAACGGAGCACGCAATGGCTAAAGGCATGATTCTGGCGGCGGGGCAGGGCACACGGGTGCGGCCTCTGACGCGCGACCTGCCCAAACCGATGGTGCCGATTCTGGGCAAGCCGGTGATGGAATACCTGATCGAACACCTGGCGCGCCACGGCATCACCGAGATCATGGTCAATGTCGCCTGGCATCACCACAAGATCGAGGAGTATTTTGGCGACGGCAGCCGCTGGGGTGTGCAGATTGGTTACAGCTACGAAGGCGTGCGCGACCATGGCGACATCCTGCCGCGCCCCATGGGCTCGGCTGGCGGCATGCGGCGCATCCAGGACTTCAGTGGTTTCTTTGACGAGACCACGCTGGTGCTGTGCGGCGACGCGCTGATCGACCTGGACATCACGGCTGCCATTGCGGAACACAAGGCCAAGCATGCGATTGCCAGCGTGGTGGCCATGGGGGTGCCGCTGGCCGATGTGCAAAGCTACGGCATCGTGGTGACAAACGCTGACGGACTGATCCAGTCATTTCAGGAAAAGCCAAAGCCGGCTGAAGCCAAATCGACGCTGGCCAGCACTGGCATCTACATCTTCGAGCCGGCCGTGCTGGGCCTGGTTCCGGCCCATACGGTCTATGACATTGGCTCACAACTCTTTCCCGATCTTGTCGCCAACGGCTTGCCGTTTTACGCCCAGAACTGCCAGTTCAACTGGATCGACATCGGGCGCGTCAGCGATTACTGGTCGGTGCTGCAGCGCGTGCTGCGCGGCGAAGTGGCCGAGATGAAAATGCCCGGCCGCGAAGTCAAGCCCGGCATCTGGGTTGGCCTGAACACCTCGATCCCTTGGCACCAGGTGCAAATTGAAGGACCGGTCTACATCGGCTCGGGCGTGCGCATTGAACCCGGCGCGGTCATCACCGGGCCAGCCTGGATTGGCCACGGTAGCCACATCCGCACCGGCGCCAAGCTGGTGCGCAGCATCCTGTTTGAATACACACGCATTGCCGCCGACATGCGCTTCAGTGAAATGATTGTTTCCCCCGACTATTGTGTCGACCGTCATGGCGAGACGTTGTACCGGGGTGACGACACATCGCAGTTGCGTTGGGGCGACGCCCGCGCCTGAGGCCCGCCACGGGTGGCAGCAGTTTGCCCGCTGCGCTGCGTCAGGCGCTTGCCCCCGATCGCAGGCCAACGCATTTCACACTCCGGACACAAACAATTTTCCGATCTTGACAAAATCATGTTTAGCGATCACTGAGAACAGCAGTTGATCACCCACCGGCCCGCTGCTCGCGGTGCCACCATTTGTTGGAGAGATGTCCATGATTGCAACGCTCAAGAGCTATGTCCTCGACCCGTATCCGCTGCGCCGTCTGGCGCTTGACGTCGCCCGTCGTGTTGATTGGGGAAACTTCGATTTCAAGTACTTCAATAACAGCTTTGGCCGGCCTAACTATGCCTACATCATGTACGAGAGTGCGCTACTGGCGCGGCGCCTGGGTCTGAAGCGCATCAGCGTTCTGGAATTTGGCGTTGCCGGTGGCAATGGCTTGATCGCCATGGAGCGTCTGGCGCAGGAAATAGAGCAAAAGCTCGGCGACATCGAATTCGACATCTACGGTTTTGATACCGGCAAGGGGCTGCCCAAACCAGAGGACTACCGTGACCTGCCCTACCAATGGAAAGAGGGATTCTTCCCAATGGATGAAGACGCCCTGCGCGCCAAACTCAAGCGGGCCAAACTGGTGCTCGGCGATATCCGGGACACGGCTGGCGACTTCTTCAAGAAATACCAACCGGCACCGGTCGCCGCGGTCTCGCACGACTTTGACTACTACTCATCAACCGCCGCTGCGCTCCAGATGTTTGATGCACCGGGCAATAATTTTCTACCGCGTGTGTTCTGCTATTTTGACGACACGGTCGGCAGCAATCTGGAGCTCTATAACGAGTACACCGGACAGCGCGGCGCCATCAACGACTTCAATCAGAACCACACCGACAAGAAATTGTGTCCGCCGGTCTATCTGAAGTCGCGCCCAATTCAGGAGCCCTGGTACCAGCAGATTTATGTTCACCACCACTTTTCCCATCCGGATTACTGTCAATTCATCGCTGAAAGCAATCAGCAATTGAATCTTGGCCACTGAAGCCTGAACGGAGGCACACCATGAATCGCCACCATGTCACGCTACCGGTTGAACTCAACGACGGCCTTCGTCTTGACGCCCAGGAGTCCCGCGCGCTGGGGTCTTTGCTGCACGAGGACTATGTCCAGGCCACGCCCTTCCCGCATATTGTTTTCGATGGCTTTTTCCCAGAAGAAGTGCTGCAACTGGCGTGCGCAAGCTTCCCGCGCGAGGCGCTCAAATCAGACCGTGTGTTTGACATGAACTACGGCGGTCACCATAAGCGGCAAATTCTTCCCTACGACTGCAATGCCCAGGCACTGGCGCTGTTTCATTTCATGAACTCGCAAGCCGTATTGCAATTCCTGGAAGGCTTGACGGGCATCGACGGCCTGATTCCGGACCCCTACTTTGAAGGTGCCGGTTACCATGAAATTTCGCAGGGCGGCTTGCTCGGCATCCATGCCGATTTCCGTCTCAACAACAAGCTGCATCTGCAGCGTCGGCTCAACCTGTTGGTCTATCTCAATCCGGATTGGGATGAACGCTGGGGCGGCCAACTGGAACTCTGGGACCAATCGATGACCAAGCGCGAGGCCTCGATCTATCCGATTCTCAATCGCTGCGTGGTCTTCAATACCGACGCGCAAAGTTTTCACGGTCACCCCGACCCGCTGCAAACGCCCGACGGCGTCAAGCGCCGCTCAATGGCCATGTACTACTACACCGGGTCGCGCCAGATCTATTCCGAAGTCCCCAATCGCGACACCATGTACTACGCACGGCCACACGATGGTGCGCAAACCCAGCACGCTGCGAAACAGTTCCGGGCTGATCAGCACATCAAGGACTGGCTGCCGCCCAAGCTGGCACGGGTGTTCTTTCGCATCCGTCAGAAATTGCAACGCAGCCTGGGAAACGCCCGCACCTGAAATCGCGTGCGGGTCGCAAACCGGTGCGACAAGTTCACACTTCTGTCACGCTGTTTTTCCTGTGGCCACTAGCATCAGGCCTCATGAAAACCGAATCCATTTCCCGTTCCCTGGCCGGTCTGCTTTTGCTGTGCATCGCGGCATTGTTGGCGGGCTGCGCCGGATCGGGTGGCTTGCGCGCTGGTAGTGACGTGGCAAACCCGAACCCCAATTTCAAACCCATCGAAAAACCCGCTACCGCCACGCTGCTGTCCAAGGAAGACCTGGCCCTGCTCGAAGAATCGGTGAATCCGGTTTACCGCATCGGCAGCGGCGATGTGCTCAAGCTCAGCGTGTTTGGTCGCACCGAGGTCAGCGGCACGCATGTGGTCGGACCCGATGGCAATATCACCGTTCCCCTGCTGGGCGATGTTTTCGTCAACGACCTCACACGCGAAGCCGCGCTGGCAGTGATCGACAAAGGCCTGCATCAATACTTCTCGCAGCCTTTTACCAACCTGGCGATCGATCAATACACATCGAACCAGGTCACGGTGCTGGGCCGCGTCGAGCGCGCCGGCATGCAGAAGTTCGCGCATCCGCCAACCCTGGCTGAAGTGCTGGCCAGCGCTGGCGCCATGCCGCTGCTGGACAAGCAGGCCTCGCTGACGCGCTGCGCCATCATGCGCGGGCGCGACAAGCTGATCTGGGTTGACCTCAAAGCCCTGCTCAACGGCGACCCGGCCTACAACATGCGCATGAAAAAGGGCGACATCGTCTTCATCCCTGATTCCTCCGATACATCGGTCTATGTGCTGGGCGCCGTGCCCAAGCCCGGCTCCTACCGCCTGACGCCGCGCATGACGCTGCTCGATGTGCTGGCACAAGCTGGCGGCCCCAGTGAAGACGCGGCGCCCGAGCAGATCGGCATTTACCGCGCCGGCGCGCAACAGGTTGAAGTCATTGCCTTCAAGGACCTGGTCGATGTCACGCGCAAGGTCAACTACTCTCTCGAAGACGGCGATGTGGTTTTCGTTCCAAAAAGCGGTGTGGCAGATTTTGGCTATCTCGTGCGTCAGCTCTCGCCCTTTATTTCGGTCCTGACTTTCGGCACGACCATCAACACCTTGCTCAAGTAGATGCAGACGCACAATCTCACCCGGATCGACGTCTCGGTGGTCGTGATTGGCCGCAACGAAGGCGCGCGTCTGCAACGCTGCCTGCAGTCGGTGCAGCAATCGCACTGGGGGCAGACGCAGCATGAACTGATCTACGTTGATTCGCGCTCCAGCGACACCAGTGTTGCCAGTGCGCAGGCGCTGGGCGCGCAGGTCATCGTGCTCGACGACGCCAGCCCCTGCGCGGCCAAAGCGCGCAACCTGGGCTGGCAAGCGGCGCGTGGCGCGTATGTGCTGTTTCTCGACGGCGACACCGAACTGCATCCCGAGTTTGTGCGCCGTGCACTGTCCACGCTGGTTGATCCCAAACTGTGTGCCGTCTGGGGTCATCGGCGCGAGTTGCGTCCGCAACAGTCGATCTACACCAAACTGCTCGACCTGGACTGGGTCTATCCCACCGGGCGCACGCTTTACTTCGGCGGCGATGTGCTGGTGCGCCGTGCCGCACTGACCCAGGTCGATGGTTTCGATCCGAGCCTGAAGGCCGGTGAGGAGCCCGAACTGTGTGCCCGTCTGCGCGCTGCGGGTTGGGAGATCGAGCACATCGATGCACCGATGACGCGTCACGACCTGGCCGTTACGTCTCTGCGCGCTTATTGGCTGCGCGCCTACCGCTCCGGTATCGCCTACGCCGAGGTGGCGCAGCGTATGCGTGTGCGCGGCGATGGGCTGTGGCAGCATGAAGCGCGACGCGACTTTCGCCACGGCCTGCTGTTCATGGCGGCGCCGCTGTTGCTCTCGCTTGCCCTCTGGACCGCGCCCGCGCTGGCGTTGGCAATGCTGGCGCTGGCCTTTGTCTACCTGGCGCGCACCGCCTTGCGTTGCGCCTGGAAGGCACCGGGGCAATGGATGCTGTGCGCGCAGTACGCCGTGCACGTGCACTTGCAGAAAATTCCGGCGCTGTTCGGGCAACTCAAGTGGCGCCAGGCTGCGCGCCAGCACGCCGAAATCGCCTTGGTGGACTACAAAAAATGAGGCCGTCCACTCGCAGCACTGCAGGGGCTAAAGCCATGATGGCGGCCGCACTGTCGCCCCTGGCCTGGTTTCAACGTGTGATCCTTGAGCGCTTGAGCCGGCTGTGGAGCCTGGCACGTTTGCAGGAAGCCACCGGACACCCCATCGATTCTTCCAACGTCATCATGGGCAATGTTGAACTGCACGGCACGCGCAACATTCAATTCGGGCGCGGTGCGCTGATCTATCCCGGTGTCTACCTTGAAACGCAAGGCGCCGGCGCCATCACAATCGGCGACGGCGTGGTGCTCTCGCGTGGCGTTCACATCGTCGCCTTTGATCGCGTGCACTTGGGTCAGGGTTGCATGGTCGGTGAATACGCCAGCATCCGCGACGCCAATCACAAACAGGGTGCACCCTCGATCCGCGACAGCGGCCATGTCAGCGCACCGATCGAGATCGGCGCCAATGTCTGGATTGGCCGCGGCGCCTGCGTGCTGATGGGCGCCAGCATTGGCGCCAACAGCGTGGTCGGCGCCAACGCAGTCCTGACAAAACCCATCGGTGTGCAGCAGATTGTCGGTGGCGTTCCGGCCCGAATCCTGTGCCCGTCTGCGGCCGTTGACGGCTTGAAAGTTGAAACCTCATGACATCTTCCTGCGCGCCCATGGCCTACCTGGTCAGCCGCTACCCGGCGGTTTCGCACACCTTTATCCTGCGCGAGATTCAGGGCCTGCGCGCGCTGGGTCACAGCATCTCCACCGCATCAATCAACCCGCCGGACCGCGCACCCCAAGCGATGGAAGCGTATGAAAAGCGCGAAGCCGAGAACACCTTTTTTGTCAAGGCGCAAGGCTGGCGTGGCGCGCTCGCGGCGCTGTTGTACTGGTGCTTGCAGTCGCCCGCAACGCTGTATCACACACTGCGCCTGGGCTTGCGTCTGGGCAAGGGTGGGAGCTGGTTTTACGGTCTGGCCTATGTCGCCGAAGCGGCCCTGGTGGCGCGCTGGATGCGCCAGCGCAGGCTGCAGGTTTTGCACGTTCATTTCGGTAACGCCAGCGCCACCGTTGGTGTTCTGGTCAAGCGTTTGATCGGCTGTCATCTGTCCTACACCATCCACGGTCCCGACGAGTTTGACGATGTGCCGGGTCAACATCTGGCACTCAAGATGGCGCAGGCCAACGACGTGGTCTGCATCAGCCAGTTTGCCAAAGGCCAGTTGATGCGCATCAGCCAGCCCGATCATTGGGCCAAGCTGCAGGTCTGTCGCCTCGGTGTGGATCCGGCGCAGTTCAGCTACGCCGAACGCGCGACGGCCAAGGCCACGGTTGAACTGCTGTGTGTGGGCCGACTCTCGTCGGCCAAGGCGCAGGTGCTGCTGGTGCAAGCGTGCGCACAGTTGCGCGATGAAGGACTTGAATTCAATCTGACGCTGGTCGGCGACGGCCCGGATCGTGGCCGCATTGAGCGCGCCATTGCCGAGCTGGCGCTGGGCGAGCGCATCCACATCACCGGTTCCCTGAACCAGGCGGCTGTGCGTGCGCATTTTGCCCACGCCGACATCTTTGTGTTGCCGAGTCTGGCCGAAGGCATTCCGGTGGTGCTGATGGAGGCCATGTCCTGCGGCGTGCCCTGTATTTCGACGCCGGTCAACGGCATCCCCGAATTGATCGAACACGGGCGCACCGGCTTGCTCGCCACACCCGGCGATGTTGACAGTCTGACGACGCAACTGCGGCGCTTGATTCAGGAACCCGCATTGCGCCACTCGTTGGCACAGGCCGCGCACACCAAGGTGCTGGCCGACTTTGACCTCGGGCGCAACGTGGCCCAGCTCAGCGCTACATTTTCTGCTTTCGTCGGCGCAGCCGCATGAGCGCCGTGACCTTAGCCGCTGCCACACCGGCCACGCTTCGCAGCCGCATGCTGCGTGCGGCTGGCTGGCTGGTGGGGGGCAACATCTCGTCGCAGGCGCTGCGCCTCTTGAGCAATCTGATCCTGACCCGGCTGCTGGCACCCGAAGCCTTTGGCCTGGTGGCCGCCGTCAACACGCTGTATTTCGCGCTGGTCATGTTCTCGGACCTGGGCGTCTGGCAAAGCGTGGTCAAGAGCGAGCGCGGGCTCGATTCAAAATTTCTCGGCACGGCCTGGAGCGTGCAACTGCTGCGCGGCGTCCTGCTGTGCGCGGTCGTGCTGGTCATTGCACTGGGCTTGCGTTTAAGTGCCGGGGCCGGCCATTTTCAGCTCGGCACGGTTTACGCCGACGCCAGGCTGCCGCCGATGATGGCGGTGTTTGCGCTGTGCGCTTTGCTGCAAGGTCTTGAATCCATGAAACTGGCCGGCGCGCAACGGGCACTGGCGGTGGCCTATCTGGCGCGGCTGGAAATCATTTCACAAGTGCTCGGTACTCTGGTCACCCTGAGCCTGGCACTGACAACGCATTCGGTCTGGAGCCTGCTGGCGGGCACGCTGGTGGCGACCGGCGCCAAGACCGCGCTCAGCCACGCCTATCTGCCGGGACCGAACTGCCGACCCTGTTGGGACCGTCCCAGCGCACATGAAATTGTCGGCTTTGGCAAATGGATTTTTGTCTCATCAGTCATCGGCTTTCTGGCCGCGAACGGCGAAAAGCTGATCCTGGGCGCCAGCCTTAGCACCAGCAGCTTCGGCATCTTCTCCATCGCCAGCACCTTGATGATGGCGCTGATGGGGGTTTACAGCAGCATCAATGGCCACGTCATTTTTTCGGCGCTGAGCGAATCCCTGCGCAGCGACACGCAGAACGCAGCGCGCATCTACACCCGTGTCCAGCAATTGGCCGACGTCTTTCTGGGCGTCATGGCCGGCGGCATTTTCATGTCGGGTCATTGGGTGGTTCACTTTTTTTATGACGCGCGTTACCAACAGGCCGGCTGGATGTTCCAGTGGCTCGGTCTGGGCATGCTGGCGGTTCGCCACCAGGTTGTCGAGCAACTCATGTTTGCCAAAGGCCACCCGGCCTGGGTCAGTGCCAGCAATGCGCTGCGCGCGCTGAGTTTGGTCCTGCTGGTGCCGGCTGGTTACGCCTGGGGCAGTGAGCGCGGCGCGATCGTGGCCGTGGTGCTAAGCCAGTTTGTCAGTTGGCCGGTGGCGTTGTTCTTCAAGTACCGCAACGGTCTGCTGACCTGGCCCTCTGAGCGCGTCTGGTTGCCGGCGCTGGGCGTGGGCATGCTGGCGGGCTGGGCGCTCGATACCGGCTTGAGCGTCATTTTCAAATAAGACCATGCGCATCACCTTTCTCTCGCCCTGTGACAGCGTCAGCGGCGGCGCGCGTGTGCTGGCCATCCATGCGCAACAACTGCAGGCGCGCGGCCATGAGGTGCTGGTGGTGACCGGTGCCCCGGACCGCCTGAACGCACGCGAACTGCTGCGCGCACTGCGCCGGCGCGAATGGCAAAAGTTGCAACACCACCGTGCACCGCAACCCGGCCATGTGGCGCTCTCCGGTGTGCCGCACAAAATTCTGGAGCGTGCGCGCGCCATTACGGCCGACGATGTGCCCGACGCCGACATCATCATCGCCACCTGGTGGGAGACCGCCCTGTGGATGGACGCCATGCCTGCCAGCAAAGGCCGCAAAGTGCATTTAATCCAGGGCTATGAAGTCTGGCTCGATGCGCAGTTGGTGGAGCAGGTGCACCACGCGCTGCGCCTGCCCAATCTCAAAATTGCCATCTCGAGCGATCTCGTGCAGACGATAGCGGAGAATGTCGGCAACCTCGACATTCACCTGGTTCCCAACGCGGTGGACCTGGTTCAGTTCAACGCACCGGCGCGCGCCAAGCAAGCGCCGCCGACGGTCGGTTTCATTTATTCACATGCCCATATCAAGGGCGCTGACATCTGCACACGCGCCTGCGAACTGGCGCGCCAGCACATCCCGCAGCTCAGGGTGCTGGCCTTTGGCACCGATCAGCCATCAATCGAGTTGCCATTGCCAGTGCAGACCGAATACGTTTACCGCCCGGCGCAAGACCGGCTCAAGGATCTCTACGCCGGCTGCGATGCCTGGTTGTTTGGCTCGCGGCTCGACAGCTTTGGTCTGCCCATTCTGGAAGCCATGGCCTGCCGCACACCGGTGATCGCGGTGCCCATTGGCGCAGCGCAGGATCTGCTCGGCGACGGCAGCGGCGTGCTGGTAGCCAAGGAGTCGCCCGAGGAAATGGCCGCTGCCATCGTCGCGATGTGCCGCCAGTCAGAAAGCGACTGGTTGGCGCTCTCGCAGCGTGCCTACGCCAAGGCGCACAGCTACTCCTGGGACGATGCCGCCACGCGTTTGCTCACTACGCTCGAAAAGGCCTGAAGCGCATGCGCCCATCCACCACTGATCGCAGCCCGGGCAACTACCTGCCTACGCTGGACGGCTGGCGCAGCGTTGCCATTGCACTGGTGCTGTTTGCCCATGCGTCGGAGTCGCTGCTCGACGCCATTCCACTCAACTTTCTGGCCAATCTGGGGAGTTTGAAAATGGTTGGTCTGATTGGCGTGCAGCTTTTCTTTGGTTTGAGCGGTTTCCTGATCACCAGCAAGCTGCTCGAAGAAGAAGCGCGCCATGGCCGCATTTCGCTGGCCGCCTTCTACATTCGGCGCAGTTTCCGGATTCTGCCGGCGGCGCTGGCCTTTCTCTCGGTGATCGCGCTGTTGGCCATGGCCGGCGTGCTCGACATCAGCCCGGCGCGCTGGTTCAGCACGCTATTTTTTGCAGCGAACTACAGTTGGGCCGAGCACAGCTGGTACCTCGGTCACTTCTGGTCGCTGGCGGTGGAGGAGCACTTTTACTTTCTGTGGCCAGCCGCTTTTCTGCTGCTGCGTGGCCGCGGGGCGCGTCTGGCGCTGGTGCTCTCGCTGGCGCTGCTGGTGGCGCTCTGGCGCGCCGTGGATTTCAAATTTCAACTCACCGGTTCGACACCCGCCGTGTTCTGGGGCCGCACCGATATTCAGGCCGATGGCATTCTGTGGGGCGTGCTGATTGCCTTGCTTTATGCCGATCCAATCTGGAAGCATCGCCTGCGTCAGTTCTTTGTCGCCGCGCCAAGCTGGCCGCTGCTGTGCCTGTTGCTGCTGGCGCTGGAAGGCTTGCCCGAGCTGAACTGGAAGCTGAGCTTTGCGCTGATCAGCATGAAAGCCATCCTGATGCCACTCCTGATACTGGGCACGCTCGTCCAGAGCACCAGACTGCCCGGACGCGTTCTGGAAACCTCAGCGTTGCGCTGGGTCGGGCGGCTCTCGTACAGCCTGTATCTGTGGCAGCAGTTGTTTTTGGTTTGGCGCGAAGACCGCGTCGCCGGCCTGGACTGGCTGCAAGTTTTCCCGCTTAATCTGCTGGCCGTCTTTGTCTGTGCCAGCATGAGCCTACAACTGGTAGAGACCCCCCTGATTGCCATCGGCCACCGCATCGCCAAACGCTTTGGACGCCTCAATACAACACGCGCCGGAAAGCGGGCTTGACGGCAATTGCTGCGGTTGCTGCACCATGGGTTGACGTGATGCGTTCCGTGCGGTTCTTGATGCTCTCGCCCCAACCCAGCAGCAGAAACAGCATGGGCTCGGTTTGCGATCCCATATAGACCGTGGAAAAGGCGACAAAGCACACCAGGTAGATGCCGGAAAAAGTAAAGCCAATCGGCGGCTCGCCCGGCGGCGCCTGCAGGCCGAATTTCACCTGCGAAATGATGGCGTACAAAAAGATGATCGCAAACAGGCTCGGCGCCAGCACGCCATGCTGCAGCGCCATCAGGAAGAAGGCGTTGTCCACCGACTCCATGCCGCGAATTTTTGGCACCGTCGTGAGACCCCAGCCGGTCCAGAACTTCTCCATCAGGAAGCCCTTGTACTGGTCAATCATGATCTTTCGATAGAGCATGGTCTGCGCCTCACCACTAAGGACCTCACCCTCTTTCGGCGTGATGTAGGCATCGAGTGCTGCCTGACCGGCGATGCCGCCGACCAGAAAAATCAGCACCACGATGATGAGCCACTTCTTGCGGTCCTTGGCGTTACCGACCGCGGTCAGAATGGCGCCGGCAAAAGCGCCAATCCAGGGCCCACGCGAAATGGTCATCAGCGCCATCACGATCAGTACGATGCAGATCTGGTGTTTGAAGGCAATCGGAAAGCGCCTGGACTGCTTCTGAAACCAGCCCAACCAGCCGCTTTGCGTTTGCTCCCAGATGCCTTGCCAGGACAGCCAGCGGTGCATGCGGTAGACGGCGATGATCATGATGCAGGCCAGGATCGGATGCTCGAACGTGCCAGCGGTGCGCGCAATGCCCCAGCGGATCGACACCGAACTGTAGGAATGCGGGAACAGAGGCGAGAGCAGCTTGAAAATCGGGCTGACCCAGAACTTTGCTTCGTACAGAAAGACCGGAAACAGCAGCAGGAACATCAGTACAAAACGGCGCGAAGTCTCGATGTCCATGCGCCGGCTGTTGATGACGTAGCGCGCCAGCAGATAGGGGCCGATGACCGAGCTCACCATGTAGTGCGCGTAGTGTTGGGCATCTGAGTAGCCGCGGCTCAGGGCATCGACGACAACCCGAAATACCACATACAGCAGCAGAAGTATCTCCATCGGGCCGACACGGATTTCGGCGAGCTTGTCCTTGAGCAGGACAAAGAGCAGCGGGAAGATCGCCGCCGACATGAAGTTGTAGTCCGCTGCCAGCGGGACGTGAATCCAGAAATTGAAGGGTATCAGCAGAAAGAAGGGAATCCACACGCGCAGGAAGGCGGTCTCAAGGTCGCTCTTGATGAGCACCACGATGGCGATCAGCATCGCAACGAAGACGCTGTACTCGGTCATTTACTTGTTGCGCTTTTGCACCCATTGCGCGCGCAGCAACTCGATCTGCAGCCGCACCCAGGACAGGCTCATGAAGCGGCTGAATTTGTCCTTGGTCAGGGTCTCGAGCATGAGTTCCTTGATGTAGCCGCCACCCTGGAACACGGGAACATTGTTGACGAACAGGCCCATCGCTTCGGGATCGAGTTTCTCCAGCAAACGCTTGGCACGAGTGACCTCGCCCTTGCTGATGGACTGCGCCTCCAGCACCAGAAACACCTGGCCCAGCGCGTCGATCAGCAATTCCGCATCGGCGCTCAGCAGCACCGGCGGCAGGTCGATCAGCACGAAATCGTATTCTTGCGACCAGGCGTCCACCGCGGCTTTGAGCAGGTCGAGCCTCTGCACGCCGGCGTTCAGTTCGGTGCCAAAGCCGATGCCCTCGATCTGCGAGCCCTGATGCGAAATGGTTTGCACAATCTGGTCGTGCCCGACATGGCCAGCCAGATAGTCCGACAGCCCACTGTGTTGCGCATCGAATGCCGGGCAGGGCGAATAGCCGTTGGCATCGAGCAGCAGCACCCGATTGCCCAACTGCCGCAGTACCGCGGCGGTGTCGAAAATCACGGAAGTCGCCGCCCCGACCGTCTTGACCGAGGTGAACGAGAAAACATTCTTGCCAGCGCGCGTGCGGTTGCGTATCAGCGTCGAGGTAAAGCGCCGGGTCTGCTCTTTGGCAAAGATCTGCTCTGACCGATCGCCTCCCTGAACCTGCCAGCCGGCCGCCGGGATGCCCATCAAGCGTTCGGCTTCGTTGACGGTATAAATGCGCCGGTCCACCAGGTCCAGCGCAACGGCGCCGCCCAGGGCCAGTACTGTGGCCAGCAGAAGGACGATCAGCAACAATTTGGTCTTGCCGATGCCCATTGGCAGCTCGGCCGGCAGCGCCGGTGTCACCAAACGCACAAAGCCGATCGCACCGCTTTCGTTTTGCAGAAAGTTGAGGCGGTCGCGCACCTCTTTTTGCTCCTGTTCGCGTTTGCGGATATCACTGGTGAAGCGCATCGCCTTCTGAAAGTTGCGGGCGTAGTCGGCGGCCTGACTCTCGAGCTTCTTCAGGCTTGCCTGTATTTCGGTTTCTACCTGTTTGGTCTGTCGTACGGAAGCGACCAGGCGCGTTTTGACGTTGTCGTAGGCGGCCTTTTCAAATTCAGACTCGCTGGCCTGCAAGCGCTTGTTGATGGCCTCAAATTCGAGTAGCGAGGGCTTGCGTGCCGGGTGTTTGTCTTCCAGACCGGCGGTTGTGCGCGTGAGCTCTTCCGAGCGCTTGACGACTTCGTTGCGCAGCGCCTGCAGCCCGGTGTCCTGCAGGCGCATTTCCATCAGCGAGCGCCCCAACGAGGTTGGCGTTTCGCGCTGTGCCAAAAACGCCTGCAAGGTGGCTTCGGCATGGGCGCGCTCGATCGATGCCGTGGTGAACTTGTCGCGCGCCTGGAACAGAATGCTGTCGTAGGGGTTGATGGCGTTGTCACCAAAGGTCGTCAGCCCGAGCCGCTCGGCCAGTTGCACCCGCTGCGTTTCCAGGTCCACGATTTCGTTTTGCAATTTCTCGGCGTTGGCCTGCAGCATCTCCAGCCGCTCGACGGAGCCAAAGATCTGCTCGCTTTTGGTTGTTTCCAGAAAGGCAGTGGTGACCGCGTTGACGATCTCGGAAAGCAACTCTTTTTTCGGGCCCTCCATACCGATGCGCACCATGTAGGTGTCGGCGACCGGTTTGACGGTCACCGACTTTTGCAGTTGCTCGATGTACTTGCGCTCGCTCAAACCCTTGGGCTGAACGTCCACCTGGGCCTCGCGCAGCTTCTTCAGGGCGCGTTGCAGCACGTCGTAGCGCTTAACCGTGCTGGAGAGGTGGTTGACGAACTCGCGGTATTGCGAATTCGATTGCAACTCCAATTCCTTGTCGGTAGCCAGCGTTTTCATGTAATTGGGCGAGACCTGGAACACCGACTCCACGCCGTAATAACTCTGCCCCTTGATCCAGACCACCGGCAGGCCGGCCAGCAGCACCAGCAGCCAGATAAAGGCACTGACGCGGTAATGCCGGCGCAGACTGAGCAGCGGCTTGATGCCGCGTCCGGGCAGTTGGCTGGTATCCATGGGGTGTGGCGTGACCTGGTTGAAGTGGGAAGGGCGGTGAAGCAACGGCTGTGTTGCTGCGCTGTGCGGTCTATTACACTGCGTGGGCTGACTGCGAGTGTTACCAGACTGTGGCAGTTTCATGCAAATGACAGGTCTTAACCCATGATTGAACTCCTGCTCGCATTGGGCGTATTGCCGCTCACCTTGCCGGCGCTGTCCTTGCTGGCGCTGACCCTGGCCGCCCGACGCGGCCTACGCAGCGCAAGCGCCGAGCCCGACGCAAGGCTGCTGCCGGCGTTGCGGGTCGCCGTACTGGTACCGGCGCACAATGAATCGGTCAACGTCATCCCGACAATCGAATGTCTCAAGCACCAGCTCGGAGCGCTTGACCGCCTGTTGGTGATTGCCGACAACTGCAGCGACGACACGGCCGCGCTGTCGCGCGGCGCTGGCGCGCAGGTGGTCGAGCGCCAGAACGATCAACTGCGCGGCAAAGGGTATGCGTTGGCTTTCGGCGTTGACCAGCTGCGCGCTGATCCGCCCGATGTGGTGCTGGTGGTGGACGCCGACTGCGTGCTCAGCGACGGCGCCGTGGCCGCCATCGCGCAGCGCTGCGCCGCGACGGCCAAGCCGGTGCAGATGCTCAACCTGATGAGTGCCGGCGAAAATGCAGGCCTGAAGTTGCGCGTACTCGAATTCGCCATGCGCATGAAAAACCTGGTGCGTCCGCTGGGCTCGTTCCAGCTCGGCGGCGCCTGCCATTTGATGGGCACCGGCATGGCCTTGCCCTGGGCCTTGATGGCCAACGCCAAACTGGCCACCGGCCACATCACTGAAGACATGAAGCTTGGCGTCGATCTCGCTGTGGCCGGCTATGCGCCGCAGTTCCTGCCGCAGTTTCGGGTCAGCAGCGCCTTTCCGCAGGACACCGGTGTGGCCAAGGTGCAGAAGTCGCGCTGGGAGCACGGTCACCTGGCAACCCTGACCGAAGAATTGCCGGGCCTGCTCGGTGCAGCCCTCAGGACTGGCAAGCCGGCGCTGATCGTGCTGGCGATGGATTTGCTGATTCCACCGGTGGCCTTTTATTTTTTGCTGCTGGCGTTGGCCGAGTTGCTGCTACTGGTAGCGGCTGCGCTGTGGCCGATTTGGATGGTGGCGGCCGCGCTGCTGAGCCTGGCGGTGCTGGCTTTTGGTCTGGCCATCGGCCTGGCCTGGTGGGGCTTTGGGCGCCAACTGCTGAGCGCGCGTGAGCTGCTGACGACGCCGCTCTACGCGCTGTGGAAACTACCGGTTTATCTGGCCTATTTTTTGAAAAAGCGCTCGGGCTGGGTGCGCACCAAACGTGAGTCGGAGTGAGCCGACAAGGCGTCGATGAAACAGGCCATCAACACCTTTTTCGACCGGGTTGTCGTCATCAACCTGGAGTCCAGAACCGATCGCCATGCAGAGATGCGCGAACAGTTGCAACGCATCGGACTGAGTTTTGAGTCGCCCGGGGTGGCGCTGTTCCAGGATGTCAAACCCGACGCGGCCGCAGGTTTTCCAAGCCCCGGCGCGCGCGGCTGTTTCATGAGCCATCTGGCGGTGCTGCGCCAGGGCGCAAAGGACGGTGTTGGCTCGCTGTTGATACTTGAGGACGACCTGAACTTCTGCGACGATTTTCCGCATAAATTCGACGCGCTGGCCAGCTTTCTGGCGCAACGAGACTGGGGTCTGTGCTACGGCAGCTATGTTCTGCAGCAGCCGCTGGCCCACACCGAACTGCCTGCGCTGGCGGTTGCGCCCGCGACGCTGGTTGGAACCAGCGCCTTTCTGGCGATCAAGGGCGCACACATCGTAGCGCTGGTCGACTACCTTGAAGCCATGCTGGCGCGAGCGCCGGGTGACGCGCGGGGTGGCCCCATGCACATTGACGGTGCCTACTGCTGGTTCCGGCAATCACATCCTGAACTGTTGACCTTTTTGGCGGCAAGGGCGCTCGGACACCAACGCTCGTCGAAAACCGATGTGCACGCCTTGCGCTGGTTCGATCAGTTGACGTGGTCGGCCCGCTTGGTTGCCAGCCTGCGGCGCTGGCGCAACCGCCTGTTGCGCTGAGACACAGTTTGATCACGATTCGAAGCGCAGGCCGGGCTAGACTGGTTTGATGATTTCAAAAGCTTCACCACACGTGGTATTCATCCAGTACGGCGACTACCGCGAAGCGGTCGAACGCTTTGCTGGTGGTGGGCCCGAGACCTATGCCGCGCAGCGCTACTCGGTTGATTTCGTTGGCAAGCTGGCGCAGGCGCAGCGCGTCACGGTGATTGCGCTGCCGCCAGCCCACTATGACCTCATGCTGCCCAACGGTGTGCGCGCCATCGGCCTGGGTTGGGCCGAGCGGCGCGATGTGCTGGGCTTGCTCAAGACGCTGGAGCAACTCCGGCCTACACACCTGATCGTCAACACACCCCTGATTTCGGCACTGCTGTGGGGGCTGCTGCGGGCCAAACGCGTGCTGCCCAATTTCGCCGACAGTTTCTCCAGCACCTCGCTGCGCGGTCGTCTGACCGAAAAGCTGCTGGGTCGCGTTCTGAATTTGCCCAAGATTGAAGTCGTCACCAATCACAACTTTCCGGCCGCGCGCAATCTGCTGCGCATCGGCGTCGCGCCGGGCAAGGTACTGGCCTGGGACTGGCCGTCACACGCCAGCCCCGCGGCCAACAGCCCGAAAGAGGCGCCCGATCCGGCGCGCGGCATTTCGCTTTTTTACGTCGGAACAATTCTTGAATCCAAGGGTGTCGGCGATCTCATCGACGCCGTGGCGCTGCTGCGTGCGCGCGGGCTGCCGGTGCGCGTAAGCCTGGCCGGAAGCGGCGCGGTTGAGGCGATGCAACAGCGCGCGCAGGCGCTGGGCATCGCCGAGTACGTTGCATTCTTGGGCCGTGTCGCCAACGACGATGTGCAGCGCCTGATGCGCGCGCACGACGCCGTGGTGGTGCCCAGCCGCGCCAGCTACCCCGAAGGCCTGCCGATGGCGATCTACGAGGGCTTGTGCTCGCGCAGCCCGCTCATCGTCTCAAGCCACCCGATGTTCGTGCCGGCGCTGGGCCAGCAGGATGGTGTGCTGATGTTTGACGAGGGAAAGCCCGCGTCGCTGGCGCAAGCCATCGCATCGCTGCAGGACCCGGCCGTCTATCGCCGCGTGTCGCAGCGTTCCGCTGCGGCCTGGGAGTCGATTCAGGTCCCATTGAAGAGCGGTGAATTGTTGACGCGCTGGCTCGCCGGAAGCGACGCCGACATCGCGGCGCTCAAAGCCTATTCACTGCAGCAACTCGGGCGTGTGTCCTGACTGGCTTGTTGTCCCGGCCCTGCACCTGTCATCCCGGACTCGATCCGGGATCCATGCCTTTCGACGATGCCACGCGCACCATGGGTTACGGGTCAAGCCCGCAATGACATTCGGGACGCCATGATTAACTCAGGATTGCCAGGGCCGCGACCCAGCCGGGCGCACTGGCGAGCCTGCCGCTGAGGCGGATATCGATCCGGCCACGGGCGCTGTCGGGGTAGCGGCAGATGGCCACAAACGTTCGCGCATCAGTGTCGATCTCAATTTCAACATCCTGCGGATCGAGCGCCTGGCGCACGGCCTTCATGGCCGCCTCCTTGGCGCTCCAGATGCTGTGCGCCAGGGTGTTGCGCTGCGCTAGCGGACGCCCGATCAGCCATGCCATTTCACGCGCGCTCAGAAATAAGCCCCAATGTTCGGGCAGCAAGCGCGCAATGCGTTCGATGTCAACGCCAAGTCCAGCGCAATCACTGGCGCGCGCCGCCACCGCGATCACCCATCCAGCCTGATCAGTTTGCGGGTCATGCGGCACATGGCTGATGCTGCCAACAAACCCCTGCGGCCAAATCGGTGCGCGATCCGTTGCCATCGGCAGGCAGGCATCAAGGACACCGAATTGCGCCAAGGCCTTGCGTGCATGCCAGCGCCCTTGCGCGAACTCGGCCAGACGCCGCGGTGCCATCGCTGCCGTCGCTGCCAGTTCGGCCGCGTGCAGCGCGGGGGTGTTCACCAACAAAGCCCCACTGCTGATGGACAGGAAGGCGGGCAACCCGAGTTGCAGCAAGAGCGCGGCGCTGAGGTCCACGGCTCAGGCCGTTCCCAGCCGCGGCGTCAATGGTGCTGCCAGCGCGCGGTTTTTTGGCCTTAGGACGCTATGGCGCCAGACATCGGCAAGGTAGTGCGGAACAATCTCGTCGCGCCGGCCTTGCAGGGTCAGTTTGAGTTCGCCAAGAGCGCCACCGGCCAGCGTCAGCAAGTCGGTCAGACAGGCCTGCGCCAGGCCCAGCGTCATATGAAAGTAGCGCCGTCGGGATTCGAACCAGTAGTCCGGCAGGCGTTTCGGCGCTGCGTTACGTTCGGTCAACTTGGTGCTCTGACCGGCGATGTGGATGACCCGGCTGGCCGGCACATACCAGGTCTGAAAGCCGGCACGCCGCGCGCGCCAGCAGAACTCGGCCTCCTCGAAATACAGGAAGAAACGCTCGTCCATACCACCAATGGTCTGGAGCAGCGAGCGGCGCAGCATCATCGAGGCGCCAGCGCACCAGTCAACGGCCTGCGTCTTTTTTTCCATGACGCGTGCCACGCGCCAGCGTTGCAGCAGGCGTGAGACCAGTCCGATGCGCAGGCCCGACTCCAGCTCGCTGAGCATTGAGCCGAAGCGAAAGGCGATCGGCCAGTCGCTGCCGTCACCATTTTCGAAACTGCTGCCGGCAATGCCGGCCGCCGGTGTCTTCTCCAGAAAGTCAAGCAATTCGCGCACCGCGCCCGGCTTGACGCGCGTGTCGGGATTGAGAACGTGCAGGTAGTGCGGATCGAACCGGCGCGCGGCATGGGCGAAGCCCAGGTTGTTGCCGTAGGCAAAGCCGCCGTTGCGCGGCGCCTCGACCAGTTCCACCCAACTGCTCCAACCCTCGCGCGCGATGGCGGCAGCAATTTCGGCGTGGTCGCCGGATGCGTTATCGACCACCACTACGCCGAGCGCAATGCCCGGATGCGCGCTTTCCGTCTGCAATGAACGCAGGCAATCGACCGTCAGGGCAGCACAGCGATAGCTCACGATCACCACCGCAACTCGGCGCACGGCGCTTGCATGAAGAGTGTCTCTCATACCATGCCCCCCTTGGGTAGATCGGACCAGTTCGGCAACTGCGCCAGCAGCACGGCAGCGAGTGAATCAACGTGATGGTCCTGCAGCATGCTGGCGTGTCCGCCGGCAACATCGGCCAGCGTGAGCATGCCCGCCACCCGCGCCCAGCCAAAATCGTCGTCGCGGTAAATGGCCTTGTAAGGCGTGTCGGCGTCCTCGCCCTGCGTGGCGCGCAGCAACAGCACCGGCACATCGGTCAGCGCCGGCGGCTGGTAGCGCGCATCAAGCTCGTAGTAGATTTGCGCCACGCTCAAAGCCGGCAGCCAGGCCGGCCAAGGGCGACCACGGCGCAGCACACTTTGCATCAGGCGAAAGCGCCACTGCACCGATTGGCGCGCGAGCCAGGCACGCGACTCGTAATGCAGCGCGTTGCCGACTTTGCGCAACACGGCCAGTGCCAGCGCCGACATGCCGCGCGCACCAGCACCTCCGAGCAGCGCGCGCACGCGCCCCAGACGCTGTGCGGCAATCCGGCCGCTGCGCTGGGCGGCTTGCGGTGTGGCGCCGTCCAGAATCGTTACCACTTCAACCTGCTCGCCCAGCGCGCGCAGATGCGCTGCCATGGCGTAAGCGATCACGCCACCGGCACACATACCGCCCAGCCGATACGGACCCCGCGGCTGGACCGAGCGCATTTGCTCGACGTAATAGGCCGCCATGTCTTCCATGCTGGCGTGCGCCAGAGCGACGCCGGGCAAGCGGCGGGGTTCGATACCGAAGACCGACAGATGCGTTGGCAGGCGTCGCGCCAGATTCACGTAAAGCAGGGTTTCACCCAGACCATCGTGGACCAGAAAAAGATTGCCTTTGTCGCCCATGCGCAGCGCCACCACGCTGCTGCGTGCCATGGCGGCATGCGGGTCGATCAGTGCCGCCAGCGCGCGCACGGTGGATGCGGCCAGGATCGTGGTCAGGCGCAGTGGCACGTCAAAGCGTTGTTCGATTTGTGCGAACAGTTTGACCGACTGCAGCGAGGTGCCGCCGAGTGCGAAGTAATCATCCTCAACGCCCAGGCCGTCGATGCCCAGCACCTCCTCCCAGAGTTCCTTCAGGCGCAATTCGAGGGTCGAAGTGGCGGCACTGGCGGGGGTGCGCAGGGCACGGGGCAGTCGCCCTATTCGATCGATTTCACGCAGCAAGGCCTGGCCTGATACCAGAACTGTGCTCAAGCGCGTGTAACGTTGCGAACGCTCCGGTGTGCCGGCGCTGGTGTTGGTGGTCGTGCTGACTTTTCTTTCGTCGCCCAGGCGCGCTTGTGTCACCGCTTCGGGGTCGTGGCCGGGTTGGTACGCAATTGCCAGCGCCTGCGCCAGCGGTATCGCGTAGTGGCAGCCATCCGCATCGGGCTGTGCCCAGACGGATGCAACGCTGTCGGCAAACGCGCGTGCTGGCTCGTTGCGTGCGCTGCTGATGAGTTCCAGATCGACGCAGGCCAGTCCGAGTGCGCTGGCGCGCTCGCCCAGGTGGCGCAGCATGGCGTGTTCAACACCACGTCCCAGCACGCGGCAGCTCAGCATGAAGCTGTCAACGCCCAGCGCGGTGCCACGCGCTTGCGCGATCATGACGCCGACCAGGCCGTAGTCGCCAAAACGGTCCCGCACCCGAACCCGCAGCAGCTGCGCGCCCTGCGCCTGCAAGGCCTTGAGTTCGGCCACCGAGCGTCGACGTGTGCTGCAGTTGAACTGGTTGGTGCGCTGCGTCAACTGCGCGATGCGCTCCCATTCGTCATCGGACGGCGCGGCGATATCGATCTGCAAGTCCAGCGCGGCCAGAAATTCACCGATGTCGCTGGCACCCGATTCCAGCGTGCGGCGTGCCGCATTTTCGCGGTACATCTGCGTGCGTTTGGCGTCCTCGTCAGTAGTCGCCAATTTGTCAAAGTTCCAGACGTGATCAAGCCACTGCGCAATCGCGTCCTCAGCGGGAACCTGCAGCGTCACCATCTCGGGCAATTCGGCGCGCATCTGGGCGCACTCCAGCGGGTTGTCGTCCATGAAGACAAACGAGTCCAGACCCAGGTTCAATTCGGCGGCCAGTGAGCGCAGATTGCCCGCCTTGGGCAACCAATTGATGCGGTGCGCCACCACATCCGTCGAGCGCAGACGCATCTCGCTGCGCTGCGCCAGCACATCGAGCACATCGGCCTCGCTGTTCTTGCTCGCCAGACACAGCAGCACGCCCTTGCGCTGCTGCGCCAGCGCGAATTCCTGCAAGGCCAGATAGGGCGCGCTCAAGCTGATGCCGGCAACGCCGTCCTCGCCCACCACGCCGCGCCACAAGGTGTTGTCGCAGTCGAGCACCAGCACCTTGGCTGCTGCGGTGCGCAGGGCGTGAATGCGACGCGCCAGCGCCAGCGCCAGGCTGGCAAAGTGGCTGTCGGAAAACGGAATGTGCGCCAGCGCGTCGCGCTGCGCATCAAAGCGCTCGGCGCCGGCCACGCGTTCGATCTCGTCTTGCGTCAGAAGAACAATACTGGCTTGTCCGGCCAGACGCGCCTGCAGCGCGGCGTTGGCGGCAGCTATCGCACGTGCAAGCTCAGCCGGCACGGTTGGCGAGGGCGCCAGCAGGCACAGCAGCAACTCGGCGCTGGCGCCGCTGACAAAGCGCTGCAACGCGGCGCCGAGTTCGTCAGCAATTCGGGCCACGGCTTGACAGGCGTCGGCACCGCCCTCCCGCACATAGTCTTCCAAACGGACCAGCGCGATATTGATGCCGCCGCGGTTGCGCGCAAAGGCGCTGCCCGGGCTCAGCAGTTCCTGAAATACTTGGTGGTAGGGCGCGAATTCAATGGCCTGCGCCAGCCCCAGCTCTTCGAGCAAGAAGGCCAGCGGGCGTGCCAGCGGCTCGGCGACAAAAGTGGCGCTGACGACGATCATGGCTGGACCCTGAGCAGTGTCGATTGGAATGATTTCATGGCTTGCATGCTAGGGCAGCACAGTGGAAAAATCATCGCCAAAGTGTGAACTGGGCCGCCCTGTGACGATTGCACGCTGGCTGCGTAGAATCGGCGCCGGCCCGCAGCACAACGCACAACATCCGATAGAACGCCATGCCACAGCCGATGAACCGCCTCCTGCTCCTGGCTGCAACATTGCTGCTGCTGTCCTGTGGCGGCGGGGCAGCGCCGCTGACCTCTGCGGCGCGCGTGGGAGCGCCCTCGCATCTGGGTGCCAACCTGCAGCGCATCACAGACTGGTCGTTTACCCCGGTTTATGTGGACCTGATGTACCAGGCGCGCAAATTCGGATCGGCCAAGACACCCTGGGATGAAGCTGAGGTGCTGGGCAGTGACGGCTGGCCGGTCGGTGATTTTGGTGTGGTGTTGCTGGTGGGCGCCAGCAAGTACGCCGGCAACGCCGGCAGCTACAGTCTGTCGTTTGAGGGCCAGGCCAAGGTGGCGGCGGTGGCCTCCAGCGCCAAGGTCATCGAACTGCGCTACGACGCCAGCCGCAAGCGCAGCAGCGCGCAAGTGCTTATGCCGGCCAATGAAGACCAGTTGATGCTGGCCTTTACCGAGACCGGCCCCGGCATCAAGAACGTGCAACTGATTCGCCCCGGCTACGACGCCGACAATGCGCCCCTGTTCACCAGCGTCTTTCTGGAGCACATCAAGCGCTTCAAGACCCTGCGGTTCATGGAGTGGCTGCGAACCAACAACAACCCGGTCAGCACCTGGCAGAGCCGCGTCGCGCCGCAGACGACCCACTTCGCCTCCCGCTCAGGCGTGCCCTGGGAGCACGTCATCGCGCTGGCGAACCAGAACGGGCACGACATCTGGATCAACATCCCGATCGCGGCTGATGACGACTATGTGCTGCAACTGGCCCGGCTGCTCAAGCAGACGCTAAACGCCGACGCCAAGGTCTACGTCGAATACAGCAACGAAATCTGGAACGGTGGTTTCGAGCAGTACAACACCAACCGTGCCATGGCGATCGCGCAGGTGCAGGCCAACCCTGCCTCGGTGCTGGCCTATGACGGAAAGACCACAGCGGCGCTGCTGGCGGTTCGGCGTGTCGCCCTGCGGCTCAAGGAATTCAGCGACATCTTTCGCAGCGTCTACGGCGAAGGCGCCATGTTCAGCACGATTCGGCCGGTGCTCGGTTTTCAGGTCGTGCAGTACATGTCGGCCAAGTACGGTCTGGATTTCATCGACGCCGTCTACGGCTCACCGTCGCGCTATTTTTATGCCATCGCCGGCGCACCCTACTTTGACCTGGGCGAGCAGCAGACGGTGGACGGCCTGAGCACCGAGCAAGTGCTACAGGCCATGGACACGTCGATCAAGCGAGCCTCCATCGTCCCCTTGCTGGAAGCCGATCTGGCGCTGGCCAGTTGGTATGGCCTGAAGTTTCTGGCCTACGAAGGTGGCCCCGCCACTTTTGGGCCGGGCAGCCTGGCAGCCAAGAAGGCCGCCAACCTCGATCCGCGCATGCATGATCTGTGCGTTGACCACCTGAGGCGCTGGTACCAGCAGGGCGGCGACATGCTGATGTGGTTCATGGCCGGCGCCGGCAACTGGGACACGCGCTACGGCGCCTGGGAACTCACAACCGATCTGAGTCTGCCAGCTACATCCAAGATTCGCTGCATGGACACGGTGCTGGCTGCGCCGCCACCCAGTGCCAGCGGGCGCAATCAAATCCCGGGCAGCTTTGATGCGCTGGCCTTTGTCGGCAACCCCGCGCCGTATTCGGCAGCGTCGGTCTCGCGCGTGCGCCACCTGCATCCGGGCGCGGGGCTGGACTACCTGGTGCAGGCGCCGGCCAGCGGCGATTACGCCCTGGTGATTCGCGCCGAGGCGCGGCAGTCGGGCAATGCGCTTGAGGTGGCCGTAAATGCCAAAGTGGTGATGCCGTCTTTCGAATTGGTCAAGACTGGTTGGGGCAATCCGACTGACAACGCGCCCATTAGCGTGCCCTTGAAGCAGGGCTTCAATACCCTGCGCCTGACGACCCGCTCCGAAAACCAGGGCTTCATCCTGTCGAGCCTGAGCATCCGTTGAGCCGGTGCGCAGCGTCCCTGCCCGCTCAATGCAAACGCAGGCAGTTCCTCGCGCCGTGGATCACCAAACCGATGCCGGCGAACTCGATCAGTCGGCCCACCGAGACGCCCGCCAGGCGCAGGTTGAGCACCAGATCGGTCCCGTGCGCCGAGACCATGCGCGTGGCAAACAGCGCCAGCAGGGCCGCCAGGCCCATGGCCACCAGTTCCGAGGGCAGATCGTCCGCGCTCAAGCGCGAGCGCAAGCCTTTGATTGAGAGCACGACCATCAATCCCAGCAGCAGTACCGCGCTGTATTGCAGTTCCCGGCGCTGCGCATACCAGCCCTGCAGTTTGGCGATGGCGCGCAACAACTGTGTGACAAACAAATCAGCCTGCAACACGGTATTGACGCCGAGCAGACACAGCACGGCAGCACCCAGGTACCAGAACACGTGGGGCTGCCGGTTCTGCCGGGAAATATGGGCGTTGACCAGGCAGAACCAGGCCGCACCAAAGTAGGCCAGCACGACGAGACCATGGTGCCAGCTGAGTTGCGCGATGGCGTCTTCCCAGACATCGGTTGCGATGACCAGGGCTTCGAGCAACGTATCCATAGTGTCTGGCGGTGATTAGCGTGCCAGCACCAGCGGCTCGGTGGCGGTTTGGGCGGGCTTGTCGGCCTTGGCCGAGCGCCCCAGCAGCAGCAGCGCCGGCCACTTGAAGCCGCCCGCCAGACGCTCGATCAGCATCGGTCCGGCCAGGCCGAGCAGCAAGCCCGGCAGCAGGTCAAGCGCCAACAGGTCGATGCCGATGCGGTGCAGCGCCAGTCGGGTGGCCGCGGTAAAGAAAACATGAAACAGGTAGATCGCGTAAGAGTGGCGTCCAATACGGGCCAGCCAGGGCAGGACCAGGCCGCAACCCAGGCACAGCAGGCACAGCGACATGCCTGTCAGCAGCATCGCGACCGTGCGGCGCTCTGCATTGGGCACCGGCATGCCCATGGAGACTGCGGCCGCCAGGGCCAGCGCCAGCAGCGCGAGCCGGATCCAGGGATTGGCCAGATGGCGCTCCAGCCTGAAGCGTGAACACAGCAGCCCGGTCAAAAAATAAGGCATCAGGTAAATGGCGCCATCCAGACTCAGCCAGTGCCAGCCACTGACCGAAAGATACAGCGCGCACGACAGGGCCAGCACCAGCAGCAAGCCCTTCATGCCGCTGATCAGATGCTGGCGTTCCAGGGCCCAGATCACCACGAAGACCCAGAACAGTGACTCGACAAACCAGAAGTGCGCCACCGGCTGCAGGTGCAGCAAATACCAGGGTCCGACCGATGAATGGGTGCCCGGCGTCAGCACCTGCAGCACGGCAAAAGCGGTTCCCACCACCAGCATCGGGATCAGCAAGCGGCGCACTTTGCCTTGAAGAAAGGCGCGGCTGTTGCCGGCAAACGGACGCAGCCCATAGACCAGTCCTGACAAAAAAGTGAACAGCGGCATGCGAAGATAGGCCAGGCCATCGTTGAACCAGCGCACGGCGCCGTCCTGCACGCGCAAGCCCAGGCTGGGGTCGGCGCCCACGACGTGGTAGAGCACCAGCAGCAGACAGGCCAGCCCGCGCAAGGTTTGGATTCGCATATTCATGTTTCGATATTTCTGTGCCAACGCACCATTGATCTTTCCAAAATCCAAGACACTTGCTTTCGTCATCGCCACGCTCCTCGCAATGACGGAATCGGGGTTCATGGCCCGATGCGCCTATTGCAACTGATTGAGCTGGAAAATATGTGTCAGGATTGCAAACCCTCGAGCCCGCCTGCGCGAACGGTGGCGGAGTTTCAGGCGGTGATCAGACGCGTCATGCGCACGGTGTTGACGCCTTCGTGATGCAGGAACTCGACCTCGCTGCAGGCACTGCGGATGATGGTCATGCCAAAGCCGCCCTCGGGGAACGACGTCAGGTCGGGTGCAATCGTTTCTGCCGGCGGCGTGAAGGCTTCGCCCAGGTGGATCACCTCCAGCACAATCTTGTGCGCGCTGCAATGCGCGATGACTTCCAGTGGCGCGCCTGGCAACAGCCCTTTGGCGTGGCGCACGATGTTGGTAAAGACCTCGACGCTGGCGAGCTCGAACATGGCGGCGTCGGCTTCCGACAAGCCTGCGTGCAGCGAGCGTTCATGCACAAACTCGCGCAGTGTGTTGATCGACGGCATCTCGATCGGCAGTTCACAGCGGCTGTCCGTGCTATTGGCCCCAGCTTGCATGATCAGTGCCATCGTCACATCGTCATTGAGTTGGACCGTTGAATGAAGCAACTCCTGGCGCAATGCCTGCAGAGCGGCGGTAGGTGTCGGGTGGTCACGCACCAGTCGGCGCAAGGTGGTGTTGACGATATCACGCCCCAGGCGTTGCCCGTCCGGCCCGATGGCATCGGTCAAACCATCCGAACAAAGAAACAACACATCGTCGGCTGCCAGCGCAATGCTGCTCTGCGTGTAGTCGCTCGGGCTGAGGATGCCCAGTGGCGGGTGTTGGTTGGGCAGCAACGTCGATTCGCCGTCGCCATGAATCAGCAGCGACTCCTCGTGTCCGCAGCCGACCCAGGTGATGCGCTTGCGGTCCAGATCGATGCGGATGTAGGCCAGCGTGACAAAGGATTCGAGCGCCTGCAGGTGCGGTGTCATGGCCTCGTGCACGGCCGAGACAATGGTATGCGGTTCGGGCAGCGCGCCCTGACGACCCGCGTTGGCAAACAACTCGGCCAGCGAGCGGCTGAACTGCAGTTTGGTGGCCGCGCCCAGCAGCGCTGCCGGCACGCCCTTGCCCATGACGTCGCCGATGATGATGTCGACGCAGTTGGCGCCAAGCTCGAGAACGTCGACAAAATCGCCATCGACGCCTTTGGAGGCCTGGTTATAGTGACTCAGCCACAAGCCATGCACCTGCTGGTGGGGCGAGGCGGCCAGCAGGGTCTGCTGGATCCGGTTGCCGATGTCGAGCTCGCGCGCCCGCGCTTCCTGCAAGGCGATCTCGGTTTGCCGCAGCGTGGTGATATCGGTCTGGATGCTGATGTACTGCTGCACGCTGCCGTCATCAGCCTGCACCGGCACCGTTGTATTGGCGACCCAGTAGGTTCCGCCATCGCGGCGGCGCTTGAGCAATTCGCCGTGCCAGATCTTCCCGCTGGCCAGGCTCTCGCGCAGGTCGGCGTAGAGGGCCGCGTTCAGCGGGTAGCGAAACGCGTGCTGTTTGCGCCCCAGCAATTCCTGGCGTGAATAGCCCGAGATGTCGATCAGCTTGTCGTTGGCATAGATGATGGTGTCATCGACATCGACGATGCTGACGATGGCGTGCTCATCGAGCGCTATCTTCTGCTGCTCCAAGGCCTTTGCGGTGGTGCGGTACTTGGCCAGCAGATCGGCAATCTCCTGCGTCGCCTTTTTCGACTCACTGATGTCGCGCACATTGGCGGTAAAGAAGAGCACACCGCCGACGTCGACCGAAACGATCGAGAGCTCAATCGGGAACAGTGCGCCGCTGGCATGCAATGCGGTGGTCTCGATGCGCCGGTTCAAGCGTGTCAGGGCTGGCCCATCGCGGTGCGCCAGGAAACGTTGCATGCCATCGTGGTGGGCTTTCTGCAAATTCGGCGGCACCAGCAAGCCGTCCATCAACTGGCCCAGACAGTCGTCCTTGTGTCGGCCAAACATTTTTTCCGCCGCCGGGTTGAAAGCCACAATGCGGCCGGTCGCGTCCAGCGTAATGACGGCGTCGATGGACGACTCCAGCACCGCATTGCTATGGGCCTGGCTGGCCTGCACCTCCTGGTCCAGGCGCTTTTTGATGGCAGCATGGCGTTTCAGATTGAGACTCGCGGCCAAAGTCAGCAGGGCAATCGCCAGGCCGATTGCCAGCGTGGCAGCCAGGGTCCAGCGCGTCAGGCTCGCGACTTCGATCATCGCGTCGCTGTACGAGGTTTCCACCAGCACCACCATCGGCCACTTTCGCAAGGCCGAAAAAGCGCTGATCACGTAGGCGTCATCGATACCGGCTCCGAGGTAGCTGCCCCAATCGCGTAGCGCCAGAAATTCGGTAAAGACACGCAGGTGGTTCAGTGACACGGCTCTGCTGTGCTGCACATTGCTGGTCGCCACCAGCAGGGTACCGCTTCGGTCGGTTAGCGCGATGCGCACCGTCGGGTTGTTGACGGTCGATTCATATTCCAGGCTGAAGTAATCGGCGTTGACCAGTGCCAGCAGCGTCAGGTGCTGCCCGTTTGGCGAATGGAGGCGCACCTGCATCGGAAACACATTGAATTTCCTTGCGTCGGGCGCTGCGCCCATGATTTGGACCAGATCGCGTCCGGCCAGCATCGGGCCGACCATGACGGTGGCCGTATCCTGCGCCGGGGCGCCGAACTTTTCCAGGTTCAGCGTCAGATCGATGTTATCGGCGGTGCTGCTGCCCAGCACACGACCGGCCGCATTGACGACCGACAGGCTTCGGATCTGTGGGTAGCTGCGCATGGTGCTAACGACATGGGCGTCAAGGCGCCCGCTCGCCCGGGGCGCAAGCAGATCATGGTTGGAATGCGCCAGTGCCAGCAGCATGGCCTCGACGACACCGACATGGGCCGCAGTCTGGCTCTCCAGCGCCTTGACCAGTTGCTGCAACTCGGTGCGCTTGCTGGTCTTGACTTCAGCCTTCTCGAACTGGACGAAGGCCAGCGCCAGCAGCACAACGAGCGCGCACAGTGTGGCGCCCACCGCATAAAGGTGGCTGCTTTTCAGCCAGACACGCACGGCGCGGCTGGATTCAATCTTGGGTTCAGTCACCGGGTACTCAATTCCTGACAACGATCTCGGTCAAGCCTGAATTTTTGGCCGCTGTTTCAAGCCGTCCATCGCGCTTGATCCGGGCCACGAACTGATCGATCTGCTTGAACCACTCTTCATCGCCCGGCTTCACCGCGTAGGCGTAGGCAATCGGATTGAAGGGTTTGGGTGGTGCCACCAGGCGCGCCCAGTCGACCCGGTCGAGCAGGCGCCGGCTGTAGGGGTAGTCGGTCATGAAGACGTCGACGCGTCCGGCCTCTAACTCCTGTTCGCGCGTCTGCGGTGGTCGGATCACGAGCATTTTTGCCTGCTTGAGCGAGGCGGCCATGACCGGCTCCATGAAGGTGCCGGTCTGCACCGCGACCTGAACGCCGGGCTTGTCGATGTCGTCCCAGCTTTTGACGACGCGATTGTTGCGCGTGGTCACGCCATAAATATCGCTTTGCAGATAGGGCTGTGTGAAGCGCAGCGCGCGCTGGCGCTGCGCTGTGATGCCGACGGCAAACATGGCGACGTCGCAGCGGTCGCTGGCGAGGTCTTCGATCAGCGTGGCAAAGGATGAATCGACGTAGGCCAGCCGCACGCCCAGATCCCTGGCCAGTTGCGCCGAGAGTTCGATGTCGATGCCGCTGAGTTGCTGGGTGCGCGGATCGCGCAGGCTGATGCCGTAGTAGTCGGGCCAGATGCAAACGCGCACACTGGCGCTGCTCTTGACGCGCTCGCTCACCGCGCCGGCCAGCGCGCTGGTCTGGCCCAGCAGCGCCACAACCGCCAGCAGCAAGGCGGCCAGCGTCTGACCAAGGCCAGCCCTGTGACAGTTGGCTTGCATCGGTACCTCAGGTAAAAGAACTGACCGCTTCTTGCCGCGTGTCGTGGATATTGAAAACCCGGTGCATGCGCATCAGCTCGAACAGGGCGCGCACGGTCTTTGACATGCCGCAGAGCTTGAAGTCCCCGCGTCGGCTGTTGAGCAGGCGCAGGCAGGAGATCAGCGCACCCAGGCCCGAGCTGTCGACAAACTTGACGCCCGACATGTCGAGCACGACTTGCTTGCGCTCATGAATCACGGCTTGCACGGCGTCCTTGAACTCGCGCACATTGCTGGCGTCGAGGTTGTCCTCGCGCAGTTCGATGACCAGTACGTCATTGCCTTCGATTATTCCTTTGAGTTCCATCATTGTTTCCATTAAAAGTTCGCAGTTGGATGTTTGGATGCCCCTATTACAGCGCCGCCCGGACGCCAAAGTGTCACGACAATGTGACGGATTCAGGGTGAGCCATGACTCCGGTCTACCCACCTGACTGGTCATTGCGGACTTGATCCGCAATCCATGCACCGTGTGGCACTGGATCCCGGGTCAAGCCCGGGATGACAAGCTGCGGCCCGCTCGATCTCCCCTTTAAGCAGTGCCAGCGCCTGCGTCAGTTCCTCGGGCGGCCCCGACAATGCCAGCGTCTCGGCCACCCGTGCGCACTGGCTCAGACCCTCCAGGCCATAGCTGCCGGCGGCGCCGCACAGACGGTGCAACACAGCCTGGCGTTCCTGTGCCGTGGCGGCGGTTTCAACTGCCAGCCAGCGCGCTGGCAGACCCGTCACGAAACCTCGCTGCAGGACCTCAAACTGCGCCAAGGCCGCAGGCGGCAAACCTTCAGTCATGTGCGATGCCACGCCCGTGCTCCCAGTAAATCCGGATGTTTTGCGGCAGCGTGACCGGGTCAAAAGGTTTGACGATGACACCGGTGGCGCCGTACTGCAGCAAGTCTTCGACTTCCTCGGGCATTGCCTTGGCCGTCATGAAGACCACCGGCACACCTTTCATGCCCTCTTGCAGACGCAGAGCGGCCAGTGTTTCGGGGCCACTGAGGTCGGGCATCATGACGTCGAGCAGCACCAGGTCAGGCTTGAAGATCGGTGCCTGCGCCAGCGCCGCCTGGCCACCCGGGCACAGACAAACCTCGTAGCCACCCACCGTTGCGAGGCTGAATTCAATGATCATGCGGATGTCGGGGTCATCCTCAACACACATGACCCGGTGCAGTTCGCTCATGACCGATGCTCCTGGTTCGCCTTGACCAGCGCCGAGCGCGCGGCGCCCAGCATTTCCTCGCGCCCGGTATGTGCCTTTTGCAGCCAGAGCAGCCCCAGGCGGCGCACGAAAGCGTCATCGACAGCGTCGCTGAACAGAATCACGCCGCGTCCCTGCGACAGGTGTTGCAAGGCCTTGCAAAACTCGTCAGCCGAGCCCTGCGCCTGCGGGTCGGCAATGATGATGGGCGGCTGGGACTGCACCGGCAGTGCACGTGCCTGCTGCAGGTCGGCCACCCCCTGCACCGGGCACAGTGGCGAGAGCCAGTCGGCGACGCGCAAGCGCGCGTCCAGATCGTTGTCAATGTGCAGCAACCACGGCCCCGCGCGTTGTGCCAGGGCGTCGATGAGTGGTAATTCGATACAAAAGCACGCGCCCGGGCCGCTTGCCGCTTCGACATCGACACGCCCACCCATGCGCTCGACCAGCATGCGGGTGATGTACAGGCCCAGGCCGGTTCCGCCCTGGGCGCGGCGGTCCGAGGCATCGGCTTGGGAAAACTTTTCGAACAAGCGGGCGCGGAATTTCGGATCGATCCCGGGGCCCTGGTCCTGCACCTTGACGCGCAGGCGGGTGTCGGACCAGTCAAGGCTCACGCTGACCGTGTCACCTGCCGCCGAGTGCTTGATGGCGTTGGAGAGCAGATTGGCCATGACTTGAAGAAAGCGGTCGGTGTCAACGCGCACCGCTGGGCTGGGCGCTGTCAGTTCCAGTTTCAGGTGCACGCCAGCCCGCCCGGCATAGCCCTGGTTCGCCGTCATCGCCTCGCGCAGCAGAGCATCCAGCGTCGTGCTGCGCATTTGCAGCACCATCTGTTTGGCTTCGAGCTTGGTCAGGTCAAGGATGTCGTCGATCAGCCGACTCAGGCGCTCGCCATTGCGCTTGGCGACCTCGGCCAGCGGCAGAGCCGCTTTGGGCAGCGCGCCGGCCGCACCCGATGCCAGCAGCCCCAGCGCGCCCAGCACCGAGGTCAGCGGCGTGCGCAACTCGTGGCTGACGGTGGCCAGAAACTCGTCCTTCATGCGTTCGATGCGGCGGCGCTCGGTCAGGTCGCGAATCACGATGGTGTAGCGCAGCAGTTCGGCCTCGTTCCACTGGCTCAGCGCCAGTTCGGCCGGAAAACGGCTACCGTCAAAGCGCCGCAGCGCGATTTCGCCTTGCCCGAGCAGGTCCGCCAGCGTTGCGCCCAGCACCTGATCGCAGTGCCGGCCGTCGAGCCGCTGCGTGCCGTCACCAAAGATGCGCAGCGCAGCCAGATTGCTCTCCTGGATTTGCCCCTGGTCATCAAGCGTGAGTACGGCGTCCAGAATATTGTCGTGAATGTCGCGCTGGCGCTGCGCCAGCATCGCCAGGCGCGACTGCAGGCCCAGCACCCGCGCGTAGTGGCGCAATTTCGCCTCAAGCAGGGCCGGGTTGATGGGCCGCACCAGGTAGTCGTCGGCGCCGCCCTGCAAGGCGTGAATAAAGTGCT
>CAIWNX010000150.1 GCA_903914175.1 uncultured beta proteobacterium | reverse complement strand
TGCTGGAGAATCTTGGTGAGGATTTGGATGCGGCCGCTCGGCAAGCCGGGGTCGTCAGTGAAAAGATTCTCCGAAGTATCAGTAAACCCTACATACTCAGCGTGTCTGAGCACCACCGCACGACAGCAAGCATCGGTGTCGCCTTGTTTTCGCCGAATGAAAATTCTGCAGACGATCTAATGAAGCAGGCGGATGTGGCGATGTATCAGGCCAAGGATGCAGGTCGCAACACGGTGCGATTTTTCGATGCTGAAATGCAGGTCAGATTGATCGATCGGGCGGCCATGGAGGCTGATCTTCATGAGGCGATTGCACAGGGTCAATTTGATTTGCACTATCAGCCGCAAGTTGACTCAGCCGGTGTTGTGTTCGCGGCGGAAGTTCTCATACGCTGGTTGCACCCGCAGCGCGGACTGATTGCGCCAGGGCAATTTATCGCGTTGGCCGAGGAAGCCGGGCTCATCGGGGACCTGGGCAAATGGGTGCTTGTGTCAGCCTGTGCCCAGTTGTCTCGGTGGGCGATGCAGCCGAGACTGTCGCGCCTGTCCTTATCGGTGAACGTGAGCTCGCATCAGTTCCGTCAAACCGATTTCGTCGATCAGGTCACCAAAATACTGTTGGATTCCGGGGCTGATCCTCGGCGCCTCAAACTGGAACTGACCGAAAGCATCATGGTCAGGGATGTCGACAACGTGATGGCCAAAATGAACGATCTCAAGGACATAGGGATCGCCTTCTCACTGGACGATTTTGGTACTGGCTATTCGTCACTTGCTTATCTGAAGCGCCTGCCAATTGATGAACTCAAGATTGATCAGGGCTTTGTGCGTGACATTCTGATTGACCCCAATGACGCCGCCATTGCAAAGATGGTGGTGGCGTTGGCCCAGAGCATGGGCTTGGAAGTCATCGCCGAAGGGGTGGAGACCCAGGCCCAGCGAGATTGCCTTGCTGGTCTGGGATGTCGCAGCTATCAGGGCTATCTGTTTAGCCGACCGTTGCCTATTGAAGCGTTCGAGGCGTTTGTCAAGCGGTTTTGACGGACATCAGGTGCCTGCTTTCCGGCAAACCATCTGTGTGAGTTTGGTTACGACTGCGCTGCCGCTCGAACCAGAAAAATAAACATTTATCCGCACTGTTTTGTCACGCATAACGTCCATATATTGACCTTTCAGGTTGGTGAATATTGATCTTTCTACGACAATTGTTCGCAATACTAAAATCAAAGGTGTAGAAACTTGGACGATATCAACAAGCGATCCGCAAGCGATGTCGATCCCGTGACAAGCCTGATGCAAAGCCTGTACCAACGAGCCGAGGCCGCGCTGGGGCAACGGGTCAGCCAGTCACCGGAACAATTTGCGGCGCTATCACCAGCACAAGCGCAGCGGACGCTGCACGACCTGCAAGTTCATCAGGTCGAACTGGAGATGCAAAACGAGGAGTTGCGCCGCAAGCAAGTCGAACTCGATGAATCGCTCGCCCGCTATGTCAATTTCTACGATCTGGCACCGGTGGGTTACTGCACCGTGACCGAAGAAGGCCTGATCAGGGAATCCAACCTGACCACCAGCACCCTGCTCAATGTACCTCGCAGCGAATTGATCAAGCAGTCCATCACCCGTTTTATCTTCAATGACGACCAGGACAGTTACTACAAGCATCGACGCAAGCTGATAGATGCTGATGGACCCCTGTCCGTGGAATTGCGCCTGCTCAAGCGTGACGGTGCACCATTCTGGGCGCATCTGGAAGTGGCCAAAGTGAAAGAGGGCGAGGGCGGCTCTGAAATGCGACTGGTAATCAAGGACATCACCGAGCGCAAGAATGTTGAAGAATGCCTGAGGGCCAGCGAGGCGCAGTACCGCTCTCTGGCGGAGTGGACGCCAGAATCGATCATTATTCATGGCGAAGGAAAGATGCTTTTCGTCAATCCCGCCGCCATCAAGATGTTGGGAGCAACTTGCGCCAGCGACTTGGTCGGCAAACCGATCCTTGATCTGATCCACCCTGATTTTCGCAAGATCGTTTCTCAGCGTTTGGACAAGAACGCGAAACCAGGCGGCAAGTCACCGATGCAGGAACAGAAGTTGTTCAAGCGCGATGGAAGCGTCATCGACGTCGAAGTTCAGGGGATGCGGGTGAATTTCAATGGCAAGCCGGCTGTTCATGCCGCAATGCGCGACATAACGGAGCGCAAGCACAGCGAGGAACTCGTACGGCAGCTGGCCTATTACGATCCGCTGACCGGCCTGGTCAACCGCTTGTTGTTTAACAATCAAGTGACCCAAGCCACGCTCGCGAGCAAGCGCACCGGACACCATGGCGCCCTGTTGTTACTCGACCTGGACAACTTCAAATCGATCAACGACACCTACGGTCATGGCGCAGGTGACCTGCTACTTATTGAGGTGGCAAGGCGGCTCAAGAGTTGTGTGCGCGAGGTCGATGCGGTGGGACGCCTTGGGGGAGACGAGTTTGTCGTGCTGCTCAAAGACTTGGCGCAGGACGAAGTGACAGCGAAGGCGCAGGCGGTCGTGTTGGCCGAGAAGATTCGCGGTCTGCTGGGCGCACCTTATGTGTTGACCCTGGCGGCAGACGCGGACCGTGCGCCGCAGGTCATCGAACACCACTGCACCGCCAGCCTTGGTGTTGCGCTATTCCTTGGCACTGGGGTCTCGAGAGAAGACTGCATCAAGCGCGCCGATATTGCCATGTACCGGGCCAAGAATTCTGGCCGTAACACGGTGTGTTTCTTTAACAGCTTGATGCAGGTCGAGCAAACAAACAATGTAATTTTTGAAGAAGACATGCGTAAAGCCGTCTTTGACAAGCAGTTCCGCCTCTATTACCAGGCGCAGGTAAAAAGCAAGAGCGAAGTCACCGGCGTTGAGGCACTGTTGCGCTGGCAGCATCCGACACGCGGTTGGGTGTCGCCGGCCGAGCTCATTGCGACGGCAGAAAAGACCGGACTGATCCTGCCCCTGGGTTTGTGGGTTCTGGAAACCGCTTGTACCCAGTTGGCAGTTTGGGCTAACCAAGCGGCGACAGCCAATTTAACAATGGCGGTCAACGTTACTGCCCGCCAGTTCCAACAGGGCGACTTTGTTGAACAGGTTATTGCCGTGCTTGAGCGTACCGGCGCAAATCCACTTCTGCTCAAGCTCGAACTCACGGAGAGTGTGTTGGTCACTGATGTTGAAAGCGTCATCGTCAAGATGAACCTGCTCAAGGCCAAGGGAATCAGCTTTTCGCTGGACGATTTTGGCACCGGTTATTCGTCACTGTCTGACCTGAAACGCCTGCCGTTGTCCCAACTCAAGATTGCCCAAGAGCTTGTGCGCGACATTTTGATTGATCCAAACGACATGGGTATCGCCAGAATGGTGATTGCGTTGGCAGACAGCATGGGGCTGACGGCCATCGCCGAAGGCGTTGAAACCGAGGCGCAGCGCGACTTTCTGGAAATGCTGGGCTGCACGCCTTATCAGGGCTTTTTGTTCTGCAGTCCAGTACCGATTGAGGCGTTCGAGGCGTTTATGAAAGCTACATAGACGCCATCAACGGTGACGCCGGGCATCAACCCCTACTGACCAGGGCATACCTGCCCGATTGAAAAAGACTGTCAAACTGATTGACCCTCCCAATTGGCACTCGCATCAATAGAGTGCTAATATAATCGCTGATATGGACAAAGGAGGTCTGCATGGCTCATCACACTGACGTTTCGACCGGCGCCCTGGCGCTGGCAAACCCCTGGTCGATGGTACCGGCGCTGGGCAATCTGGATGCCTATATTTCGGCTGCCAACCGTCTGCCCATGCTCACGCTGGAGCAGGAGCAGGCGTTCGCGCGCAAGTTCCGCCAGGACAACGACCTGGACGCCGCCGGAAAACTGGTGCTCTCGCACCTGCGTCTGGTGGTATCGGTATCACGCCAGTACCTGGGTTACGGCTTGCCGCACGGCGACCTGATCCAGGAAGGCAACGTTGGCCTGATGAAGGCGGTCAAGCGCTTTGACCCGGACCACGGCGTGCGCCTGGTGAGCTACGCGCTGCACTGGATCAAGGCCGAAATCCACGAATACATTCTGAAGAACTGGCGCATGGTCAAGGTCGCCACGACCAAGGCTCAGCGCAAGCTGTTTTTCAACCTGCGCTCCATGAAGCAGCGCTACAAGTCCGACGATGCAGCGGCCGACGCCGGCACGCACCGCGACTCGCTCAATGAGGACCAGATTGACGCCATGGCGCGCGAGCTCAATGTCAAGCGCGAAGAAGTCATCGAGATGGAAACACGGCTCTCCGGCGGCGATGTGCTGCTGGACCCGACTTCCGCTGACGGCGAGGACGACGCTTTCGGCCCGATTGCCTACCTGACCGACAGCCGGCATGAGCCCACCGCCATGATCGAAGCCCGCGAGCGCGACGTGCTCGCCAGCGACGGTATCGCCATGGCGCTGGCGTCACTTGACGCGCGCAGCCGACGCATCGTTGAAGAGCGCTGGCTCAAGGTCAATGACGACAATTCGGGCGGCATGACGCTGCACGAACTGGCCGACGAGTACGGCGTCAGCGCCGAGCGCATCCGCCAGATCGAGGTCGCGGCCATGAAGAAGATGAAGAAGGCGTTGACCGAGTTTTCCTGAGCGCCAGCGCCAGCTGCCGAACAGTCGGCGGCAGTCAAAACCCTGACCGGTGTCGGCGACAATCGGCACTTTCAAACAGGCAGGATTCGACATGAAAAACGTCATCTTTCGGCGCACGGCGATCATCGCCATGCTTGCGGCCGTTGCAGCAACGGCCGTGGCCCAGAGTAAACCCACGACAACTCCGGCGGCCGATTGGCCCACCAAGACGGTGCGCATCATCGTCGGCTTTCCGGCCGGGTCTTCGCCTGATCTGACGGCGCGCACCCTGGCTGAACCGCTGGCCAAGGCGCTTGGGCAGCCTGTCATTGTTGAGAACAAGGTCGGCGCCGGCGGCAATATTGCGGCCGACTATGTGGCCAAGGCCACTGACGACCACACCATCGGCCTGATGATCAACGGCAATATGACGATTGCCAAGCTGCTCAACCCGAAACTCAGTTACGACCCCCTGAAAGATCTGACACCCATCAGCCTGATTGGCGTCTCGCCGCTGGTGCTGACGGCGCCGGTGGGCGCTCCCGGCACCACGGCGCAGGAGTTCCTGGCCGCAGCCCGCACCGCGGGTGACAAGTGGAGTTATGGCACGCCAGGGGTCGGCACGGTCGGCCACATCGGCATGGAGTGGCTCAAGGGCAAGGCCGGCATCAACCCGGTGCACGTACCCTACCCGGGCTATCCGCAGGTGGCCAATGGCATGCTGGGCGGCCAGTTGCATTTGGCAATGTTGCCGCCGGCACTGGCCATGGCCCAGATCAAGGCCGGCAAGCTGCGCGCCATTGGCGTGACTTCCAGCGGCCGCAGCACGTTGGTGCCCGAACTGCCGAGCATGAGCGAAGCCGGCATCCAGGGTTTCAGCCTGGAGATCTGGAACGCCATCGCCGCGCCAAAGTCGCTGCCCAAACCAGTGACGCAAAAACTCTCAGCCCTGTTCAGCGAGATCGCGCGCACACCCGAGATGCGGCAAAGGTTGTTCCAGCAGGGCTGGCAGGTGGTGGGCACTTCGGCCGAAGGCTTGGCCAACCGCGTCAAACTCGACACCGCCCTGCTCGGCGGCGTGATCACCACACAGGGCATCAAGGCCGAATAGCCGCCGCCAGAGCCGCCTCCAGGGCTTCAAAGCGGGTGAGCAAAAGGGCCAGCCGCGGTGTCTGCAGTGATTCGACTCCCAGGCCGTCGATGGCTGTATTGAAATCCTGCGCCATCTCGACCAGATCGATGGCGCCGGCACGCCCGACGCTGTCACGAAAGGCCTGCAAAACGCGCAACACCTCGCTGCGCGCACCCAGGTTGTCGGGCCGGGCCGTCCATTGCCGCAAGGCGCCGCCCAATTGCGACAGCAAAGTCTGGACTTCATCTGAAAAATGCGGCGCACGCTGTGCCGCAATGGCCATCAGTGCAGCCAGCAGCCTCGGGTCTGCCGGTTTCAGAAAACCCGCAGCAAATTGATGCAACAAACGGCGGATGACTTCAGCCGCCTCCAGAAAAACCTGGGCCTGCGCCGCGCTGCCCTGTGCGCGCGACTGCGCCTGGCGCAGAGCTTGCGCCAGCGCATCGGCCATTTCGGACAAGGCGGCAAAGCCCACTGAAGCGGACGCGCCTGCCAGCGAATGCGCCAGTTCAATGCAGTTCTGCGGCAGCGTCCGGTGCAACTCCAGGCTCCATTCACCCAATTCGGTAATCAAACGGCGCGACCACTCATCGGTCTCGTTCAAATACAGGTTGTAGCGCGGCAGCGCAATACGCAAATTGCCAATCACCCGGATCTGCTCGTCCTGCACCGGGTCCGACAACTCGGCCGGCGGCACAGCCTGGGCGCAACAGGCCAGCAGATCGTGCATCAGTTGCTCAGCGATGACGGTCTCGCCGCGCGAAAGCTTGCGCTGCTGCAACAGAATCTTGGAGAGTGTGCGTTTGGCGTGCAGGTCCCAGGCGCAAAGCTCCAGACTCAGGGCTTCAAAAAAAGCCGCGCTGAGGTTCCAGAAAATCCGCGCTTGCAGTACGCCCTGGGCGCCAGCAAAACCCAGACTGATGTCACGCAGCGCACTGGCGGCAGCGGACTCACCCGAGCGCATCAGGCGCAGCGCTGCCTGGTCAAAATCGGCTGGTGTTGGCGCAGCGTTTGCTTGCATGAATATTCGCGTGCAGCCGGCAGGCGGCTAGATCTGCACCATCTCGAAGTCTTCCTTGCGCCCGCTGCACTCTGGACAAGTCCAGTTAACGGGCACGGCGCTCCAGGGCGTACCGGGGGCGATGCCATGCGCGGGGTCGCCGGCTGCTTCGTCGTAGATCCAGCCACATATCAGACACATCCAGGTTTTACTCTCACTCACAGCTTAAAGTGCCTTCCAATAGAATGCCATCATTGATTCAAGACCCTGCTTGCGGCTCCCGCCGACAAGGCCACAGCCAACGACATTCTGCCCTAAGAAATATGACACAAACCCCTGATCGCAACCTGGCCCTGTTCGAGCGCGCCAAACAAGTTATCCCCGGCGGCGTCAATTCGCCGGTGCGCGCCTTCAAGGCCGTTGGCGGCACACCGCGTTTCGTGCAGCGTGCGCAAGGGGCCTACTTCTGGGACGCCAACGGCCAGCGCTACATCGACTACATCGGCTCCTGGGGCCCCATGATTCTGGGACACGGTCATCCGGCCGTGGTCAAAGCGGTGCAGGACGCCGTGCTCGAAGGCTTTTCCTTCGGCGCGCCAACCGAGCGCGAAGTCGAACTGGTCGAAGCAATTTTGCAGCTGGTTCCCTCCATGGACATGGTGCGCCTGGTCAGTTCCGGCACCGAAGCGGCGATGAGCGCGATCCGGCTGGCGCGCGGCGCCACCGGGCGCAGCAAACTGATCAAGTTCGAGGGCTGCTACCACGGCCACGCCTACGCACTGCTGGTGAAAGCCGGCTCCGGCCTGGCCACCTTTGGCAACGCCACCAGCGCCGGTGTGCCGCCCGAGGTGGTGCAGCACACCATCGTGCTTGAGTACAACAACATCGAGCAACTCGAACAGGCCTTTGTGCTGCACGGCAAGGAACTGGCCTGCCTGATGATCGAGCCGATTGCCGGCAACATGAACTTCGTGCGCGCATCCGTGCCTTTCATGAAGCGTTGCCGCGAACTTTGCACCGAGTACGGCACGCTACTGGTATTCGACGAGGTCATGAACGGCTTTCGCGTGGCGCTGGGCAGCGCACAAAGCGTTTATGCGCGCGCCCTGCCAGGCTTCGAGCCTGACATGACGGTGATGGGCAAGGTCATTGGCGGTGGCATGCCGCTGGCAGCTTTTGGCGCCAAGCGCGCCGTGATGGAACTGCTGGCACCGCTGGGCGCGGTCTACCAGGCTGGCACCCTGTCGGGCAACCCGGTGGCCACGGCCTGCGGTCTGGCCACGCTGCATGAGATCAGCAAGCCCGGCTTCTTTGAAGACCTGTCACGCAAGACGCAGGCGCTGGTCGATGGCCTCAAGAGCGCGGCCGCCGCAGAAGGCGTGCCTTTTTGCGCTGACAGCGAAGGCGGCATGTTCGGATTCTTCATGCTGAGCGAGTTGCCGCAAAACTATCCGCAGGTCATGAAGACTGACGGCAAGCGCTTCAACCATTTGTTCCACGGCCTGCTCGATCGCGGTGTTTACATCGCGCCGGCGCTGTACGAAGCCGGATTCGTGAGTGCCGCGCACAGCGATGCCGACATTGCCACCACCGTGGCCGTGGCACGCGAGGTTTTCAAAACCTTGTAGACAGCGGCTCAGGGACGGGCCTCGGTTGCCGGTTCAATCACAATGCCCAGCCGTGCGCGCACCTTTTGCGCTGGATACACAATGGCGCGCTGCGCCCAGTTGCGCAGACCAATCGCCTTAGGCGACGCGGCACTGGCAAGATAGGCACCGAGGACGTCGTCACGCAAGTGCCCTTCACTGCCAAACAGCCGCCAGCCCGACGGGTAGAGCTTGGAGAATAGATGGTCGGTCGTCGATACGCCGGCGATGCTGCGGATGGCCGAAGTTGGAACCCAGCGGCAGTGATCTGCGTCTTCGATGACCTTGATGGGAAATCCCTGGTAGGAATAAAAGCAGCCCTGCACGTCCTTTAGTGCGGCATGGCGCGTGCGATCAATGACTTCAACCGTCAGCCGTTCAACCAGAGGCCACAGCACCAGCGCATACAAGGGGTATGACAGCAGCACGGCATAGCGACCGGCCGGCCCAAAAACTGAGCGGATAAAAAATGAGAAGGCCAAACAACACGCCAGACCAAGGGCTGTGAACAGAAACAATTTTCTGTATTGCATGATCAAATTCCCGGGCGTGGCCTGTCAGTGACTGCAAGCGCTGTACTTCAGCTTGCGTTGAGCGACGAAAAGAACTCCCGGTCTGCGACCAGGACGTGGCGTGCCACCACTTCGTGCACCAGGTACTCAAACAATTCGCCCATGGCAACAGTCCCGGCACGGTAGCGCCGCGCCAGTGTCTCGGACTGGGCGAGCAAATCGCGGTGGCACTTGGCATGCTCGGCTGCTGCCGGGTAAGCAGCCTTGTTGATGATGGCTTCTTCCGTCTGGAAATGGTGCGCGATGTCAGCCACAAATACCTGCACCAGATTCTCCAGGTGATCCTTTGGCTGATCACCGAAGACGGCATTGAGCAGTTCGTTGGCATCGCTAAAGAGCCGCTGGTGCTGCGCATCGATGACCGCGTTACCGCTTTCATAAGCCCGGCGCCAAATCAATCGCACCAGTTTCATGGATGGACGTGGCGCCATGGCGCCAGGCGACAGCGACGCCAGCGCCACCTGAACCTGGTTGCGCCCCCCGTGCTTGGCACGGTAGAGTGCCTCATCGGCCGCCCGCAACAAACTCTCGGCGTCCTTGTACAGGTGCTCACTCTGAACCGCAACACCAACGCTGACGGTTACCCTGCCACTGGGTGAATTCAAATGCCCCAGACCAAGCGCCTCGACCGACTGACACAGGTTCTTTGCCAGACGCTGCACATCCGACAAATCGGTGTCGGGCAGTATCAACAAAAATTCTTCGCCGCCATAGCGGACCGCCAGATCACCAGCACGCGCGGCACGCGCCGCGATGGCCTGCGCGACCTGCTTCAGACAATCGTCGCCGGCCTGATGGCCATACTGGTCGTTGTAATCCTTGAAATGGTCAATATCAATCATGACCAGCGCGAGTGCCTGGCCGGAACGTGTGGCCCGACTCCATTCACTGGTGAGAACCTCGCGCATCCACCGCCGGTTGGCCAGGCCCGTCAACTCGTCGCGGCTCGCCAGCATGCGGTTCAGGTTGTCGGAGCGATCCTTGGACAACAGAACAAAGCCAATCGACAGCAGCATCAAAATCGTCAACACAGCGAAACTGCTAATGGCTTGAATCGGGTTGGACGTCGTCAGCGAGACAATCACTGTGGCGTCGCCCTGGGTTGCCTTGACAGCCCGCAGCAGCAGAAGGGTCAGCGCCACGATCAGCCCGGTAATCAAGAAGTACTTGCCGCGACCCGGTGTCTGATGCCGCACTTGCCACAGGAGCGACAACACCAGAAGCACCTGGGCAGCGCCGAGCAGGCTGGTGCTGACGATGCGCAAGACCAGGTGATCAAACAGCAGCACAAAGCTGATGATCGCCAGTACAGCCGGCGTCCAGATCAAGGCTCGCGGGGCCGGGCGCTTGCAGAACTGATAAAGGCCTTCGGCGAAAGCGGCCCAGGAGCAGGCACGACACAGGTTGTAGATCAGAAAAGCATTGAACTCGCCCAATGCGTCGCTCTGAATGACAAACAAATAAGACGCCCCGTGCATGGCCAGCCCCACAGCCCAATACATCATGCCGTCGCGCTGACGCCAGTTTGCGACTGCGCCCACCGACAGCGACATCACCAATCCCGCCACCATGATCATCAGCAGCAAGGTGGGAACATGCACCGTCACGACCAGGCTCCAGCGCGATCCAGGTGCAAGGCAGTGCGCTCAGGCATCAAACCCGTGTCGGTCAATGCCGGAAATGGCGCACGCCGGAAAACACCATGGCCACGCCGCGCTCGTCGGCAGCGGCAATCACTTCAGCATCGCGCATCGAGCCACCGGGCTGGATGACGCAAGTCGCACCGGCATCGACGACAACGTCCAGGCCATCGCGGAACGGGAAGAAGGCGTCACTGGCCACCACGGTCCCGACCAGCGACAAGCCGGCATGCTCGGCCTTGATGCTGGCGATACGGGCGGAATCGAGCCGGCTCATCTGACCAGCGCCGACGCCCATGGTCATGCCATCCTTGCAGAACACGATGGCGTTGCTCTTGACGTACTTGGCCACCTTCCACGCGAACAGCAAGTCCTGCAACTGCTCGGGTGTCGGTTGCTTTTTCGTGACCACCTTGAGATCGGCCAGCGCCAGCTCATGGTTGTCGGCGCTTTGCATCAACAGACCCGAGCTGACACGCTTGATCTCCATCGCGTTGCGGCCCAGGCTGCCGTCAGCCGGCAAGCTGATTTTCAGGATGCGCACGTTGACCTTGCTCTTGAAGACTTCCAGCGCAGCGGGCGTGTAGTCGACCGCCATCAGCACCTCGACAAACTGCTTGGACACCTGCAGCGCGGCGCGCTCGTCGAGCGTGCCATTGAAGGCGATGATGCCGCCAAAGGCCGAGGTCGGATCGGTCTGGAACGCCTTGCTGTAGGCTTCCAGCGCATCCACTCCGACAGCGACACCGCAGGGGTTGGCGTGCTTGACGATGACGCAGGCCGTGGTGCTGCTGCCACCGGCGCCAAAGCTCTTGACACACTCCCACGCCGCATCAGCATCGGCGATGTTGTTGTAGGACAGTTCCTTGCCCTGCAGTTGCTGCGCAGTCACGAGTGAGCCCGCAGCCGGGTGAATGTCGCGATAAAAAGCGGCCTGCTGATGCGGGTTCTCACCGTAACGCAGGTCCTGCAACTTGATGAACTGGCTGTTGGCCTGGGCCGCGAACAACTGGCGCGTCGGCGTGCTGTTACCGGCTTCGAAGTTGACCGACGAGAGATAGTCACTGATGGCGCCGTCATACTGGCTGATGCGGTTAAAGGCGGCCACCGACAAAGCGAACTTGGTCTGCTCGGTGAGCTTGCCGTCGGCCTTGAGTTCGGCCAGCACCTGCGCATACTGCGAAGCATCGGTCAGCACGCCGACGTCCTTCCAGTTTTTGGCCGCGCTTCTGACCATCGCCGGGCCGCCGATGTCGATGTTCTCGATCGCGTCTTCCAGCGTGCAGCCGGGCTTGGCCACCGTGGCCTCGAACGGGTAGAGGTTGACCACCAGCAGATCAATGGTGTCAATGCCGTGCGCCTGTAGCGCCGCCATGTGCTCGGGCACATCACGCCGCGCCAACAAGCCGCCATGAACCTTGGGGTGCAGGGTCTTGACGCGGCCGTCGAGCATTTCCGGAAAGCCCGTGAGCGCAGCCACTTCCGTTACCGGCAAGCCGTTGTCGCTGAGCAATTTGGCCGTGCCACCGGTCGAGATGAGTTTGATGCCCAGCGCATGCAGCGCGCGCGCAAAGTCCAGGATGCCGGTTTTGTCAGAGACGGAAAGAAGTGCGTTCATGAATTTTGAAAATTAAGTGTCCTGCCAGTGCGGACGGCTATTCTGGCTACTTGAGAAGCTTGTGCTCAAGCAGTTTTTTGCGAAGGGTGTTGCGGTTCAGCCCCAGCCACTGCGCTGCCTTGGACTGGTTGTTGTCGGCGTGACGCATGACCACTTCGAGCAGCGGTTTCTCGACCACGTTGACCATCATGTTGTACATCCCATCGGGTTCGGTGCCGCGCAGGTCTCTGAGGTAACCCTCCAGGCTGGTCTGCACGCATTCTTGAATATGCTTTTTGCTCATTCTGTCGTATCCATATATTCTTCTTTGTCGCGCCCTGCAGGATCATACGGGACGGCATCGGGCAGACGGTCCATGGACTGGCTCAGTTGATCGAAATAGTCGGTCACTGCGGCTAACTGCTGCTCGCAGTCTTCGATCCGGTTCATGCGCTGGCGAAAGTCCTCGCCACCGGGCAATGATGCGACATACCAGCCAATGTGTTTGCGCGCGCTCCTGACGCCCAGAAACTCGCCATACAGCGTGTAGTGGTCAAGCAGATGCGCCAGCGCCAGTTGCCTGACTTCGGCCACCAGCGGCGGCGCCAGCCGCTGGCCTGTGGCCATGAAGTGCGCGATCTCGCGAAACAGCCAGGGCCGACCCTGCGCCGCGCGCCCGATCATCACGGCATCGGCCCCGGTCAGGGCCAGCACCGCGCGCGCCTTCTCGGGTGAATCGATGTCACCATTGGCCACCACCGGCACGCTGACGGCGGCCTTGACAGCGGCAATCGTGTCGTACTCCGCTGCACCGCGATAAGCCTGCTCGCGTGTGCGCCCGTGCACCGTGATCATCTGCACGCCAGCGCGCTCGGCGGCGCGCGCCAGCACAACGGCGTTCTTGTGCGCCTGGCACCAGCCGGTGCGCATCTTGAGCGTAACGGGAACGGCGCGCGGCGCACAGACCGCCACCACCGCTTCGATGATGGACAGGGCCAGCGCCTCGTCCTGCATGATGGCCGAGCCGGCCCATTTGTTGCAAACCTTTTTCGCCGGGCAACCCATGTTGATGTCGATGATCTGGGCACCATGGTCGATGTTGTAGGCCGCTGCCTGCGCCATCATCTGCGGCTCGGCCCCGGCGATCTGCACCGCAATCGGACCGCTTTCGCCTTCGTGATTGGCGCGGCGCAGACTCTTGGGCGTGTGCCACAAATCCTGCTTGCTGCTGAGCATTTCGCCAACGGCATAGCCCGCGCCGAGACGCCGGCAAAGCTGGCGAAAAGGCCGATCGGTCACGCCCGCCATTGGCGCGACAAAGAAGCG
>CAIWNX010000149.1 GCA_903914175.1 uncultured beta proteobacterium | reverse complement strand
TTGGGCAGCAGGTTGCGTACCGCGGTCTCGTTGCTCAGATTGGCGCGAAAAGCCGCGCTGGCGCCGGCCAGGCCGGTGCAATCGGCCACCGTCTTGGTGGCTTCTTCCAGCGAATCACGGTAATGCACGGCGACCTGCCAGCCGTCTTTGGCCAGCGCGAGCGCGATTTCGCGTCCCAGGCGCTTGGCCGCGCCGGTGACAAGAACCGTTCGGGTGGGAGGCAGGGCTGACATTGATGGACAATTCGGCTGGTTATGACAACAGACTACAGTTTAACGAGCGCTCTGACGCGCCATATTTCGCAGGCCATCACCGGGCGTGGCGGCTGGATCGGCTTTGACGAATTCATGGCGCTGGCGCTGTACACGCCGGGCCTGGGTTATTACGCCAACGACAGTACCAAATTCGGCAGCCTGCCCTATGCCACGCAGGGCGACACGCCCACGCCGGGCAGCGACTTCGTCACGGCACCGGAGATGACGCCGCTGTTTGGCCAGACCCTGGCCACCCAGGTGGCACAGGCACTGCAGGTGACGCAGACCACGGAAGTCTGGGAGTTCGGCGCCGGCTCCGGCGCGCTGGCGCTGCAGGTGCTGGGTGCACTGGCCGCAATGGGGCAGCCGCTCGCGCGCTACACCATCGTCGATCTCTCGGGTAGCCTGCGCGCCCGCCAGCAAAAGACGCTGGAGAAGTATGCCGATCTCGTGCGCTGGGTCAGCGAATTGCCTGACACGCTGCAAGGCGTGGTGATTGGCAACGAGGTGCTCGATGCGATGCCGGTCAAACTGCTGGCACGCACCCAGGGTATCTGGCATGAGCGCGGTGTGGCACTGGCGCAAGCCGACGCGGCAGCGGCCAGCTTTGTCTGGCGCGATGTGCCGACCGATCTGCGGCCACCCCTGGCGCCGCAAGGCGAGCACGATTTCCTGACCGAGATCCACCCGCAAGCGCAGTCCTTTGTGCGCACGCTGGGCGACAAACTCAGCGCCGGCGCGCTGTTCTTTATCGACTACGGTTTTCCGGAAGCGGAGTACTACCACCCGCAGCGCCACATGGGCACGGTGATGTGCCACCGCGCGCACCAATCCGACACCGATCCGCTGGCCGATGTCGGCTTGAAGGACATCACGGCCCATGTCGATTTCACCGGCATTGCACTGGCGGCGCAGGAGGCCGACATGGGTGTGCTGGGCTACTGCACGCAGGCGCGCTTTTTGATGAATTGCGGCTTGCTCGAGCGGCTCGAAGAGGCATCCACCGTGCAACGTGTGCAGGCGCAAAAGCTGATCATGGAGCACGAAATGGGCGAGTTGTTCAAGGTCATCGGCCTGTTCAAAGGCGAGCCCTGGGATGCTCTCGGTTTTACCCACGGCGACCGCACCGACCGTCTTAGACTAGAGCACGGCGCGCACCGCCTCGACGCGGGCCTGCTCAATCAGTTCGCCAACCTTCGCTCCGTTGACCCCGGCTGCCATGGCGGCTGTCGCGATGGCATTGGTTGCCACCGCTTGCGTTGCCGCCAATGCCGCCAGCAGGCGCGGCGTGGGCGCGTAGGCTGCTTCACTTGATCCGAGTCGCCCACGCGAATCGCACTCACAAGCCAGCA
>CAIWNX010000148.1 GCA_903914175.1 uncultured beta proteobacterium | reverse complement strand
GCTTCGGGCTACGCCCTTCGCGGCTTGCAGCTCGGTTAAAAACTTACACCACTACCGGGGACATTACCGCGCAGGCGCTCCAGCGGCACGCCCGCCGCATTGAGCAGAGTCGGCACTTCAAAGCGTTCGATGACAGCACATCGGGTCACATGGTCCAGCACATCCGGCCCCAACTGTCCAAACACAGAGGGCTTGAGAAACGCGCGAACATCTAAATCCCTAGGGTTAACCATGACGTCCAATCCATAAACATTGTCAGAATTTTGGCAATTCAAATCGTGCCGCATCTCTACCATGCGCAGATCAAATTGACGTTCAGTGCAATATGCCACAAACCTCAGGAGAGCCAACATGAAACTTCGACCGACCGCGATGACAGCAGCACGGCGCGAACGCACTTTTTCCAATCGCGCCGACCGCATGAACGGGCAAGCCCTATGAAACGCCGCGGCTTGTTGAAGAAGCTCGCGTGGGGCGGCTGCCTTGCCGGGGGCGTCGCTGCCGTCGGTACCGAAGCCTATCTCTTGCTCAATCGCCGGCCGATGGAAGATCTCTACGGTCCGTATCCGCAGCGTTCGGCCTTGCGCCTGCCCAAGCTGCTCAATGCCAAGGCCGAGAAGCCCAATGTCATCGTCATCTACTGTGACGATCTGGGCTATGGTGACCTGGGCTGCTATGGCAGCACCTCGATCCGCACGCCCAACATCGACCGCCTGGCCAAGGCCGGCCTGCGTTTAAGCGACTACTACGCGTGCAGCGGTGTCTGCTCGCCTTCGCGCGCCGGCTTGCTCACGGGGCGCTATCCGTTTCGCTCCGGCATGACGGGCAACCCCTACCCGGCCAACGAGGCCACCGCGCAGCGCATGTTGCGCAATTGGGCCGGGCAACTCACCGTTCTTGGCAGCACCGACCTGCACGAGGCCTACGCCACCGAAGGCCTGTCCGACAAGGAACTGACCGTCGCCGCCGCGCTCAAGGTAGCAGGCTACCGCACGGCCATGATTGGCAAGTGGCATCTGGGCGACTTCAGTCAACAGCCAGAGTTTCATCCGCACAAGTTTGGCTTTGACCGCTACCTCGGTGTGCCCCACAGCAACGACATGCGGCCCTGCCCGCTGTACCGGGACAAACAACAAATCGAAGCCGACATTCTGAACATCCTGCCCGAAGTCACCGGGCGCTACACCACCGAAGCGGTCCAGGTGATCGAGGAGGCCAAGGGCCAGCCTTTCTTCCTGTATCTGGCGCATACCTTTCCGCACCAACCGCTGGCGGCGTCAAGCAACTTTGCCGGCAAATCGCAGGCCGGAAAATACGGCGACGCGGTGGAAGAAATCGACTGGAGCGTGGGCCAGATCGTCGCCGCGCTCGACCGCGCCGGTGTCAGCGACAACACCTTGCTTATTTTTACCAGCGACAACGGTCCGTGGTTTGAAGGCAGTCCGGGCGTTTTGCGTGGCGGCAAAGGCCAGTCCATGGACGGTGGCTTCAAAGTGCCTTTTATTGCCAAGTGGCCCAAGCGCATCAAAGCCAACTCAGACTCGGCCGAACTGATGACCAATCTGGACATCTTCCCGACCCTGCTCGATCTGGCCGGTCTGGAGCAACCGTCTGACCGCGTGATCGACGGCGTCAACGTACTCGGGTTGTTGACCGGCACCGCGCCGAAGTCGCCGCGTGAGGCCTTCTTCTACTACCACTACGATGAACTGCAAGCGGTGCGCATCGGCACCTGGAAATACATTCGCAGAACCAACCGCTACGTCTGGCCGATCCCGCTCGATGCCGAAGCGATCTCGCGCAAGTTCGGCACCAAACAACTCGGCAGCGAGCGCGCACCTTTGCTCTACGACTTGCGCCGTGACCCGGGTGAGCGCTACAACCTGATCGCCACCTACCCCGATATTGCCGCCCGGCTGGAAAAAGCCATGGCCGCCTGGGAGGCGAAGAACCAGAAAAATCCGCGCGGCTTTTCCGCGCTGGCGACCTGACGCTGTGCCCTCCACCAAGCTAAAAGATCCACATGACAAATGACAGCGTCAACCGACGCGGCTTGTTGAAGAAAGTGGCATGGGCGGCCGCTGCCGCAACGGGCACCGCAGCTTTGGGTGCCGAGGCTTTTCTGTTGCTCAAACGCCGTTCCATGGACGATCTCTACGGACCGTATCCAGAGCGTTCGGCGCTCAAGCCGCTGCGCCTCGTCGATGCCAAAGCCGAGAAGCCCAATGTCATCGTCATCTACACCGATGACCTGGGCTACGGCGACCTCGGCTGCTACGGCAGCAAGTCGATTCGCACGCCGCACATTGACCGCCTGGCCAAGGCCGGCATGCGCTTTAGCGACTACTACGCCTGCAGCGGCGTCTGTTCGCCTTCGCGCGCCGGCTTGCTGACCGGGCGCTACCCATTTCGCTCCGGCATGACGGGCAACCCGTATCCGGCCGACGAAGCCCTGGGCCGGGTACTGCTGCGCAACCTGGGTGGGCAAATGTCGGCGCTGGGAACGATGGACTTGCACGAGGGCTATGCCACCAGTGGGCTATCGGACAAAGAGCTGTGCATCGCAGCCGGCCTGAAGGTGGCGGGCTACCGTACGGCCATGGTTGGCAAATGGCATTTGGGCGACTTTGGCAAGCAGCCCGAATTTCATCCGCTGCGCTTTGGTTTTGACAGCTATTACGGCGTGCCGCACGCCAGCGGCATGCGACCCTGCCCGCTCTACCGCAACGAGACCAAGCTCAAGGACGACATTCTGGACGTCCTGGGCGATCTGACCGGCCTCTATACCGCCGAAGCGATCAAGTTCATCGAGAGCGCCAAAGATCAACCCTTCTTCCTGTACCTGGCGCACACCTTTCCGCACCAACCGTTGGCGGCGTCTGCCAACTTTGCCGGCAAGTCCAAAGGTGGCAAGTACGGCGACACCGTCGAGGAGATTGACTGGAGCGTGGGCCAGATCGTTGACGCGCTGGACCGTGCCGGTGTCAGCGACAACACGCTGGTGATTTTTACCAGCGACAACGGTCCCTGGTTTGAAGGCAGCGCCGGCAACCTGCGTGGTGGCAAGGGCCAGTCGCTGGATGGCGGCTTCAAGGTGCCGTGCATCGCCAAGTGGCCCAAGCGCATCAAGGCGGGATCGGAGTCATCCGAACTGGTCACCAATCTGGATCTGTTTCCAACTCTGCTGCATCTGGCCGGCGTGGCAAACCCGAGCGACCGCATCATCGATGGCAAAAACATCTCGGGCGTCTTGACGGGAAGCGCGCCGAAGTCGCCGACCGACGCCTTCTTTTTCTACCATTACGACGAGTTGCAGGCGGTGCGCGTGGGCACCTGGAAGTACATACGCAAAACCAATTTGTACATCTGGCCGATACCGCTGGACGCCGAAGTCTTTACCGCAAAATTTGGCGCCAATCAACTCGGAAGCGATCGTCTGCCCCTGC
>CAIWNX010000147.1 GCA_903914175.1 uncultured beta proteobacterium | reverse complement strand
TTCACCGTTCAGAACAATGGCTTCACCGCCCCAGGCGTAGGCAGCGGGCGTGTCGAAAACCAGTGTCACGAGTTTCTTGCGCAGCGGCTGATCACGGCTCGCCATCAGGGCGGCCTTGCCGATGAAGTCAGCGCCCTTATCTATTTGATTGAGGGTAATGAGCCGTTCTCTACCAAGATTCGCAAGGAACTGGCGATCGCTGCAAAAAGACACCCGGAGCTTGGTGCTGGTGTGTCGCGCCTGACATGGTTGGAGTGCCGTGTGGGCCCGATGAAAGCCAATGACAGTGCGACCTTCGCGGCATTCGATGCATTCTTTGCGCGCTCTGACTTGGTTTGGGTCCGGTCACCCAGGACCTGATCCGGGGCCGGGATGGCAATGATTGTTGGGAGGCTGTCATGACAACCCTGGGGCGCTGTCGCTAATCCTTCTTCAAGCTCAGCGCCAGTTCGTACAACGCGTTGCGCGATTCGCCGCTGATCTCGGATGCCAGTTTGACGGCGGTTTTGAGCGGCAGGTGCGGCAGTAGCAGTTCGAGCACGCGGCTGTCGGGGCCGCTTTGCGCTGCAGCGGGGGCCGGGTGCAGCACCAGCACGAATTCGCCGCGCAGGCGGTTGGCGTCCTGTGCCAACCAAGCCGGGAAGGCTTCTGCGCTGACGGTGGCGATCTCTTCGAACTGCTTGGTCAACTCACGCCCGATTGTCAGCAGCCTCGGCCCCAGCGTCGCCAGTGCTGCAGCCAGCGCTTCGATGCGGTGCGGCGCTTCGAGCAGCACCACGCTGCGCGCCTCCAGGCGCAAAGCCTCGACGGCGGCGGCCCGTTCGCCTGACTTGCTGGAGAGGAAGCCGGCAAAGACAAAGGCGCCCACTCGCGCGTCGTCGTCGGCCATGCCGGCGACACTGAGCGCAGCCGTGACACTGCTGGCGCCGGGCAGCGGAATCGCCTGCAGACCCGCTGCTCGCACGGCTGCGACCAAGCGCGCACCGGGGTCGCTGATGGCCGGTGTGCCGGCGTCGCTGGCGTAGGCCACACGCTGACCCTGTTGCAGGCGCTCGATCACGCTCTGGGCTGCCTGCGCCTCGTTGTGCTGGTGCACGGCCAGCAATTGGCCGCCGGTCTTGTCAATGCCGTAGGCGCGCAGCAAGGCCTGGGTGTGGCGCGTGTCCTCGCAGGCGATGACATCGGCGAGTTGCAGCACATGAAGCGCGCGCAGCGTGATGTCGGCCAGGTTGCCGATCGGCGTGGCCACCATATAGAGCGTGCCGGGCGGATAATTCTGGCCAGTCGCCGCCTCGGACGCGGCGCGCAAGGCCAGGGCATAGGCAGCAGCGGGAGCGTAAGTCAATGGTTTTCCCTCAAAACAAGCGTGACACCACCAAGCAGGTCGGCGACGTGGCGGAAGACGCTGCCTTGCAGTATCTGCAAGCGCGTGGCTTACGCCTTCTTGAGCGCAATTATCGGACGCCCGGGCGCGGCGGTGGCGAAATTGACCTGATCATGCGCACGCCCGACGGCACCACGGTCTTTGTCGAGGTGCGCCAGCGCCGCAGCGCGAGCCATGGCGGTGCGGCAGCGAGTGTTGGTGCCGTCAAGCAGCGACGCATCATTTTTGCCGCGCGCCATTACCTGCTGCGCTGGCGCGAGCCGCCACCGTGTCGCTTTGATGTGGTATCGGTCGAGCCGGCGGGCATGGAGTGGCTGCAGGCGGCGTTTGAGGCAGGTTAGTGAACTTGTGGCAATCCAGGAAGTCCGGGGTAATGGATTGCCGCGCTGCGCTTGCAATGATGGCCGGGTATCATGAGGTCATGCTAGAGCTTCGCATTCAACAACACTTTATCGACAGCGCCGATCTGAAATACCAGTCGGCGCAGGTTTTGAGCAAACCGATTGCCGCGGCGGTGCAGGCGATGCTGACTTGCGTCACCAGCGGCGGCAAGGTGCTGGCCTGCGGCAACGGCGGCTCGGCTGCCGACGCGCAGCATTTTTCGGCCGAGTTTGTCGGACGCTACGAGCGTGAGCGGCCCGAACTCGCAGCCATTGCGCTGACGACCGATAGTTCCATCATCACGGCGATTGCCAACGACTACGATTTCAATGTGATCTTTTCGCGTCAGGTGCGCGCGCTGGGGCAGCCCGGCGACGTGCTGCTGGCGATCTCCACCAGCGGCAACTCGGCCAACGTACTGGCCGCCATCGAGGCTGCGCATGAGCGCGAGATGGTGGTGGTGGGTTTGAGCGGGCGCGGCGGTGGCAAGATGACCCATGCCCTGCGCGACACCGACGTGCACATCTGTGTGCCGCACGAGCGCACGGCCCGGATTCAGGAAGTTCATATTCTCGCCCTGCACTGCATCTGTGATGCGGTGGATGCCCAGCTACTCGGAGACCAGGAAATCCAACCATGAAAATTGCCACGCAACGCCTGTTGACAACTTTGACCCTGAGCGCCTGCCTGTGCGCCGCCCTGAGCGCTTGCGCCCCACTCGTGGTGGGCGGCTTCGCCATGGGCACGCTGATGGCAACCGATCGCCGCACCGCTGGCACGCAGGTGGAGGATGAGGGGATTGAATTGCGCGGCGCCGGCCGCATTCGGGACAACCTGGGCGAGCGCGGTCATGTCAACGTCGCGAGCTACAACCGGCAGGTTCTGCTGACGGGAGAAGTCCCCAGCGCGCAGGACAAACAGCTGGTCGAGCAGGTCGTCGCCAAGGTCGAAAACGTGCGCTCCATCGTCAATGAGTTGGAGGTTGCGGAGAAATCCAGCCTGACGCAGCGCTCGTCCGACGTCTTGATCACAGGCAAGGTCAGGGCCAGTCTGGTCGATGCCAAGGATCTTTTCGCCACCGCCTTCAAGATCGTGACCGAGCGCGGCACCGTTCACATCATGGGTCGCGTGACCCAGCGCGAAGCCAACCGCGCCGCCGACATTGCCCGTGGCGTCGATGGTGTCAAAAAGGTGGTCCGCATAGTGGAGATCATCAGCGAAGAAGAATTGCAGAGCCTGACGACCAAGTAAGCGTTCTTGCCATGAAACCGGCCGTCATCGCGAGCGAAGCGTGGCGATCCATGGCTCCGGACTTCCTGGATTGCCGCGTCGCTTCGCTTCTCGCAATGACGCGTCCCGTATCTACTTCAGCCGCTTGATCAGGCTTGACGTATCCCAGCGCCGGCCGCCCATTTGCTGCACGTCGGCGTAGAACTGGTCCACCAGTGCTGTTACCGGCAGGCGTGCGCCGTTGCGCTTGGCTTCATCGAGCACCAGCCCCAGGTCCTTGCGCATCCAGTCCACGGCAAAGCCGAAGTCGAACTTGTCGGCCACCATGGTCTTGCCGCGGTTGTCCATTTGCCAACTCTGTGCTGCGCCCTTGCCGATGACGTCGAGCACTTGCGCCATGTCGAGCCCGGCACGCTGACCAAAGGCAATCGCTTCGCTCAAGCCCTGCACCAGGCCGGCAATGCAGATCTGATTCACCATCTTGGCCAGTTGCCCGGCGCCACTTTCGCCCAGCAGCGTAAAGGCCTTGGAGAACGCCATCGCCACCGGTTGCGCCGCATCAAAGGCGGCCTGCTCGCCACCGCACATGACCGTCAGCAAGCCATTCTGGGCGCCGGCCTGGCCACCCGATACCGGTGCATCGACAAATCGAAGCCCCAGTTTGTTGGCGGCGAGCGACAACTCGCGCGCCACGTTGGCCGAGGCTGTCGTGTGGTCGACAAACAGTGCACCGGGCTTCATGCCGGCAAAGGCGCCGTCGGGACCGAGTGTCACACTGCGCAGATCGTCGTCGTTGCCGACGCAGCAAAAGATGATGTCAGCTTGTGCGGCTGCCAGTTTGGGCGTGGGCGCGTGACGGGGTGCCGGCTTGCCGGCGGCGGCCGGCGCAAACTCTGTGCACCAGGCCAGCGACTTGGCGGCGCTGCGGTTGTAGACGGTGACTTGATGTCCGGCGCGCGCCAGGTGACCAGCCATTGGGTAGCCCATCACTCCCAGACCAAGAAAAGCGATCTGGCGTGAAGGAGTGGCTTCGTAGTTTTTTGGGTTGATGCTGTTCATACGATGGAGAAGTTTTCAGTGCCGGCGCTCAAGTCCTGGGTCTTGCCGCGCTGGCTGTTGAGTTTGATTTGCAGGCGCAGATCGTTGACGGAGTCCGCGTTGCGCAATGCGTTTTCGTAAGTGATCTGATTGGTTTCGTAGGCGTCGAACAAGGCCTGATCAAAAGTCTGCATGCCCAGCTCCCGGCTCTTTTTCATGATCTCCTTGATCTCGGAGACTTCGCCCTTGAAGATCATGTCCGAAATCAGCGGCGAGTTGAGCATGACCTCGACCACGGCGACGCGTCCCTTGCTGTCCTGGCGTGGAATCAGGCGCTGCGAGATCAGCCCCTTGAGGTTGAGTGAAAGGTCCATCAGCAGTTGTGCACGGCGTTCTTCCGGGAAGAAATTGATGATGCGGTCCAGCGCCTGATTGGCGCTGTTGGCATGCAGTGTGGCCAGGCAAAGATGCCCGGTTTCAGAGAAAGCCACCGCATGTTCCATGGTTTCGCGGTCCCGGATTTCGCCCATCAAAATCACATCGGGCGCTTGGCGCAGCGTGTTCTTCAGGGCTATTTCCCAATTGTCGGTGTCAATGCCGATCTCGCGCTGGGTGACGACGCAGTTCTTGTGCGGGTGCACGAACTCAATCGGGTCTTCCACTGTGATGATGTGGCCAAACGAGTTCTCGTTGCGCCAGTCCACCATCGCCGCCAGTGTGGTCGATTTGCCCGAACCGGTGGCGCCCACCAGAATACACAGACCGCGCTTCGTCAGCGCCACGTCCTTGAGCACGGTCGGCATGCCCAGGCCATCGATGGTGGGCACGCTCAGCGGTATCACGCGCAGCACCATGCCGACCTTGCCCTGCTGGACGAAGGCGTTGACGCGAAAGCGTCCGATGGCCGGCGGTGAGATGGCGAAGTTGCATTCCTTGGTGCGCTCGAACTCAGCCACCTGCTTGTCGTTCATGATCGAGCGCGCCAGGGCCATGGTGTGCGTTGCGTTGAGCGGTTGCGGCGAAACCTTGGTCACCTTGCCGTCGACCTTGACCGCTGGCGGAAACTCTGCCGTGATGAACAGATCGCTGCCGCCGCGACTGACCATCAGCTTGAGCAGGTCGTTGACAAATTTCGTGGCTTGATCGCGTTCCATCAGAACACCTTTCTATTGAATTTTCCATAAATCATGACGCGCCCAAAAGTTGAGGCTGTCATGCCGGACTTGATCCGGCATCCATGGATTGCGGGTCAAGCCCGCAATGACAATATTGCTTGCATACTTGTTCGGCACTGTAATGAATTTGGGAAACATCAATAGTTGGACTAGCCTGGGAAGTTCTCGGGAATCTTGGCTTTGGATCGCGCTTCGGCGGCGCTGATGACGTTGCGTTTGACCAGGTCCGTCAGGTTCTGGTCCAGCGTCTGCATGCCCACGCTGTTGCCGGTCTGGATCGACGAATACATCTGCGCCACCTTGGCTTCGCGGATCAGATTGCGGATGGCGCTGGTGCCGAGCATGATTTCATGTGCCGCCACCCGGCCCTGGCCGTCTTTCTTTTTGCACAGGGTCTGCGAGATCACGGCCTGCAGCGATTCGGACAGCATGGAGCGAATCATTTCTTTCTCCTCGCCGGGAAAGACGTCAATGATGCGGTCGATGGTCTTGGCGGCGCTCGATGTGTGCAGCGTGCCAAACACCAGGTGCCCGGTTTCAGCCGCCGTCATGGCCAGGCGGATCGTCTCCAGGTCGCGCATTTCGCCCACCAGAATGGCGTCCGGGTCTTCGCGCAGTGCCGAGCGCAGGGCGGCGGCAAAGCTCATGGTGTGTGGGCCAACCTCGCGCTGGTTGATCAGGCACTTCTTGGATTCGTGTACAAATTCGATTGGGTCTTCGACCGTCAGGATGTGGCCGAACTCGGTCTCGTTGAGGTAGTTCACCATCGCGGCCAGTGTGGTCGATTTGCCGGAGCCGGTTGGCCCGGTGACCAGCACCATGCCGCGCGGTTTGAGCGCCAGATCGCCAAAAATTTTCGGTGCGTTCAACTGCTCGAGCGTCAGGATCTTGCTCGGAATGGTGCGAAACACCGCGCCCGCGCCGCGTTGCTGGTTGAAAGCGTTGACGCGAAAACGCGCCAGCCCTTCGATCTCGAATGAGAAATCAACTTCCAGGAATTCCTCGAAGTGTTTGCGTTGCGTGTCGTTCATGATGTCGTACACCATGGCCTGTACCAGTTTGTGGTCCAGCGGCTCGACGTTGATGCGCCGCACGTCACCGTGCACGCGGATCATGGGTGGCAGACCCGCCGACAGATGCAGATCGGAGGCGTTGTTCTTGACACTGAAGGCCAGCAATTGGGTGATGTCCACAAGGTCCTCGATCGTTGTTTGTTACGCTAGGGGCAATTATGACCATGATTGCCAAAAACCTGCAGACCCTGCGCGAGCGCATCGCCGCCGCCTGTGGCGCTGCCGGACGCGAACCCGGCGCGGTGCAACTGCTGGCGGTGTCCAAGACCTTTGACGCGCAGTCCGTCAGACAGGCTTTCGCTGCCGGGCAGACCGCTTTTGGCGAGAACTACATTCAAGAGGCGGTGCAGAAGATCACCGAACTGCGCCAACTGCCCCTGCAATGGCACTGCATCGGTCCGATTCAAAGCAACAAGACGCGTTTGGTGGCCGAGCATTTTGACTGGGTGCACACGGTCGATCGCTTGAAGACCGCGCAGCGCCTGAGCGAACAACGCCCGGCGCATTTGCCGCCACTGCAGGTCTGCATTCAGGTCAATGCCGATGGCGGTGCCAGCAAGTCCGGAGTGTTGCCTGAGGAAGCGCTGGCGCTGGCGCAGCAGGTCGCAACTTTGCCCAACTTGCGACTGCACGGCATTATGAGCATCCCGGAGCCGGCCAGCGATTTCACCTCAGCCTGCGCCGTGTTCGCCAAAGTCAAGGCGGTTTTTGACGAACTCAACGCAAATGGCTTGGCGCTCGACACCCTGTCCATGGGCATGAGCGCCGATCTGGAAGCTGCCATCGCGTCCGGCAGCACCATGGTGCGGGTCGGGACGGCGATTTTTGGTGGACGACCCAAAGTGACAGCACTGGACGCCTAGCCCAGCGCCAGGTGCGTCGTGTTCTTGACTTCCTCCATCACGGCGTAAGTGCGGGTTTCGCGCACGCCGGGCAGTTGCCAGAGCACGGTGCCGGCAAATTCACGGTAGGCGCTCATGTCGGCCATGCGGGTTTTGAGCAGGTAGTCAAAGCCGCCGGCCACCATGTGGCATTCCATGATCTCGGCGCGCACCTGCACGGCGGCCTTGAAGGCTTCAAACACATTGGGCGTGGTGCGGTCGAGCAGCACTTCCACAAACACCATCAGTCCGGCGCTGAGCTTGAGCGGGTTCAGACGCGCTTCGTAACCCAGGATGTAGCCGTCTTTCGTCAGGCGTTGCACGCGCGCCAGCACGGCGGTCGGTGACAGCGCGACGGCTTCTGCCAACTTCAGATTTGACAGGCGCCCGTCTTCCTGCAGGCAGCGCAGGATCTTGATGTCGATGCGGTCGAGTTCGCTCAGGACGTCGGTCATGACAGGCGGCAGGTTTCATTCATGCTGCCATTCTGGCATTGATAGCTGACGCCTTGTTTGGCTCGGCTATAGTGATCACCGTGATTACCGACAAGATCAATGCCACTAGCCTGGGCGAGCTGCGCGCTGCGAAGCCGGCCAATGGTGACGTCAGCCTGATCGGCGTACCAACCGACATCGGTGCCGGCACGCTGGGTGCGCGCATGGGACCGGAAGCACTGCGCGTGGCTGGCGTCGCGCAGGCGATCGCGCAGTTTGGGCTGGATGTCAAGGACTGCGGCAATCTGGCAGGCCCGGCCAATCCCTGGCAGCTGGCAGTCAATGGTTTTCGGCACCTGCCTGAAGTGGTGCAATGGAATCAATTGGTGCATGAAGCCGTGTATGCCGAGTTGGCCGCTGGCCGTCTGCCGATCATGCTCGGTGGCGACCACAGCCTGGCGATCGGCTCCATCAGCGCGGTGGCGCGGCGCTGCCGCGAGCAGGGCAAGAAACTGCGCGTGCTGTGGTTTGACGCGCACGCCGATTTCAACACCGCAACCCTCACGCCCAGCGGCAACATCCACGGCATGCCGGTGGCTTGCCTGCTCGGACATGGGCCGCAGGAGCTGATCGACATTGGCGTGCCCGGGCCGGCGCTGCGCCCCAAAGAGCTTCGTCAGATCGGCATCCGCAGCGTCGACGCCGGCGAGAAGCGCCTGGTGCACGATATGGGCATTGAAGTCTTCGACATGCGCTACATCGACGAGATGGGCATGCGCCATGGCATGGAGCTTGCGTTGGCCTTGGTCGATGCCAACACGCACTTGCACGTCAGTCTCGATGTCGATTTTCTGGATCCCGCCGATGCGCCCGGCGTCGGTACCACGGTGCGCGGCGGCCCGACTTACCGCGAGGCGCAGTTGTGCATGGAAATGATTGCCGACACCGGACGGCTGGCTTCGCTCGACGTGGTCGAACTCAACCCGGCGCTCGATGTGCGCAACCAGACCGCTGAACTGGCGGTTGATCTGATCGAAAGTCTGTTCGGAAAAAGTACGCTGATGCGCAAGTCTGGTGCATGAGGCGCTGCATAATCGCGCGCTGATGTTTCCATTCCGAGAAGATACGCCCCCATGTCCCGTTTCAGTGCCAACCTGTTGTTGATTCTTGTCGCGCTGATCTGGGGTTCGGCCTTCGTGCCTCAGATCTATGGCATGGCGCACGTCGGTCCCATGACTTTTACCGGCGTGCGATTTGTGATCGGTTCACTGGTCGTGGCGCCTTTGATGTGGATGGAGTGGCGTAGCCTGCAACGCGAGGGCCGAGCGCTGCGGCGAATCGATGGCTTCAAGATTGCGGGTCTGGGCGGCCTGCTGCTGCTGGGCTCGGCCATGCAGCAAATCGGCCTGATGAGCACCACCGCCACCAATGCCGGTTTCCTGACAGCGCTTTATGTGCCGCTGGTGCCGATTCTTGGCTGGCTCTGGCTGCGTCATCTGCCGCACTGGTCGGTCTGGCTTGGCGCCCTGGGCAGCGTCGTGGGCGCCTATCTGCTTTCCGGAGCGCAGAGTTTTTCTATCAGCCGGGGCGATCTGTGGGTGATCGGCTCTGCCATCCCGTGGGCGATTCATGTTTTGCTGGTCGGCCGCGTGGCCCACCGCATGGCGGCTCCCTTTCTGGTGGCCGGCGGACAGTTCGCCGTTTGCGGGGTGTTGGCCTTGCTCTGGACTGCGGGTTTCGAGCCGGTCAGCCTGGCCGGCCTGCAGGCTGCCGCCGGGCCGCTGGCCTACACCGGGATTCTGTCGGTTGGCGTGGCGTTTACGGCCCAGGTGGTGGCGCAGCGCTGGGCGCATGCGGCCGATGCCGCGATTCTTTTGTCATCGGAAACCCTGTTTGCGGCGCTGTTTGGGTTTGTCCTGATGGGTGACCGGCTCAACGTCGCGGGCCTGGCAGGTTGCGGCCTTATCTTTGCCAGCATGATTGCCGTGCAACTGCTGCCCATGCTCGATTCCAAAGCAAAAGCCGATTCACGTGTTGCCATTGCTGGCGGCGATGGCCCGTTGAGTGGCGTGGTTGCCGAAGTCCATCAGGGTTGAACGGGCAAGGGGAAACCATGAGGGAAATGGCACTTGTTCGTCGTTTAGGTGCAATTGCCGGGAGTAAACTTTGCCGGTGTTTTTCGAGGCGTGGAACCGGGTCAACCGGTTCAAGGCCTCGATCAATATCGACAGGGGGTAAGTGGGGGCTGCGGTTCTCAAGAGGTCCCCAAAGCAAGGGTGTTGATTGCGGATTTTCGCAAGCAACTTTTTTTTGTTCACAGGAGATGTAATGCGATTTTTTACAAAGCTCTTCGGAGCGGCATGCTGCGTAGGCATGCTTTTGAGCGGCAATGTTCAGGCGCGTGACTGGAAAGTCATCAAGGATGCGGGCACGATTGTGGTCGCGACCGAAGGCCAGTACTACCCATTCAACTATTTCGACGGCCCCAAGCTGACCGGCTTTGAAGTCGAGTTGGCCGAAGCCATCGTCAAGCAGATGGGTCTCAAGCTCGACTGGCGCGTGGTGTCCTTCGACGCTCAACTCGCATCGATCCGCCAGGACCGTTTTGACTTTGCCATTGCTTCGCACGGTTATACCGAAGAGCGCGCCAAGGCGGTTGATTTTGCCAACCCGCACTACTGCTCGGGTGGCCAGATCGTTTCCCTGCCCGGTGGCCCGCTGACGGTGGCCGGTCTGAAGGGCAAGTCGGTTGGTGTGCAGATCGCCACCACCTATTTCGATGCGGCCAAGAAGATCGACGGCATTGGCGAAATCAAGACCTACAAGGACGAAGCCGCCAACTTTGCCGCGCTCAAGGCCAAAAAGTATGACGCCTGGATCTCTGACAAGTACGTGGTCAAAGCCACCCTGGACAAAAACCCCGGCACCGGCGCCATTACCGGTGACATGGTGTTTGTCGAGCGCATCTCGATGATCATGCGCAAAAACAACAAGGAATTAATGGACCAGTTGAACAAGGCGCTGGCTGACGTTATGAAGAACGGCACCTACCAGACCCTGTCGACCAAATACTTCCAGTCTGACATTGCCTGCCGCTGAAGTTTGACGTCATGAACTGGAGCAAGCAACACCCCGGTTTGGCCATGTTTGCGGCCATGATCGGACTCCTGCTCGTCTTGTGGGGTCTGGCCCTGCCGTTATCGATGGCGCCTGCGCCGATCGGACCGGCGGCCAAGGAGTTTACGGAAGGTGCACGGATCACCGTGTTGCTGACCTTTGTCTCCGGGCTTTCGGGCATGGTAATCGGTGTTGTGGCCGGGCTTGGCAAGCTGTCTTCGTTTCTGCCCTTGCGTTGGGTCTGTGATTTTTACGTCTGGCTGATCCGTGGCACGCCGCTTCTCCTGCAAATTCTGTTCGTGTGGCTTGCCTCACCGCAGTTGCTGCCGGATTCGATGCAGCCGTCGGACTTTGCCTGCGCCGCGATTGCCCTGGCGATCAACATCGGTGCTTACAACACGGAGTGCGTGCGAGCCGGTATTCTGGCCGTGCCGCATGGGCAGATTGAGGCCGCCAAGGCTTTGGGCCTGTCACCGTTCCAGACCTTCATGGACATCGTGTTCCCGCAAAGCATGCGGGTGGCCTTGCCGGCACTGGCGAACAACCTGGCCTCGCTGGTCAAGGACTCGTCGCTGGCCTATGCCATCAGTGTGGTGGAACTGACCATGATCGGCTACCGCGTGCAGGCCTCGAGCTACCAGCCGATTCCGGTGTTTCTGACGACAGCGACGATCTACCTGATTCTGACAACGGCGTTCACTTCGCTGACGTCGGCGTTGGAGGTCAAGCTTGACGTTGGCAGAAAGCGCTAGGAGACGATGATGAATACGCAAGGCACTCTCAAGCCCATCATCGAGGCCCGCAATGTGGACAAGCACTTTGGCACGTTCTGCGCGCTCAAGGGGGCTACGGCGACCTTCTACGAAGGACAGGTCACGGCCATCATCGGACCCTCGGGTTCGGGTAAGTCCACTTTTTTGCGGACCCTGAACCGGCTGGAATCGCACGACGGCGGCAGCATCCGGATCGACGGCATCGAACTCAACGACGATTTGAAGAGCCTCGACGCCATCCGGCGTGAGGTCGGCATGGTGTTTCAGAACTTCAACCTGTTCTCGCACCTGACCATTCTGAGAAACGTCGCCTTGGCGCCGATGCGCGTGCGCAAGATGGCCAAAGCCGATGCCGAAGCCAAGGCGTTGGCGCTGCTGGAGCGGGTCGGCCTGAAGGATCAGGCGCACAAGTACCCGGTTCAGTTGTCGGGCGGGCAGCAGCAACGCGTTGCGATTGCCCGCGCGCTGGCGATGGACCCCAAGGTGCTGCTGTTCGATGAGCCGACCTCGGCGCTCGATCCTGAAATGGTCAATGAAGTGCTGGCCGTGATGCGTGAACTGGCGCATACCGGCATCACCATGCTGGTGGTGACCCACGAAATGGGCTTTGCCCGTGAAGTGGCGGACCGGCTGATCTTTTTTGATCTGGGCGTCATTCTCGAAGACACCACACCGGAAGCGTTTTTTTCGAATCCGGACCATGCGCGTGCCAAGGCCTTTTTATCGCAGGTGCGACCCGGTTAGGGGCGCAAGTTCAGTCGCAAGCAATCGACATTTTTGAAATTGATTACATACTTAGAGGAATCACCATGAAAGTTAACAAACTCGTTTTGGCCCTGTTGGCTGCTGGCTTGAGCGCCGGCGTTCTGAGCAGTGCTTACGCCGACGATGCAGCCCGCATCAAGGCGCTGGAAGACCAGTTGCAGGTTCTGCAAAAGGCCATCGCCGAGCTCAAGAGCTCGATGCCGACCAAGAAAGAAGTTTCCGATCTGGCTGACCAGGTCGAACTCCAAGGCAAGGAATCTGTGGTGCTGGGCGATATGGGCAGTTCGTTCCGCATGCCAGGCAGCGAAACTTCGGTGCGCGTCTATGGCTTTGTCGAAGGCAACCTGATCAAGGACCTCAAGGGCACAGCGCCGGGTGATCTGTTCACCAACGTGATGGAACAGCCGCTCAAGGGTTCAGCCGGCTACACCGAAGGCAAATCGGTGCTGACGGCACAGACCTCGCGCTTCGGTATTGAAACCTCAACCCCGAGTGCTTTGGGCGCGGTGCATACGCAGCTGGAAGGTGACTTCTATGCTTACTGCGGCAGCGAGTGCAACCGTGACCGTTTTCGCGTTCGCCATGCATACGGAGAATACGCTGGCTGGCTGATTGGCAAGACCTGGTCTACCTTCATGGACCTGGATGACGGCCCGGAAACGGTTGACTTCAATGGCCCGGTTGGGCAACCGTTCTCGCGTCCGGTCCAGATCCGCTACACCTACAACACGCCAACTGGCGCGAGCTTTAAGGTGGCGTTGGAAAATCCGTCGGACGGCGCGCAGCGTCCGAACCTGGTGCTGGCAGCCAGCAAGAGCTACGACTGGGGCGGCGCTTTCAATGTGCGTTTTGTCGCGCATGAGCAGCGTTTTGGTGACCTGAGCAAGAACGGCACGGGTTATGGCTTTGGTGGCTCCTACAAGCTCACCGACAGCATGACGGTCATGGGTCAGTTTGCGCAAGTCGATGGCGACAACGACAACGCGCTGATGATGGGCGCCAATTACCCGGATGCCAGCACGGGTGCGGTCCTGCTGGACCGTTCGCGCGGCTATGTGCTGGGTCTGACCAATAATTTCAGTTCGCAACTGCGTGGCACGCTGGCCTACGGCTCGGTGGAGTCGCAGATCAACGCGGCTGCACCTTATGCGTCGCTGGGCTGGCCAGGCAACAAGAGTCTCAAACAGTGGCACCTGAATTTTTTCTACACCCCAATCAAGAATGTTGACCTGGGTGCTGAATACATTGGTGGCCAGCGCACCACCTTCGATGGTCAGACCGGCGATCTGAGCCGATTCAACCTGTTGGGCCGCTACAGCTTCAACTAAGCGCAACAGCAGGGGCGGGTGTACTGCCAACCCCGTATTGCGCTGCGCTCCATACGGGCTACGCGCTTCAACAAGAGCCCCGGTGCCTCGCAGCCCCGGGGCTTTTTCACGACTGCGTCAGACCCAGAATGGCGCGTGCCTGCGCCGGCGTTGCCACCGGACGATTCAGTTCTTCGCTGATGCGCGCGATGCGCGAGACCAGTTGCGCGTTGCTGCTGGCGAGTTCGCCCTTGCGGTAGTAAACGTTGTCCTCGAAGCCGACACGCACGTGGCCACCGAGCAGGATGGCCAGCGTGCCCAGCGGCAATTGCGCGCTGCCGATGCCGGCAACTGTCCAAGTGGCAGCGGGGGGCAATTGCTCAACCATGTACAGCAGCGCCTGTGGCGTGCCGGCCATGCCGCCGGGGATGCCGAGCACGAAGTCCACATGCTGCGGGCCTTGCAATAAACCCTTTTTGAGCCAGCGGTTGAGGGTCGTGATCATGCCGGTATCAAAGATTTCGAATTCGGGTTTCACACCGTGCTGCTGCATCGCGTGCAGAAAAGTCTCCATGTCGGCCGGGTGGTTCATGAAAACATCATCGCCGAAATTGACCGTGCCCATGGAGAGTGTCGCCATCTCCGGTGCCAATGTCACCGGTGCCAGCCGCTCAGCCGATGTCATTCCAACGGCGCCGCCGGTCGAGACCTGCACGATGACGTCGCAGCGTTCGCGGATGGCAGCAATGATTCTGCGGTAGGTCTCGCGGTCCTGCGTCGGTGTGCCGTCCGCCTCTCGCGCGTGCAGGTGCACGATGGAGGCGCCCGCCTTCGCGCATTCCTCGGCGGCGATGGCGATTTCCTGCGGCGTGACCGGCAGCGCCGGTTGCTGTTCGCGTGTGACTTCGGCGCCGGTCAGGGCAGCGGTGATGATGAGTTTTTGCATGGTTGATTTAGGAGTTGTCGTTTCGGACACGGAAATTGTCATCCCGGACCTGATCCGGGATCCATGGATTGCGGATCGAGTCCGCAATGACAAGTCAAGGTCGTCATTCTGGTATTTGTCATCCCGGACCTGATCCGGGATCCAGGGATTTCAGGGGTTGCTTGCGCTGGCAAGCAACCGGCACAACACAGGTACCCGAGGCCCGGCAAACGACGATCGGCTCGGCCAGTACATCGGCGGCCGAGGGCTGGCCTGTCAGACCTGCCGAGGCGATGACCTTGCGTGCCTCGAACACCATCTTGCGCGAGCTCTTGCCCATGCTGACGATGCGCCCGCTGGCCTCGATGTAGTCACCCGCGTAAACCGGCGCCAAAAACTCGACGTTGTCGTAGGCGACAAACAGGCCCTCGTCGCCATCGCTGCGGATCAGCAACTCGGTGGCGACGTCGCCGAACAAGTGCAGCATCCTGGCGCCGTCGACCAGGTTGCCGGCATAGTGGGCGTCGTGCGCGCTGATGCGCAGACGGATCAGGCTGGTGTAGTTTTCCATGGTTTTTAGGGGTTCCGTTTGATCCACTCGTGAATGGCAAAGGATGCCACATCCTCGGCGTAGCTCTTACTGCCAAAGCCGGCGTCGTAGCCGAGCTCTTTGGCCAACTCGTGGCTGATGCGCGGGCCACCCACGACCAGTATCACTTTGTCGCGCAGGCCTTCGGCTTCGAGCAGGTCGCCGAGCTTGGTCAGGTTGTCGAGGTGGATGTTTTTCTGCGTCACCACCTGCGACACCAGAATGACGTCGGCTTTTTCTTCGATGGCGCGCGCCACCAGGTCTTCGGAATCAACCTGCGCGCCGAGGTTGATGGCGCGAATCTGGTGGTAGCTCTCAAGACCCTTGTGGCCGTTGAAGCCCTTCATGTTCATGATGGCGTCGATACCCACCGTGTGCGCGTCGGTCTCGATGCAGGCGCCAATCACCACCATGCGCCGGCCCATGCTGCGCGCGATCAGCGCATCGACGCCGGCCTTGTCCAGCACCTCGTAGTCCGGCTTGGCGACCTGCAGAGTGGAGAGGTCAACTCGGTGCTGGCATTGGCCGTAGACGACGTAGAAGCTAAAGCCCTGGCCCATGTCCTCAGCGTGCACGACGGCCGGCTCCTGCAAGCCCATCTGCGCCGCCAGTCGCTTCGCGCCTTCCTTGCTGGTTTCGTCAAGCGCTACCGGCAGCGTGAATGAGAGCTGCATGCGCCCGTCGTCGAGCGTGTCGCCGTAGGGGCGGACCCATTTTTCGGGAATTTTGGTATCACCCATGGCGGGCTCCTTCTACCAACATTAGGTCTGGAAACGGGTTGTAGTAATCAGCAGCTTTTTCGACAACGCCGTCCAGTCCCTTGCCGCCGCTGGGCGTGCGTGCGATCTCGGCGAACATGGCTTGGCCAATCGCGGCGGGCAGGCCGATGTGCTCGACGGTTGCCAGCATTTTTTCGGCGTCAAGCAAAACCGCCTGCGCGCGCTGCTCGATCTGGCCGCCGCGTTTGAATTCGATCTCTGAATGCAGGTCCTTCATCGTGCCGAAGACGTAGCGCGCATTCTGGATGGAGAGGAAGCGGTCCTGGATGAAGGGCGTGTGGATGGCCTCGGTCATCATGCCCAGCAGGTGGATGTTCTGCTGCGTCACGCTGCTCACGACATTGAACAGCGTGTTCTGCACCTGGCCCTTGAAGATGTTGCCCGTCATGTGCTTGGTCGGCGGCATGTACTTGAGCGTGGCATCGGGGAACACCTGGCGCGCCAGTTGCGCGTGCGCCAGCTCCCACAGAAAGCCGTTCTCCATCTCGGGGTGAATTTCAAACGCATGGCCCAGCCCCATCTGCTCTGGTTTCAGCCCCGAGAGCACCGCGAACTGCTCGTTGATCAGTTGCGAGGCCAGCACCGTGTGCGCGGCCTCAAACGCGTCGGCGGTGGTGAGGTAGTTGTCCTCGCCGGTGTTGATGATGACGCCGGCAAAGGCGTTGACCATGCGCGAGAAGAACTGGTCGATGAAGGTGCGCTGCATGTTGATGTCGCGAAAGATGATGCCGTACATCGAGTCGTTGAGCATCATGTCCAGGCGCTCCATCGCGCCCATGGCGGCGATCTCGGGCATGC